>CABSMC010000004.1 GCA_902478715.1 uncultured Adlercreutzia sp.
GCTCGTCGGCAGCGTCAGATGTGTATAAGAGACAGCGTCAACTTCGCCCATCTTCAGGCCAGCGTCCTTCAGCGCCTGCTCCACCGGCTTCTTGCAGCGGTCGAGCAGATCCTTGGTGATGCGCTCGAACTCGGCGCGGGTCAGCGTGTAGTCGAGATGCTTCGGGCCGGAGGCGTCGGCGGTGATGAAGGGCAGGTTGATGTTGGTCTGCGTGGTGGAGGACAGCTCCATCTTCGCCTTCTCGGCCGCTTCCTTCAGACGCTGCAGGGCCATGGGATCCTTACGCAAATCGATGCCGTTCTCGGCCTGGAACTTGTCGGCCATCCAGTCGATGATGCGCTGATCCCAGTCGTCGCCGCCCAGGTGGTTGTCGCCAGCGGTGGAGGCTACCTCGAACACGCCATCGCCAAGCTCGAGCACAGACACGTCGAAGGTGCCGCCGCCCAGGTCGAAGACGAGGATCTTCTCGTCATGGTCGACCTTGTCGAGGCCGTAAGCCAAAGCCGCAGCCGTCGGCTCGTTGATGATGCGCAGCACCTCGAGGCCGGCGATCTTGCCAGCGTCCTTGGTGGCCTGACGCTGAGCGTCGTTGAAGTAAGCCGGCACGGTGATGACGGCCTGGGTGATGGGCTGACCCACCTGCTTCTCCGCATCGGTCTTCAGCTTCTGAAGCACCATGGCGGAAATCTCCTCGGGGGTGTAGTCCTTGCCGTCGATATCGATGACCGCGCGGCCGTCCTTGCCCTTCTGGACCTTGTAGCTGACGGTCTTCTGCTCTTCGGGAGTCTCGTCGTAGGAGCGGCCGATGAAGCGCTTCACGGAAGAGACGGTGTTCTCAGGATTGGTGACCGCCTGGTTCTTCGCGGCCTTGCCGACGACGCGCTCGCCGTCCTTGCGGAAGCCCTCCACCGACGGGGTGGTGCGATCGCCCTCGGCGTTCACCAGAATTTCGGGCTCGGAGCCCTCCATGACGGCCATGGCGGAGTTCGTTGTGCCCAAGTCGATGCCAAGAATCTTAGCCATTGTGTACTGCCTCGCTTTCACAGTTTCACGTATAGATGAATGATGTTGAGATGCACTATAAAACCTTAGTCTGGTGCTGTCAAGTTTTCTCAACAACATTCAGTGAGACAAGCTCACTTCCCAGCACAATACGCGCCGAAATATGGTGCAGACACGACACGAAGCTTCTGTTGCCAAACTAAAACAATGCTGTTATCAGGGGGAATTCAAAGAAATTGAGCGCGTGCCTCTTCACTTTCCTAAGCACCTCTCGTGAAGCGATATATGAACGATTTATGTCTATGAGTCGATCGCTCATTGCAAAACGAGCCCGGCATTCCCTTCTTCTCGCCGTCGAACAGAGAGCTGCTGTTTATATATAATGTAATGCGACGGTACCGCCAGGGTAAGAGAGGCCATTATGCTCCCATCCGAATCTTCGCTTCCTATCGCGCGCCGGGCCACTTGGCGTGACACGGAATGCCTCGAGCTGGTCTGCGGCATCGCCAACGCCGGTGGAGGCCGTCTCATCCTGGACGCTGACGTGGATAGCCGCGGCGCCGTGAAGCGACGCACAAGCCGCCTCATGAAAACCATTCCCGGGCTTATCGCGCAATCGCTCAACCTCACCTGCGCGGTGGAATTGGTGCTCGACAGCGGTCGTTTCTGTTTGGAGGTGGTTATTCCACCGGCCAACGACCCTATCAGCTTCCGCGGTATTTTCTTCTTCTATAAAGATGGCGAGAACCACATCCTTGACGATGAGGCGCTCGATCGGCTCATGCAGCGCGATATGGAGGCCGACGTCAAGTGGGAGCAGCGTCCCGTGGTGCAGGCCAGCTTGGACGATTTGAACATGGGCCTCGTCACGCGCTTCACCGGCGCGGCCCGCGACACCGACCTCACCGTCGACCTCGACGAGGCCTCAGCCATCGAGCAAACGCTGCGCCACGCGGGCCTCATGACCGGCGTCGGCACCCCCACCAATGCCGGCATCCTTTTGCTGCATAACCGGCCGCACCAGTACATCCCCGGCGCCACGGTGCGCATCGGGTTTTTTGGAAGTCACGGCGGCACGCCCATCTACGAGGACGAGGTCTTCGGTTCCCTCATCGAGCAAGTGCACTCAACCGTCGAGCTGCTCTTTGAGAAGTACCTACCGGAAGAGGAGCCGGCCCCGCACGGCACCTACCGTCTCGGCACCGCCGGTGGCCATGGTCGACCGCCTCGGGATGCGGTGCACGAAGCCGTGCTCAACGCGCTCGCCCATAAGAACTACGACAGCGGCGCCCCCGTGCAGGTAAGCGTGTTCACCGACCGCCTCTGCATCGACAACGTCGGCCGCCCGCCCCGCACCTGGACCGTGGGCGCGCTCCTCGGACGCCACACGTCGCGGCCCAACAACCCCAATCTCGTAGCGGCCCTGCGCTCGCTCGGCATCATCGACGGCTGGGGCAACGGGGTCTCGCGCATCCGCATGAGCTGCATGGAAGCCGGCACGCCCGAGCCCATCTTCGAACTACGCGACGACGAGACTATGGTGTGCTTCCCCATGGATTCAGACAGCCTTTTGACCGCCTCGATAACGCACGCGAACGCCATCAACGCCGCACCGATGGCCCGAGCTGACCTGCCCGAAGTGCAGCAAACGGCGCGAGCCCGGGCGACCCAGCAGGACACGAGCCTCACGCTGAATGACGAGAAAGTGCTCGCCATGCTCGATATCGACGGACGACTTACCGCACCGCGCATTGCCAAGAACCTCAACATCAGCGAGAGCACGGTACGACGCAGCTTCCGTCGTCTGCGCGACTTGGGGCTCATCGATCGCGTCGGCTCGGACAAGTCGGGGTTCTGGCAGGTTCAGTAGCCCGTCGCACCCTTCTTCGAACTTGCTCAACCAGATCTGAAAACAAGACTGCCCGCACGTCCTGATCCGTGCGGGCAGTCCATGGAGTTGGCCGCCGGTCGCGCGTCCTGATCCGTGCGACTCGTCGGCCTCTGCGGCCGCTTGCGCCCTTAGGCCTTATGGGCGACTCGGGCCGCGCGAGTATCTTCGGTTCCCGTCGTAACCGTGCTGGTAAGCGAGTTGTTGAAGTCGTCAATCCTGCGGGCGTAACCGAGGCGGTTCGCCACTACCGCGGCAGCGTAGCCCACCGTGAGCAGAACGCCAATGAGCATCACCCAGTGCACCCAGCAGTGGGGCTCGTCGAAGGCGCCCAGAGCCGTGGCGTCGTCCTCGATGACCTCGCCGCCGACACGCGTCACCGTGGGCTCCTCGTTATCGAAGGAGACGCTCGCGGCCATGGGGACGTCCTCGTCGAGAATGATGCCCGCCACAGCCCCGAACTGCTCGGCCACGGCAGCGGCGCGCTGGCTTCCGACCATCGTCGTCACCACGCCGGCAATGGCATCAGCCGGAGTCGTGGCCCCCGCCGGCATGCCCGCGCCCAGGCTCGAACGCGGCGGCAGAAGCGGGTTGCGCGGCGGCACCACCGTAGAGCCGGCCGGGCCGATGGTGAAGGTGCCGGGAACAACCTGCACGTCATAATTGGTGTTGCGCAGGTAGTTGGCCGTCAGTACCTCCGGATAGAAGCCAACCTCCTCGGTGTCGTTGGTACGCACGAAGGAGATGGCGCCCAGGTCGTTCGGCTGCACGAGGTCACCTTCCACGATGGAACCGGTGAACTCCGGATCCATGGTGGCGGCGATCTTGTAGGAGTCCTCCACGGCGATGGTCACCGGACGCGGCAGGATCTTCATATCGATGGAGCCGGACAGGGTGCCATGGTCGGCGCATTCCACTGTGTAGTTGATGGTACGGTTGCCGGCGTTGGTGTAGGCGGTCGGCCCGTCGAAGCTGATCGTTGCCTTCTCGGCTTCCTCAGCCGCCACCTCGTAGCTGATGGAATGCTCGGCGCCGTCGTAAACGCCCACGTAGCCTTCCACCTTAACGGGACAGGCGGAGCTGACCACGCGGATAATGCCCAGGTTCGGCACAACCGTGTAGTTGCCCGGCTTGGCCGTGTATCCGTTGCCGTCGGCGGCCCAGGTCAGTTCGAAGCCGTTTTCCACCTCTTCATCGACCTGAGAGGCCGCACCCGTGGCGCGGTAGCCCACGGTCTCGCCGTTCTGCAGGCCCGTCACCGCAATACCGGCGCTCGTGGCGGTGTTGCCGTCGAAGGGATAAATGAGCGAGCTTGTCGTCACCGTCAGCGTCGCCGGATCGACGACCACCGACACGCCGTTGATGCGAGCCAGCTCCTCGCCCTTGGCGTCGCGAATGACCACGGTGAGGTTGCGGGCGGTGTCGGCCACGTCCTTGGCGAAGCGCTGGGGGTTCGCGATGGGGCTGTTGTCGGCCGCATACAGCGTCAGCGTCTCGCCGTCCTTCATCTTCAGCACGCTCGGCATGGCGATGCCGCGCTCGCGCCCGTTGTAGGTGCCCTGGAAGGAGAAGGAGGCGGCATCCAGCCCACGCACATCCAGCTTCCACTGGGCGTAGTACGTCGTGGTGCCGGCCGGGAAGGTGGCGGGGAAGGCCGTCACGGTGTCACCCGTGCCGTCGGCCTTGGTGTTCCAACCGGCGAACACGTAGCCTTCGCGAGCGTAGCCCGTGCCCGCGGGGAAGGCGACGTCGATCGTGCCGTCGGTCACGTCCTCGATGCCCGCCTGGGAACCGGTAACGTCGCTGGCGTTGCGGTTGAAGGTGATCATGGCCTTGTCGGCCGTCCACTTGGCGTAGTAGGTGGTGTTGCCGACCGGGAAGGTCTCCGGCAGCGCCGTTAGCGCGTCACCTTCGAAGGCCTTATTGTTGTACCAGCCCGCGAACGTGTAGCCCTCGCGAACGGGCGTCGGCAACGCGGCGCTCACAGCCTCACCGGTTGCACCGGTCAGGGTCTCGACGGCCGAGCCGCCGTTGGACTCAAAGGCGATGGAGGCCGGCAGCGCCTTGTACTGGGCCACCAGGGTAAGTGCGGACTCAACGGAGCGCTCGAAATAGATGTCGGCGAGGTTGCCGCCCACGGTCCACTTCTCGAACTCGTAGCCAGCGTGGGGCTCCACCTTGGGACGCGCCGGGAAGTCGGAACCCTTCAACAGGTGGTACTCGACGGCCTCGGGAGTTTCGATGGCCGGCTTGACGGCATCTTCCACGCCTTCGACAACCAGCTCGCCATGGGCGCCCGCCTCGAAGCGAATACCCAGGTACTTAGCCAGGTACACCTTGTAGGTGAGCGGTGTGGCCGACTCGTAGATGACCTTCATGGTGGTGCGCTCCGTATCGAGCATATAGCGCTGCGCCTTGAAGCCCTCGATGGGCTCGACACCCAGCGAGGCGTCGGCGTGCCCAGGCTCAAGGAAAGATAGGTCATAGTCTCCCGCCGTGGTCTTCCCGATAGCGCGTTCGGGAATATCGTAGGCCTGACGCTCCTGCACGTTCTGCAAAATGGAGGCATAGGAACGCACCGGCCTCGTCGAGTAGGCGCCGTCATCGCCCATGAGATAGTATTCGACGAAATAGGGAACCGTATCAACGGAGGCGCTGTGGTTGTAGTCGAAGCGTGCTTCGAAAACGGTGTCGGCACACTTTCCATCGACCCAGTTGAGGTACTTGGCAGCCACTTCGGGAATCAGTTCCGGATCGCTTGAAACCAGCTCCCACAACTCGGCGCGGCCGTCTTCTCCGTACGTCACCTTGAACCAGCCGGCGAAGACGTAGTACTCCGGGAACCGCGACCGGGCCACAGCGCCCTTGAGCCCGTCGGCATGGGAGCCCACCAGGTTGCGGTCGACGATCTCGTAACCGTCGGACGCAAGGGAGCCCTGCTGGGAAAGTACGCCCACGCCAGAAGTACGGTAAGTCACCGTGTAGTACTGATCGGGGTCTTCCACATACTGAGCGTACAGGGTCATGGTGCCGCCGGCGAAACGATCGGGCAGCGCGGTGAGCAGCGGGCCGGAGCCATCAGCGTCGGTGCACCATCCCACGAACTTGTAGCCAGCGCGCACCGGCGTGGAAGCCGCCGCATGGTCGACCAACGCGCCGGTTTCACCCTCAAGGGTGATCGTCTGGGCGCCGCCGCCGAAAGAACCGCCGACGGCGTCCAGCACGATAGAGGAGGGAGAGGCTTTCCACGATGCCGCGTACGCGACATTATCGGTGTCCATCACCAGACCGGTGCCGGCCGCGAAGAGGCTTCCCGTGCTCTGGTTGATCCAACCGAGAAACTCGTAGCCGAAGCGGCTCGGCGCCTCGGGGAGCCAGTACGTGCCGCCCTCATCGGCCTGGAACGTCTTGGTAGGAGCGCCGTCGGCGAAGACGCCGCCGTTGGCGTCGAACGTCACTTCGGATGCCTCCTGGGAGAGGTAGCGCGCGTAGAACGTGGCCGACTCGTGCCCGTCGTAGGAGGCACCGGCGCGCTGACGATAGCGGCCGTCCTCGTACCAGCCGTCGAAGTAGTAGGTCACGCCGTTTTCGCTCATATGCTGCTTAGCCTGATAGGTGGCACCGTCCACGGTAATGAGCGTCTGATCGTCGGCCTCGAAGTTATAGCCGGGAAGCGCGATAGCCGGATCGCCCGCGCGATGCAGCACTCCGTGGGTGAGCAGGCCCGTAGGCGTGGCCACCTTGTACGTAACCGTGAAGAGGTCGGCGGTCTGGATATGCATCTGCACATAGACGCGCACGGCAGAGGCAGGCTGCAGCGGATTGCCGTCGTAATCGCTGCACGAGGCCTTGCCGTCGATGCGAACGACCTCGTAGGAGTATCCCGTGATGTCGCTGTACTTTATCTTGGAGCGATTCTCGTCGAGACTCCCGTTGTAGTAGGCCGCTAGGCCGAGGCCCACTTCCCGCGCCGAGGGACCGGAGACAACAAGCTCGTCCAGATTCACAACCTTGTTGCGGATCTCGTTGCCATTGGCATCCTTGCTGAGGGGCAGCACCGTGCCATTGAGCAGGGCGCTGTGCCCATCATAGCCCGAGGGCAACGACACGGCGCCCGACCCGAGGAACGTAGCGCCGCTCATGTCGCTGCTAGCCGCCACCGCGGCACCGCCGTTCAAACCATTTTCGGAGGGCGGCAGGAAGTAGAAGTAGGCAAGCTGAGGGCCTTCGGCGTCTTCGGTCAGAGCCGGACGCACCGTGACGTTGATCGTAACCTCGCCGCAGCGCACCACCGCGTCTCCCGGAGCGATCGCTGTCACCTTGCCTGTGGTGGCAACCTCGGCCACAGCCGGGTTTTCGGAAGTCCACGTGCCGCCAGAAGCGGCAAAACGGTGCAGATCGCGAACCTCGCCCACATACAGGGTGAGCTGATGCTCGTTATCCGAGTCATCGACGGGCTTGTTCGCGGCGGGCTCGGACGGCGCAGGCTGCTCGGGAGCGTCCACGTCAGCGTCAGCGCCTGTACCGGTATCGCCGTTATCGGTGCCGCCGGGCACGTCGCCTTCTTTGCCGAAACCGTTGCCGTTTTCGGCGTTGTCGCCATCACCTTCACCGACGTTCTCATCACCCGGAATTACGGACTGCTCAGGATTGGTCGGGTCGGCAGGCCCGTTCGGCTTGTCGCCCTCATCGTCACTGGGCGTCGGCATGGCGAACGCAAAGGGAGCATTGAGCACATCAGTGGAGAACGTGAGAGCGTTGGGATTGATATCGCCCTGAGTCGTAAGGGGCTTTTCCAGCGTTATTTCAGTGACCGTGTCGGGGCCATCAATGCGATACGCCTTCATTTCGCCCGCAAACATGCCATTCCACGTCACGGTAACGCGGTAGCCCATGTCAGAAAGCGTGAGCGGGTCGCCTGCCTCGTCAACAAGGCCGAGGCGGTAGATGCGGTACAGCCCGTATCCCTCTTCCAGAGCCTTCTCCATGGCGGTCTTGCCTTCGTCGTTTACCGCCACATCAACCGTCAGCCGCGCTCCTTCGGGAAGCGCACCCGCAGCGGTCAGCTTCACCGTCACATCATCGGTATCGACGGTCAGGACGGCCGCATCGTTTTGCAGGCCATCGGACGTCGGAGAATCGAGGGGGCCGTCGTCCTTCCGGCCGGGCGTCTCGCTGGCGCCATCATTCGTCGGCGTCGAAACGCTCTCGGACGTCTTCTCCGGATCATTTTCAGGCGGCGTTGGCTCCGTCATCTTCTCGCCCACTTCACCATCGAAGCCTTCGACGGCCAGCGCAGCATCGGCAAACACCGAGACGTTCAGGAACGAGAGCGCCATAAGCAGAGAGAGCGCGACCGCCACGATCTTTCCCTCGAGGCAGTTACGCGCGTCGGCGAATCGCTGTATTGTGTTCATTTCCACCAACTTCTCCTTAACCCTGGCGGCTTTTTCGCCGCCTCGCATCCTCACATTTCAGGCTGTGAGTGCGATACCGAAAACACCGGCGATACGCGTAATGCAGAGTGATTTCAATATCGATGAGAATTCTACGCAGCTTTAAAGAGGAAGTCGCTTTTTGCGGTGAGTTGATAGGATATTGATAGGGTAATGACATTGCATTTGATATGAATTTGTCATTCTTCTGTTCTGAAATGGAAATGACAGGCAAGAAAAAGCGGCCGAAGCCGCCATAAGGAAAGTCGTTCAGAGAAATTTGCTAAACGGCGCCGCGAACCAGAGAGGCCAATTCATTGCGATCATGGAACTCCCTGGGGCGATCGGGGCGTGAAACCTCCACGACATCGCCCTCCCAGGTGGCTCCCGCGTCACCGAACTTCGAGGAATGCACGATGCGCTGGAAGCGCACCCGTGAGTTGGCAGGCAGCTCGGCTAATTCGAACCCATAGGTAAGGTTCGAGAGAATCGCCTGCAACGCGTCGACCACCTCATCATCGGGGCTCAGACGCACCACTCCCATCTCGCTGTTGTAGAGCAGCCCCGGCGCAACGAAGATTGTGCGGATCCGTTCCTGACGCTTCTTTTCGGCCCAGTGAATGGCAACGCAGGCAGCGACAATAACGACCCACCAGACAACCGTCACCACGATATCGAGAGGGTTGTCCACGAGATCGAACTGCAGCGCATGCCAAATCCAGAGGAAGGCAACGGAAGCCAGCAGAAGCACAGCGGCTATGATCCAGTTGCTCTTTCGCATACGACGTGACTCCTGAATGTTGCTTCTCGTGGGGTAACTCATTTTCATTTCGCCAATTTTACCCCTTTAAGGTACGACAGGCTACCTCATTTTGCGTGTTCATTTACTCAATTCGCAAGAAAGCCCGCTGCAGCAGCAACGGGCTTTCAATGGATTTCGATAAAAGAGACTCCGGAAGACTCCGCGTTCAATCGCACCTACCGAAAATTGAGAGCTAGTCCTCGACGATCTCCGGGATAGCGCCCATGGGGCACTCCTCGACGCAGTCGCCACAAGCGATGCAAGCTTCCTCGTTCACGGCGTCGGCAACGCCATTGACGACCTCGAGCACTTCCTGGGGGCACGCGTCAACGCAGATGCCGCAGCCGATGCACTCGTCAGCTTCAATTACGGGATGAGACATGGGAAGCTCCTTCGTTCTCGGGTGATAATCCTCGTCTATGAAGCAGGGGCTTTCCGCCCCCCGTTACTTCACTGCGCAAGATACCATGAAAGAGCCAAAGCGCAAGTAGAAATAGAAAACTTTTCAGGGGGCGGCTAAGGAGTGCGTAACGAACTAGCAAATACGGGGAAGCTGCTCGCCGACGAGCATGTCCAAGATGCGGGTGCTACCGAAAGCGGTGCGCAGGAACACCTTGGGGCCGCGGGCCGGGTCGGCCTCGGTCACGCGCCCGATAATAGCGGCGTCGGCACCATAGGGACTCTTCCGCATGGCGGCCAACGCCGCCTCAGCCTCATCGGCGGCCACCACACAGACCATCTTGCCCTCGTTGGCCACCTGCATCACGTCGTAGCCGAGCATCTCGCAGGCGCCCAGCACGGCGTCCTTCACGGGAATGGCATCCTCGTCCACGGTGATGTCGGTGCCGGACTGCTCGGCCAGCTCGTTCAGCGTCGAGGCAATGCCGCCGCGCGTGGGATCGCGGAAGCAACGGGTGTGCGGCGCCGCGGCCAGCACATCAGCGATGAGGTGGTTCAGCGGTGCCGCATCGCTCTCGATGTTCGCGGAGAAATTCAAGCCCTCCCGGCAGCTCATGATGGTGATGCCATGGTCGCCCAGGGTGCCGCTCACCAGCACTGCATCACCGGGGCGAATTTGCGCGCCGCCCAAGTTCACGTCCTCGGCCAGAGCGCCCACGCCACTCGTATTAATATAGATGCCGTCGCCATGGCCCCGGTTCACCACCTTGGTGTCGCCGGTGACGAACCGCACGCCGGCCTCGCGCGCCGCCTCGGCCATGGAAGCGCAGATGCGGCGCAGGTCATCCATGGGAAAGCCCTCTTCCAGAATGAAGGCGCAGGAGAGATACAGCGGGCGGGCGCCGGAGGTGGCCACGTCGTTCACGGTGCCGCACACAGCCAAACGCCCGATGTCGCCGCCGGGAAAGAAATGCGGCGTCACCACGAAGCTGTCCGTGGAGTAGGCGATGCGCTCACCCGGCGCGAGGACCGGCAGCACCGCCGCGTCATCGCCGCGCAGAAGCTCATCGGTGCCGTAGGCCTCGAAGAACACCTCGTCGATGATGCGCTTCATCATGGAACCGCCGGAACCATGCCCCAGCATTACCTTCTCGTCTGCCATTACATAAACCTTCCCGTGGTGGTGAGCACCAGCTTGCCGTTCTTCACTCCCTTGGTGCCCAGAATGAGGTTCGCCACGCTTTGCACGAGTCCCGTTTCACCGCGCATGACGATGACCTCCAGGCACATGTGCTCATCTATATGCACGTGCATGGTGGAGATGATCGTGTCGAAGTAGTCGTGCTGAATGGTGTGCAGCTTCTCCTGCAGGTCGTTGGAATGATGATCGTAGATGATGGTGAGCGTGCCCATGACGAGCGCCCCGGGCGTTGCACACTCCTCTTCCACAAGGGCGTCGCGCACCAAATCGCGCACCACTTCGCTGCGATTCTTAGCCAGGCCGCGGCGAGCCACCAGCTGGTCGAACTCCATGAGCAGCCCCTCGGGCATGGCCACGGAGAAGCGAACGAGGTCGTTGCTCATCGGTCGCGCCGCCTAGACGCGGGCGACGGTGAAGCCGGCGGCATCCTTCGCGTCGTCTTCCATGGCCTCTTTGGCCTCGTCCAGGGCGGCGCGTACCTCGTCGAGCAGATGCATCACGTCGTGCAGCTTCTCCCCGACGGTAGCGAACCCAGCGTCGGAGGCCAGATGCCCCAGATCGTGCGCATGGCGGCGCTCGAGCTTAATGTGGTCGTCGATCTGGTCGATCATCATTTCCAGCTGGCCGGTGTTGACTCCATTGGTGCACATGGGCGCCTCCTTGGAATTTGCTACTATATACAGGAATGTTTTATCGCGAGTGCGGACGCAGCGCAAGAGGGAGTGTGATTTCTTCCGTGAAGAGTAACATTTTTGAGGTAACGGGCGAATCGGTACTCATGCTGTACGGCAGCCACCTGACCGGCGCGCCAACCTCCACGCTGCTCGTGCTGAGCGAGACCCCTTTGGGCGACGCAGCCTTGGAGGCCCTAGAGAAATCGGCGGCGAGCTTGGAGTTCGGCACTGCCCCTCTGGCACAGGTGGTCGTGGAAACCGACGAGGGCAAGCTGGGCGCGGAAGACGTGCGAACTATCGTGGAAGGCCTCGACCCCGTGGCCCTTGTGGCCTGCGACGCCTTCGCCGCCGAGGCGCTTTCGGCCGCCTACCGCACACCCGTGACCCTGGATGCCGACAATCGCCTCCTCGGCCGCACCGCCATCATCTTCCAAGACTTCGAAGGCATGATGAACACCCCCGCCGACAAGCAACGGGCCTGGGCCCTGCTGAAGAAGCTGCGGTAGAGAGACCGCTATCGGGCCTCACCTACCTCCATACCCGGCCCAAGACAGAAAGCTGCATAGAGAGGGAGGCTGAGCAGGACGCCGTCAGTACCCTCCATAGCCGTCCGGCCGAAGTTCGACTCGGAAAGACGCACCGCGTAGGGAGAGCTCCCCTCGCGCATGAATTTCTGGAGGCTCTTCGCCTTCACGTTGCGCGCCGACTTCACCTCAACCGGAATAACGCGGGCCAAGCGATCCTGGAACACGAAATCGACCTCACCGTTCCCGACTTTGTCGGTGGGCATCCAGTAGTACGTGTGCACGTCGTTCGCCGCCAAGGACTGCATGACGAAATTTTCCGCAAGAGCGCCTCGGAAATCGGATGACAAGTTCAGCCTCATCTCCTCGTCGAGGAACACCGCAGGATCGATACCGAACTTGTAGAACATGAGACCTGTATCGGCGACGTACACCTTGAAGTAGCTGCCCTCCTCATCATTGTAGGGGGCCAGCGGAGCGCGATCGTCGCAGGTCAAATCGTTGATAGTTACAATGCCGGCCGCAGAGAGCCATTCAAGGGGCTCAAGCAGGCGCTCGCGGCGGCCGCCACGAACCACTTCGGCATACTTGAATTTCTTCGTCGAGGAGCGCAGGAGCTGCTTCGGCAAACTGTCCCAGATGCGCTTTGCCGAGATGCCGCTTATGCCGTTGTCCGGATCCGTCATATCGGCGATGTAGGTTGCGTTTATCTCTCTTTGCACTTCCAGGGACGCTGCAAAGGTTCCCTCACTGCGATACACATCCAAAACGCGCGGCATGCCGCCTAGGACGAGGTACTTGCGGTACCACTCAAGAGCCCGGTCGTGGCGAATATAGGGCGTCGTGTTCGCGACATGAGCTCGAATATCGGTGGCCATAGCCTCCTCCCCCATGGCCCAGAGGAACTCTTCGAAATCGAAAGGGTGCAATTCAAGCTGTTCGACTCCCGATGGGAAGGGCAGGGAGCGCTTCTTCGTCGTTACTCCCAGCAGGCTTCCCGTTGCTAACACGCGCCAAGGCGTCCCCTCGAAGAAGCGTAAAGAGTTGAGCGCCTGTTCGCAGAGCTGGATTTCGTCCAAGATGAGAAGCGTCGTCTCGGGCCGAACCTCCTGGCCTTTATACTCAGCAATACGTCGGACAAGGCCTTCGACATCATCGGTAGGCCAGTCGAAGATAGCGCTGATTCGCGTGAGGTCGGTTTGGAAGTCGAGCTTCACGAACCCGTCATCGAACAGCTGCTTTCCCATATGCTCGGCAAGCACAGTCTTGCCCACTCGCCGCGCCCCCTGAATGAGCAAGGGCCGGTGATGTTCGCGAGTCGCCCACTGGGCGATCGGCAGCTCCAGCTTGCGCTTCATATAGTCCATGAGAGCCTCCGCAGCCAAACTGATTCCTGGGTTTTCCAATTTCGTGTACACAGTGTACACGAAATTCCGCAATTTCGTGTACAGATTGTACATGAAATTGGTATTTCCACGGAACATTGGGGCAAGCCACACGGCTCGCTTCAGAGTCGTACCACCCGGTAGCTCCGTATGCGCTGCTTGACCAACTGGGGCTCGAGGAGCCCGACCTCGGCCAAGGCGGCGCTCCAGTTGATCACCGTGCGGTTGGTCACGCCGAAGGCCCGCGCCGCATCGATGGGCGCGAACTCCTCCACACCCTCGTCGAGAAGATGCTCGTAGAAGGCCCGCTCCTTGGGCGACAGATGAGAGAGACCACAGACCCTCCCCAATAGTGGAATTCCAATTTCACTATTTTTCACTATTTTGGCCGTTTTACAAACAGCGCTTCAAAAGTCGGGCGGCCGCCAGGGCACAGTGCTCTGGCGGCCTCTCGGGCGCGTTGTGCTGAGACGGCCTACAGGCTCGTGACCACCGCTTCAGCAGCGTCCAGCAGCTCGTTTACCTCGTCGGTGGTGGCCGCCTCGGCGTAGATACGCACGAGCGGCTCGGTGCCGGAGGGGCGCATCATCACCCAGGCGTCGCCTTCCAAAAGCAGCTTCACGCCATCGCGACGGTCCACGTCCAGCACGCGCTTGCCGGCAATCTCGTCGGCCGTGTACGTGGGCACGGTTTCGGCGCGGAAGCGGGCCATCTGCTCGTCGGTGATAGAAAGGCCGCGGCGAGCGAACTCCAAGCGGCCGATATCGGCGAGCATCTCGTCGATGATCGTGCCCAAGTCCTTCCCCGACTGGGCCATGCACTCCGTGAGCAAGAGCGCCATCAGCAGGCCGTCGCGCTCCTTCACGTGATCGGGAAGCCCGATGCCGCCGGATTCCTCGCCGCCGATCATGACGCCGCCCTTTTCCATCTCGCCGTAGATCCACTTGAAGCCGACGGGCGTACTGACGAGCTCCAGCCCCAGCTTGCGGCACATGCGGTCGAGCATAGCCGACGCCGTCACCGTGGACACCACGCGGCCCGTCTCGCCGCGGTCGACCATGTGCTTCGTGAGCAGCGTGATGATGCGGTGAGCGTTCACGTAGTTGCCGCGCGAGTCGCCAGCGGCAATGCGGTCAGCGTCGCCATCGTTGATGAACAGGGCATCGTAGCCCAGCTCGCCCACTTTCGCGAGGCCTTCATCGACCCAAGGCTGAATGGGCTCGGGATGCAGCCCGGCAAAGGTGGGGTCCTCCGTGTTGTGGATTTCCACGACCTCCACGCCCATGTCGCGCAGAAGGTCGGCCAGATAGTGGCGGCCGGCGCCGTAAAGCGGATCGCACACCACGCGCAGGTTGGCGCCGCGGATGGCCTCGACGTCGACCAGCTCGCGCAGGGCGGCCAGGTAGTCGGTCATGAGGTCGGCCGTTTGGAAGGGGCCGAGAATGTCCGTCGGCTCGGGCGGCAGCACGGCTTCCACGCGATCGGTGAACTCGGCGGGGCTCGCGCCGCCGTCGGCCATGCGCAGCTTCACGCCCAGATACTCGGCGGGGTTGTGGGAGCTCGTGAGCATGATGCCGCCCACCGCGTCGTCGTTATGGGCCACCGACCAGCACAGCGTGGGCGTGGGGCAATAATCCTCGGTGAGCAGCACGTTGAAGCCCTCGCCTGCGGCTACCTGGGCCGCCAGCTCGGCATAGGCGTGGGCATCCTGGCGGCAATCATGGCCGACGATGAGCGTACCCGGCGCATCGGCGTCGCGACCTGCGGCCACAGCCTCCTCCTTGAAGATGCGGGCCGCCGCCGCGACGACGCGGTTCAGGTTGTCGGGCGTGAAATCCTCGCCGATGATGGCGCGCCAGCCGTCGGTTCCAAAATGAATGTCAGCCATGAGCAATGCCTCCTGGGCTTTTCCTGCGAGTTTTGTTGCGAGAACGATTATAGAGGATGCGGGCCGTGGAAGTCGCTTTTTCGTTGAAGGCGGCTTTCTTTGGGCGCGGGTGAGGCGGGGCGTGAGTCGGGGAACGGTTCTCTCGACTCCTGAGAACCCCCTGACTCACTGGCCGCTCTGGCCATGCGCTTTCCATCAAATATAGCGGCAAGCCATCCCAACCTGATACCATAGCGTCATGCGATTCAAGAGCGCAAAACCTGCGTCGTCGTTTCCAAGAAAGAAGGCTCCCATGGCGAACGCCCTGCTTGCGAAAGATCCCGCCGAAACCTGCGTACTGGTGACGGGGGGTGCCGGGTTCATCGGTAGCCACACCGTGGTGGAACTGCTCGAGCGTAACTACCAGGTCGTCATCGTGGACGACCTGAGCAATTCCAGTCGCGAGGCCGTGCGGCGCGTGGGCGAAATCACCGGCGTGGCGCCCGTGTTTGCCGATCTGCCCAACGAGGAAGAGGCCGAGGCCGTCGCGGCTGTGGCCGGCGCTGCGGTACGCGAGGTTGCGCCGGGGCCCTCTCTCACCTTCTACGAGGCGAACATTCTGGACCGCGCGGCCCTGGAGACCATTTTCACCATGCACGCCGTGGACGTCATTATCCACTTCGCCGGCTTCAAGGCCGTAGGCGAGTCGGTGGCCAAGCCGCTCGAGTACTACTGGAACAACATCGCCGGCACCCTGGTTCTGTGCGAAGTTGCTCGCGAGCACGGCTGCAAGAACATCGTGTTCTCGTCGAGCGCCACAGTGTACGGCGAGCCGGAGTTCGTGCCCATCACTGAGAGCTGCCCGAAACACGACGCCACCAACCCCTATGGCTGGACCAAATCGATGCTCGAGCAGATCCTTTCCGACCTGTACACGGGCGATAACGAGTGGAACGTCGTGCTGCTGCGCTATTTCAATCCCATCGGCGCCCACGAATCCGGCCGCATCGGCGAGGATCCGAAGGGCATCCCGAACAACCTGCTGCCCTACGTGGCCCAAGTGGCCGTGGGCAAGCTGGAGCAGGTCGGTGTGTTCGGCGACGACTACCCCACCCCTGACGGCACCGGCGTGCGCGACTACATTCACGTGGTGGACTTGGCCCGCGGCCATGTGGCGGCGCTCGATTGGATGGCCGGGCGCGTGGGTACCGGCGAGCCGATCGGCGTGGGCTCGGTGGCCGGCGAGCCGGCGGAAGACGGAACGCGCCGGGGCGTGGGCATTTTCAACCTGGGCACGGGGAAGGGCTCGTCGGTACTCGACGTGATTCACGCCTTCGAGGCTGCGTGCGGTCACGAGATTCCCTACCGCATCATGGCCCGGCGCCCCGGCGACATCGCGGAGTGCTACGCCGACGCGTCCAAGGCCCACGACGAGCTGGGCTGGACGGCCGAGTACGACATGGCCCGCATGTGCGAGGACGGCTGGCGCTGGCAGTCCCAGAACCCCGACGGCTACGGGGACGCGGAATAGCTCGTCGGGACTAAACCACTTTTAGGGGCGCCTCGTGCGCCCCTTTCTTATGGCGAAGACTGCTGCGGCGACGCCCAGTGTGGCCCCCAGCGTATCGGTGAGCCAGTCAGCGGGGTCGCACATGCGGCCGGGGACGAAGGACTGGTGGAACTCGTCGGTCACGGCGTAAAGACTGGCGAGGGCGACAGCGACGAGCGCGAGCTTTCCCCACCCCAGCGCGGGCCAGGTGCGCCGCGCGGCCACAACGAGCAGCACACCGAATATCAGGTACTCGGTAAAATGAGCCGCCACGTTCACGATGTCGGTGTCGGGGCCGAAAATGGGAGCGACGAGGCCCACAAGCCAACGCTTGATTGCGGCCAAAGGACCAGCACCGTCGAAATCGCTGCCGGTATGGGCGGACATGAAGAAGATCACGCCCGCCCACAGGGCGACGACAACCCAAGAGAGTATGAGATGGGCTCGCTGTGACACAGACGCTAGGCTTCCGGGGCAAGAGCGAGAATCTGCTCTGGATCGCTCACGAGCAGGTCGGGCTCCCAGCCTTCGGCGGCGAAATCGGCCGGGTCGTGATAGCCCCAATCCACGCCGACCGCATAGCAGCCGGCGTTGCGAGCCACGTGGATGTCGCCCGGTGAGTCGCCGATGTACACCGTGCGCGCCGGCGTGCTTCCCAGCTCTTCAATGGTGGTGAGCAGCCCCACCGGGTCGGGCTTGCGCGGGAAGTTCTGCGGGCCGCCTTCCCCGTGCTGCACATCCACAGCATCGGGGAGGCACTTGTTCATGATGAACTGCACGCCGCCGTCGAACTTGTTCGACAGCACACCCAACTTGCAACCGCGCCGACGCAGCTCGGCAAGCAGGGCGGGGATGCCCGGATAGGGCTTCGTCAGGTCATTGGGATAGGTGCCGTAGTTCTCCTTCCAGCGGGCGAGGCAGGCGTCGGCCACGTCCTGGGGCGTGCCCTCGGGCACTGCCTGGTACATGAGCGCCTTCACGCCGTTGCCCACATAGGAGTTGATCTCCTCGCGGGTGCGCGGGGGCAGGTTGAATTCGGCGAGCGCATCGTTAGTGAGCACGACGAGGTCGTCAAGCGTGTCGAGCAGCGTGCCGTCCACATCGAACACAAACGTATCGAAGGGCGGCGTTGGTTTTTCAGCAGCCATGAGGCTTTGGTCCTTTCGAGCTTTTATAGAGCCACATCATTGTAACGGTTGCCCGCTTCCAATGCGGAAACAGCCTTCTGACTGTTAGGTTAAACCCACGGTTGTTCAGAAAAGAGGCTTTCCATGAATCCTTCGAAACGAGTAGCCATCATCACGGGCGCGTCCTCCGGGCTGGGGCGCGAGTTCGCGCGGCAGCTGGACGCGCAGCAGGTGGCCGACGAGCTGTGGCTGGTCGCGCGCAACGAGAAGGCCCTGGCCGACGTGGCCGGCGAGCTGGACACGCCCTCCCGCGCGGTAGCCGCCGACCTCACCAGCGAGGCCGACATCGCGAACATTCGCACAACGCTTTCCGCGGAAGACCCCCGCGTCACGTTCTTGGTGAACGCGGCCGGCTTCGGCAAGTTCGGCGATTGGCAGACCATTTCCGATGCCGCCGTGGATTCCATGATCGACCTGAACTGCCGCGGGCTGGTGGATATGACCCGCGCGGCGCTGCCTTATATGGAACGGGGCAGCCGTATCATCCAGGTGGCCTCCGCCGCCGCCTTCACGCCTCTGCCCCATATGAATGTGTACGCCGCCACCAAGTCGTTCGTACTGCACTATACCCGCGCCCTGCGCTGGGAGCTGCACGGCACGGGCATCACCGCCACGGCGCTGTGCCCCACCTGGGTGAAGACCGGCTTCGAGAAGGTGGCGCGCACCTCGGGCGGCGGCCACGACGTGGGGTATCTCCTCAGCGAGCAAACACCGCAGGAAGTGGTGCGTCGGGCGCTGTGCGCGAACAAGGCCCATTTCGCCGTGGCCTGCGCGAGCCCTCAGTCGGCGGCGCTGCGCCTCATCGGCAAGGTCGTTCCCTCTTGCATCACCATGGCCGGCTGGGACGTGCTGCGCCGGCTGTAACTTTCCCTCGAAAGGAACCCTCTCATGAACGATACCTCTTCCACGCCTTCCACGACCCCCATTCCCAACAACTACGGCGTTGCCACCTCCATGGCCGATGTGCAGAACCAGATCAACGAGATGGAGGCCTTCTTCGAGACCGGCGCCACCTTACCCGTGGATTTCCGCCTGCGCCAGCTGCGCCGGCTGCAAGCTTACTTGCTTGCCCACGAGCAGGAAGCCTTGGATGCCCTCCATGCCGACCTGGGAAAATCCGCCTTCGAGTCGTACGCCACCGAGTTGGGGCTCGTTTACGACGAGATTCGCCTTTACCTGCGGAAGCTGCGTCAATGGGCGCGCCCGCGGCGCGTGCCTACGCCACTTGCGCATTTCCCTTCTTCGTCTACGGTGTACCCCTACCCCTTCGGCGTAGCCGCCGTGCTCTCGCCGTGGAACTACCCGCTACAGCTGACGCTCATTCCGCTGGTGGACGCCATCGGCGCGGGCAACTGCGTGGCCATGAAGCCGTCGAAGACCTCGCCGCACACGTCGCAGTTTCTGCGCGATATGTGCCGCGAACTGTTCGATCCTCGCTACGTGTACTGCTGGCACGGATCAAACGACATGAACGACTGGCTGTTGCAGGTGGAATTCGACAAGATCATGTTCACCGGCAGCCCGCGCGTCGGCAAGGAAATCATGACGGCCGCGGCCCAGAACCTGACGAGCGTCACCCTGGAGCTCGGCGGCAAGAGCCCCGTGCTCATCGCCGCCGATGCCGACATCCGTCGCGCCGCCCAGCGCATCGCCTGGGGCAAGTGCCTGAACTCGGGTCAGACCTGCGTGGGGCCCGACTACGCGCTGGTGCACGAGGATGTGGCCGACGAGTTCGTGGAAGAATTGCAACGGTGGATTCACGAGTACTACGGCGAGGACGTACTGGCCAGCCCCGACTACCCACACATGATCAACCAGAAGCACTTCGACATGGTGTGCCGGCTCATTGACGACCGTCCCCAGGGCACCCGCGTCGCCTTCGGCGGCCGGCGCAACCCCACGACGCTGCAGATTGAACCGACCGTAGTGACGGGCGTGCGCATCGATGACCCGCTCATGAGCCAGGAGATCTTCGGCCCGGCGCTGCCTATCATCACCTGGCGCGATGTGGACGAGGCGCTCGGTATCGTGCGGTCGATCAAGCACCCGCTGGCCTGCTATATCTTCTCGGAGAGCCGCGCGTTCCAACGGCATATCCTGGATGCCGTGCGCTGCGGCGGGGCCACCATCAACGACGTGGTCATTCACGCGAGCAGCAATCGGATGGGGTTCGGCGGCGTGCAGAACTCCGGCATCGGCGCCTACCACGGCAAGGTGGGATTCGACGCGTTCACCCACTACAAGTCAACCATGAAGAAATCGACCCTCATCGAGACCGGTATCCGCAACCCACCCTTCAACGAGACCAAAATGCACCTGCTGAAACTAGTCATGCCGGGGAAGTAGGTCATCCCGTTTCGTTCCATCCCGCCGTAGGGGCTGACCTCGGTCAGCCCTCGCGAGCGGGACAACCGCAGGGAGTCAAGTGAACCGTTGTCCCTCTTGACTCAGCAGGCTAGAGGGAGTATTCCGACAAGAGAAGCCTGAGCTTTTCGGGATCTTCCAGGAGAACAAGATCCCCTTCGCGCCCATCGGCCACAAGACGGGAAACCAGTGCCGTAATGCGAGCTGCTTCCTGGGCTCGTCCTTCTGCTCGCCCTTCTGCTCGCCCTTCCTCCAGACCTTCTTCACGGTAGAACTTCTTCGCCATACGGACGCGACGCTCAGCATTTTCCTCGACGGTACTTACGGATATCATCTCGCCCTTCACCCTCTCGTCGTTGTTTGCCTCCAGAACCAAGCGATCGATTTGCTTGACCAGCTCGTCGCCCTCCGTAACTATACCGCTTTCGATGTATTTTAAAAGCGCTCGCAAGCCCTCATCTTCTTCTTGGGCCCATGCACTTCCATTCAATACGAGCCATTTACACCGCATTTCCAAACGGCACTCTGGCATTTCCTCGCACTGGGGCGCTATCGTATAAATGGGCAGCCCTGACTCCAAAGGATCATTCACACAAAGAAAAATTATATAGCTGAACGGCAGATCACCGTATTCCATCCCTTTGCGTAGGAGATCGTAGTCGATGACCGACTGATAGTAGCGCAATCGACAGCCTATATAGAATTCTGTTTGGGCCTGCATCTCCACATCGAAGGATTTCCCGCCTCCTCTCGCGTATACATCAAGCCTTACGCCATGGCCCTGCAGGCCCGGCTGTATTGAGTGCTCCTCTGCTTCGAACTCGATACGATCTACCTCGATGCCAAGAATTCTCTCCACGAGCTTTTGACACACGTCTTCTTTCGAAACGACGTAATTGAACATTCGGGCATTACTAAATGCTACGAATTCTGTTGCTTCCTGTGCTGCCATAGCTTCCTCCCTGTATCGCTTTGTGGAAGGCAAGCATGCCAGATCACGACCGCATCTATGACGCAAGAATGTCGCACTTTGTTCCTCGCGCCGACCCCCATAGAGTCGCAGGCTGAAGTAGGCCCTCATCGAGACCCTCCCTCTATACAGGTACCGATTCTGCCTCTCTCCAGAGCCAGCAGCTGTCTTTCATCTTCCCCCTCCTTGGGCTTCTTCACGCGAACCGCTCATAGGCTGACTCGATAACAGGTAAAATCGCCGGAGAGTAGTTTTCATCGAAGAACCGGGAGGAAAGAAATGGCCATCAAGACGGATGCCTACTATGCTTCTTGCACTTATGATTCCCCGGTGGGGATGCTGACGCTGGCGGCCAGCGAGGAAGGGCTGAAAGGGCTTTGGCTGAACGGTCAGAAGTATTTCGCCGGTACCCTGGACAGGCCGATGACAGAAGGCGCGAACGATCATCTCGATCAGGCGTCCCACTGGTTGGACGCCTATTTCGCCGGCGAGTCTCCTGCTATCGCCGCGCTTTCCCTGGCGCCGAACGGGAGCGGCTTTCAACAGGCCGTATGGAAGCTGCTCTGCGAAATACCGTCCGGCGAGGTGCGCACTTACGGTGACCTGGCAAAGGATGTGGCGACTCATTTGGGCAAAGAGTCCATGAGCGCGCAAGCCGTCGGGGGCGCAGTGGGGCGCAACCCGATAAGCATCATCGTTCCCTGCCACCGCGTAGTAGGGGCCCATGGAAGCCTGACAGGGTATGCCGGGGGCATCAATCGCAAATTGTGGCTGCTCGAGCACGAGGGCGTCGATTGCAGCGGCTTCCACATTCCCGCTCACAGCACCGCGCCCTGAGGCGAGACAAGGGAGCGATAGCGAGTTTCTTCTCTGGCCGTGAGTCAAGAAGGCCGGTTCTCCTGACTCCCAACGCCAGCTATTCTGACCAACGGTAGAGGGCGCCTCCGGCGCCTATCTCGAAGTGGCACTGGGCGATGCCGAGGTTCATCTGGGTGAACGCGCCGCGCTTGGTGGATGCGCGCACCACCGGCACGTCGTCCTCTTCGCCGTCAAGCGAGAAAGAGAACTTCTGCTGGTTTAAGGCCGTGGGAGCGAGCAGGGCCGCGTCCACCCCGCGTTTGAACCATTCCGGCGCCCCGTCGTAGCCCGGGGCCACCTCCTGGGGCGCCTTCGACCGATGCGGCACCCCCTGCGTGGCCCCATATCCGAGCGCTACCACGGCGGCCAGCTTCTGACCCAGATCCACATTGTAAGCGCGGTTCACCACCTTGTAGGTGCCCCCGACCCAGCAGCTGTTCAGCCCGAGCGACTGGGCCAGCAGCACCAGCTGCTCGCCATAGTAGCCGACGATACCGTCGAGTTCCCGGCATTCGGGACCCACAAGCGCCAGGTAATTGCGCACATTTGTGAAGTTCACGAGCCGCGCCTTAAAGCCGGCGAAGGCCCGCGGCTCGTCAAGTACGAGCTGGATGCTCAGGTTCGCTTCCTCGTTCACCAGGGCGATGGCCTTCTGCAACACCTCCACCGCCTCGGGCGCGAGGGGCTCGTCGGTATAGCTGCGCACAGCATGGCGCGCCTCAATCGCCTGCATCGGCGTGAGCTGTCCGGCGGAAAAGGGAAGGAGCGCACAGGGATCGAACTGCAGAGCGGCCATGGAAGTCCTTTCAGCGAAGTTACCGCGCTCAGCATAGCACAAGAGAAACGCAACAGACGCTTGCCAGCACGTTCGCCCGATAGGATAATCTTCGCGTTTGCAAACATCGACAGGAACAGCCATGAAACTCTGCATTGGGATGGCTTCGGGAGCATACGGACGAGACGCTGACCGAAGCAGACCCTGAAAAATCGTCGGCCGTGAAAACCCGCCACGGGTTGTTTCGGCTTGCGCAGACGACCGATGGGCACGAGAACGGGCAGGCGTCCGTTCTCTTTTTGTTTTCACCCCCATCGAAAGGCTTTCCATGTCAGAATCCACAGATCACGCGCCATTCCTTCTGGAAGGGAGCGCCCCGAAGCGCTTGGCCGCATTCTCCGCCCCGCTCGTCGCGGCGAACCTCCTCCAGTACGTCTACCAGTTCGTCGATATGGGCGTTGTGGGCAACGTCGTCGGCGAGACGGGGCTAGTCGCGGTCGGCAACGCCTCCACCATCGTCTTCATCATCAGCGCTATAGCCATAGGGCTCATGTCGGGCTGCACCGTCGCGGTCGGCAACCGCGCTGGCGCTCGCGACGAGCAGGGGCAGCGGCGCGCTTTCGTCGCATCTCTCGGGGTCGCCCTGCTGGGCGCGGCGGCGATAGCCCTGACGGGAACGACGCTCGCACGTCCCATCTTTTCGCTCATGGACGTCCCGGACGTCTCGCTCGCCCAAACGATCGCGTACCTCGAAGTAGTCTCCCTGGGAGCAGTCGGCCTCTTCCTCCTCAATGCCGCGTGTGCATTCTTGCGAGCGCAGGGAGACTCCGTCGGCCCCCTCGCCATCATGGCCTTCTCCGCCGTCGCGAATGTGGTCCTCGACCTCGTCCTCATAGCCGGTGCCGGGCTCGGCGTGGTCGGTGCCGCTGTCGCCACCGTGTCTGCCCAAGGCACGGGGGCGGTCTTCGCCCTGTGGCTAGCGCGTCGCAGATGCCCCTCTGCCCGCGGTCTGCTTCGCTTCGTGCGAGACGTCCAAGAGAGAGCGGAAGTGCTCACGGCCGCACGGGTCGTGCTTCGCGTCGGAGTCCCCACGGCTGTGCAACAGGCCGTCATCAACCTCTCCTACGTCTTCGTGACCGCATGGCTTAACTCCTACGGCCCGACCATCGCAGCCGCCTCCGGCGTAGGCCTCAAGATAAGCACCATCGCTGGTCTTCCCTGCTGGGGAATCGGGCAGGCCGTCTCCGCATCGGTGTCTCAGAGCATCGGGGCCGAGATGCCGAAGCGGGCGGTTGCATTCGCCAGGTCGGGCCTCCTCATGTCCATCGTCGTCACCGTGAGCATCCAGGTTGTCGTGCAGTTCGGCGCGGAATGGTTCGTCTCCCTTTTCGGAGAATCGGGCAAGGACCTCACCGAGGCGGCGGTCCTCTACCTTCGCATCACCTGCAGCGTAAATGGGATCTTCTACGCGTCGATGTATGCCCTCGATTCGTTCGCCCTGGCCTCGGGTGCGCCGAAGCTGGCCCTTGCCAACTCGCTCATCGACGCCTTCGTCATGCGAGCGGGGCTTGCGTGGTTCCTATCCGTTCCCCTAAGCTGCGGATTCATCGGCATCTATGCGGCGCAAGCGGCTGCGCCGGTTCTGCCCGCCATCATCGGCTTCGCGTATCTCCGGCTATGGTCGAAGAGAAACTTGCCCGAGTAGGGATTGCCCTAGGCACTGAGAGCTTCAACCTATGCCTATAGCAAGAAGTCGGGAGGTTGCCGTCTTCATTGAATCGAAGCGACAGCAAAGAGGTATCAGCATCGCCGAGCTTGCACGCCGCATCGGAGCTGACAAAAAGAGGCTCTGGTACGTCTTGAACGGGCAGCGCGAGATGCGTGTGGACGAGTTCATCAAGCTGTGCGCCTTCTTCGATATAGGCTTGGGCCGTTTCATAGACAAGGCTGCCGTCGAGCGCTTGCGTGCTCCACACCCGTTTCGCCAAGACTGATTTTGCTCGTCGGCCATCCGGTCGACGGGTTTTCTCTTTGCCTCTCTCGCCCTAGCCTTCGAGAAGCCGCTCTCCTACGCTGCCCTTCATCGCGCATGGCAGACTCCCCATCCGGTCCGCCCCTCCCGCCTCCAGTCCCGCATGCTCGCCGAGAACCGCGCGCCCGCGCAAGGGCCGCGAAAACTTTTCCGCAGGGGAGGCGCTTTCTTCCAAGACCTTCGGAAAACTCAAGCCCTTGCGGGTTTCGCTTCCTCCCTTGCGCGGGTGCCCGAACCTCGGACGGCAGACGGGTCACGAGGCGGAGCAAAGGGCCCGGCCGAATAGACTTAGGAGGTCTACCATGAGCAATCTGAACGACAAGGCGACGAAGGCGGCGAGCCGCTACCTGGAGCACCGCGGGTACACCGTGCTGGAAACCGCCTGGAAGTGCCCGGCCGGGACGTGCGACGTGATCGCCGAGGACGGGGATGCCATCGTGTTCGTGGACGTGAGCGCACGCCGCGACGCCGACAAAGGGTTCCCGACCGAGCGTTGCAGCGCAGGCGTCCGTGAGCGTCGCGAGATGGTCGCCCTTGCATGGTTCGCCGAGCACGAGGACGCTGTGGACATGGCGGTACGCTTCGACAACATCGCGATGCTCGTCATGGGCGACAGCCGGGCGATGATACGCCACCACCTGAACGCCCTAGGGGGAGCCATCGAGCAGCTGCAGCCGCGAACTGCAGTGGGCATCCCGACCGGGGCCGACCTTCAGACCCTCCCGGAGGCCGCTTAGACCTCCTGGCCTCCATCGCGAGGGGCGAGCCCTCCGACCTTCGGGCCGGAGGGCTTTTTCATGGACGAGCCGATCAGCGTTCGCACGAATCGCCCTTTAGCGTATTCCTGACCTCACTGGCACGCTGCCACTCTCCGCCTGACCGTATCTTGCTAGCCCTCAGCTCCTTTGCCTGGGTTCTTGTTAGGAAATGATAGATTTCCAAATCAAGCACCGCGCATAGCCGGACGAACTCATCGGCCCTCATTGCCCTGTTCCCCCTCAGGACGTACCAGAGTCTTTTGCCGTCGATTCCGGCCCGGCGCGCAAGCTCCGCGACGCTGATACCGCGCCTTTCGCGCACGGCGTCCATCCGCGCAGCTATTTCTCCCGCATGATCCAACTATTCCGCCCCGTGGTGAAATCTCTGTGTCCTTGTCGGTCAACACGTCTTCGCTCAGCTCGAAGGCTATGGCTAACAGGGCCGAGGCGGCTTCATCATCGATGGAATGCTTGCTGGCGCTACCCCAGTTCTTCCAGCAACGTGGCAAGCGCGCCAGCGACTTCCCGGTTCAGCGAGTAGTGCATCCAGCGCCCCTCCTTCCTCGCCTTCACCACGCCGCAGTCCCGGAGCAGCTTCATGTGGTGGGAGAGAGTGGGCTGCGTCATGTCGAGCTCGTCGAGAAGACGGCAGGCGCACACATCGCCCCTCTCGGCGACGATCCTTGCAATTCGCAAGCGGTTCTCGTCGCCAAGGGCCTTGAACGCGCGCGCCGCTTCCTCTGTGTTCATCATTAACCCCCATGGTCACATCTATTGATAGATTTAAATATGTTCCTTCATCCGTCGCTTTTGGTCAAGGCACTGAGAATCGGAATCCTGTCCCCGGCCGCGCCCGGTACCCTCGTACCATCTCTTTCCAAGCCCGAGGGACGCGTTCACGAGGAGTATGAGCGCAGGAACCTCGATGAGGGGTCCGACCACGGCAGCGAACGCCTCTCCCGATGCCAGCCCGAACGTCGCCGCGGCAACGGCGATGGTCAGCTCGAAGTTGTTGCCCGTGGCCGTGAAGGCGATGGACGCCATGCGCGGGTAGTCCGCTCCCAGCTTATGGGCCAGCCAGGCGCTCGCGAAGAACGTGACGGCGAAGTAGACGACGAGAGGTATCGCAATGCGCAGCACGTCAAGCGGCAACTGCGCAATCATATCGCCCTTCAGCGAGAACATGACGACGATGGTGAATAGCAGGGCGACGGGCGTGATCTTCGATATTTTCGGAACTACCCTCTTTTCAAAGTAATCCTCCCCTCTAGTGCGCACGAAAAGGCCGCGCGTGATAGCTCCCGCCACAAGCGGGATGCCGAGGTAGACGAGCACGCTCTGGGCGATCTCCCACATGGACACATCGACCATGGCCGCCTGAACCCCGAACGCGGGCGCTGCCACGGCCAGAAAGAACCAAGCCATGGGACCGTACAAGAGGACCTGGAATACGGCGTTCACCGCCACGAGCCCGGCCGCGTAGTTGTTGTCGCCTCCCGCGAGCTCGTTCCAAACGAGCACCATCGCGATGCATCGGGCGAGCCCGATCATGATGATGCCGCTCATGTAGGCGGGGGCATCGTTCAGGAAGATGAGCGCGAGGGCGAACATGAGGATGGGGCAAACCACCCAGTTGAGCAGAAGGGAGAGGGCAAGGAGCCTCTTGTCCCTAAAGACCTCCGGCATCTTCGAGTACTGGACCTTCGCCAAGGGCGAGTACATCATGAGGATGAGCCCGGCGGCGATGGGGATATTCGTTGTCCCGACGCTCATGGAGTCGAGCGCGTCGGAGACGCCCGGGAAGGCGGCCCCGATGCCGACGCCTGCCGCCATTGCCAGGAATATCCAAAGCGTAAGCAGGCGGTCGAACGCTCCGAGCCTCGCCATCGTGCCTTTTCCCTTGGATGCCATACCGTCTCCTTCTAAAGGGCTGTGTAGATGAGGTAGATTCCGATGAGCGCTATTACGGCTCCCATCACGTATTTCAAGACATTGGAGAGCCGACCGTAACGCTTGCTTTCCGAGAGCGACTTCACGAAACCTGTGGAGGTCCCGGCGATCACCGCGAGGATGCTATGGCCGACAGAGTACGCGACGAGCATGACCGCGCTCCAAGCAATACTCCCGCTTGAGGCCACCACTGCGAGCAGAGCTATAAGCACGGGCGTGGAGCACGGAGAGGCGAAGATGCCAGCGAGCACGCCGGTGACGAGCGCCCCCGCGTACCCTCGCTTCGTGTTCTTGGAGGTAAGGTATGTCGAAGGGATTATCTCGACGACGCCGCACACTTGGAGCGCCATAGCGAGCATGAGGACGCCCAAGATGATGTAGAGCCAGCCTCCGCCGCTTCCGAGCAAGCTGCCCGCCGCCGTCGCAACGATGCCGAGTGCGCAGAACGCCACTGCCGTGCCCAAAGCAAAGACGAGCGAGAGCTTGAGCGACTGCGATGTGCCCTTCTGCTCGACCCCTCCCACATAGGCGATGGCCAGCGACGCGCCGGACAGCGAGCAGGGCGTGAAGGAGGTGAGCACGCCTCCCGCGAAAGCCGCCAAAGGCGCGAACCATGCGTTCTCGCCGATGAAGGCCGCTATCCAGCTTATGGCCGCATCCATCGGCTACACCCCCATGTCCGCGAGGATCGCGTCCATCTGCTCCTGGGTGAGGGCCCCTTGGTGCGTGGTGTACGCGTGGTTGCCGGACTCGTCGTCGTACCGGGAGAACTCGAGCCCGAACTCGTCGGAGAGGCTGGCGCTGGGCACGTAGGGGGCACCGCCCGACATCACGAGCAGTTGCGTGGGTATCACCTGTACCGGGAGGCCGTTCGCTGCATTCGGATGCTTCCATACGTCCACGAACTTGACGATGGCGCTCCCCTGCGCGGAGCGGTTCGCCTCCTCAAGGACGGGCGCCATCGCCTTGCAGGGGGCGCAGCTGTCGGACCCGAAGTCGATGACGGCCGGCACGTTGGCGGCGGCGATGTCGCTCATGCTGACCGAAGATGCTTCCAACGCCCAGATGTCACCTTCCTCACCGGCAGTGTTTTCGCCAAGCGCTCCTGCAGGTTTGTCGGCGCCCTTGATGGCCCATGCTCCCACGAGCACGATGGCTATCATGATGACGGCGATGATCGCCCCGCGTTTGCTGCCTGCAGTTGCGTTGTCCGAAGCGGGACGTGATCTGGCTGGCTTCGCGGAGGCGGCGCTCCTCTTCTTTCCCACGGGGATCAGAGCATCCCGGCGATCTCGGCGGCGCTCAGCACCTTGCCCTGGGAGACCACCTTGCCGTCCACGACGAGTGCGGGGGTGGCCATGACCCCGGCGGCGGCCATGGTCGCAGCGTCCGACACATGGCGCACGGCGATAGGCCTGGCGATGCCTTCCACAGCCGCTCTCGCGTTCTCTTCCAACTGATGGCACTTCCTGCAGCCCGGCCCCATGACGACGAGCTCCTGCGCTGGCGAGGGCGCGCTTCCTTCTACATCCGTCTGCGACGAATCGCCATTCTGCGATTCCGCGACCTCTTCTATATGGATGTCGCAGCATCCGCCCTTCTTCTCCTCGTTGCCGAACAGCTTGTCGAACAGTCCCATGATCTCTCCTATCTGTCGTTTGTTGCTTGCTTGGGTTTCCATTGCGCGTGGTCCGCTTTGCGCGGGTCGGGTCGTTCGTGCGCTTACACGAAGGGTTGCAGCCAGTTGAACACATAGCCGCTGACGATCATCCCCGCCAGGCACACACCCACGAAGGCCGCGAGCAGCTTCGGCCTCACCACGCGTGAGAGCATGGTGAGTGAGGGGATGGAGAGCACCGTCACGCTCATCATGAACGCGAGGATGGTGCCGAGTCCGACACCCTTCTGGAACAGCGCCTCAGCGATGGGGATGGTGCCGAAGATGTCGGCGTAGATGGGCGCGCCGATGAGCGTGGCGAGCACCACCGCGAAGGGGTTGCCGTCGCCCAGCACGGCCTCGATGACGTCCTGGGGGATCCAGTTGTGGATGAGGGCGCCCACGGCCACGCCGACGAGGATGAACGGGAACACCTTGCGAAAGGTCTCGCCGGTCTGCCCGAGCGCGTAGCGCACGCGGTCGCGCCGGGTCATCGTCTCGCTCGTGTCCGCCTCCACCGCCTCGCCGCGTACGAAGTCGGCCACCTGGTCCGCGAGCCCCATGTGCTCGATGGCCGTTCCGCCCGCAACGGCGATGACGAGCCCTACCACCGTGTAGATGAAGGCCACGTGTGGCCCGAAGATGCTCATGATGAGGATGATGGAGGCTATGTCCACCATGGGCGACGAGATGAGGAACGAGAACGTCACGCCGAGCGGCAGCCCCGCTCGCGTGAACGCGATGAACAGCGGGATGGACGAGCACGCGCAGAACGGCGTCACCGTGCCCAAAAGCGCTCCCGCGATGTTGCCGCCGACGCCCTTGAACCGCCCGAGGATGCGCTTGCTGCGTTCGGGCGGAAAGTAGCTTTGGATGTAGCTGATGACGAAGATCATCACGCACAGCAGGATGACGATCTTGATGGTGTCGTAGATGAAGAAGTGCAGTGTGCCGCCCCACTGCGAGGCCGTGTCCAGCCCTGCCGCGCCCAGAAGCCCCGCGATCAGGTCGGAGAGCCACTGCATCTTTAGCACCTGGTCCATGAGGAATGTCCCTATTGCTTCCATTTGACCTCCTTTCTATGCGTCTTTGCATATCTAGAAACGGACTAGCTCACTTACGCTGGTTGCGTCACAGCCGCGGGAAGACGCCTCTTCGGTTGATAGCTGCGCTTCGAGAAGAGAAGCCCGGAGTCGTAGATCCAGTCACCGAACAGCCTGGTTCTTCCCCGGCCGTCCATCATGAGAAACCGGGACTCCTCGCGTCCCTCGTCTATGCTTCTCAAAGCTTGCTTGTCTGAGAGGCAGTTATGGTTGCAACAGCAAAGGGGCCTTACTATCGACCTCATGAAGGCCATGGTGTCCGACTCGCCTTCCGCGGCATCCATCTGAGAGAGCTCCCCATTGTGCATGAAGGCCGCCTCGGCTCGTCCTTTGAGCGCAAGAGAAGCGCTTGCAGCCCCTATCGGGAAGGGATGGCATTGCTGCGAATCCACCTTTCCCGATGTGGAGACGCGGAAATGGATGGCGATGGGAATCTGCTCCATGTCTTGGCGGCCGCTCAGGGAACGCCATGCCTCCAGGAAGCTTTCCCATGTCATAAGCCCTTTGATGAAGTGCAGGGTGCCGTTCTCGGGCCACATGAGCCCCGCACCGTCCGGGTTGCGCTTCCAGCAGATTCGCAGTAACGGCTCCTTCGGCAACGGAGCTTCGAGTGGCTTGTAGACGATGACGCACACGACAGGATTCCTTTCCTCGAATCGGCTGCGCTAAAGAGAGAACAGCGTGAACGCGAAGCCCGTGCCCACCGCCACCAGGAAGATGCAGAGCACGAACGTGACGACCATCTGCTTCTTGAAGATGCTGTTCAGAAGCGACACCTCGGGGATGGAGGCGCCCGCGCCTCCCAGGATGAGCGCGATGACGATGCCGGCGGAGACGCCCTTGTCCATGAGGATGCCAGCGATGGGGATCATCGTCTCCACCCGGATGTACATGGGGATGCCGATGACCGCTGCGAGCGGGATGGCCCAGAGGTTGTCCGCCCCGGCGAAGTTCTCCAGAAGCTCGGTGGGTACGAAGCCGTAGATGAACGCGCCGATGCCCGCGCCCAGAAGCAGCCAGCCTATGACGCCCTTGAACAGGCCGATGGCGTCCTTCACGGCGTACTTGCATGCCTGCCACTGCTTCTGCCAGAACGTGCCTTCGAGCTTCTCCCAGGTGATGTCCTCGCAACCGCAGCCGCCCGAGACATTCACGTTCTTCACGTAGCGCGAGAAGCCGAGTTTGTCGAGCAGGAGCCCAACGCAAATCGCGAATACGAAGGTGATGAGGGCATACACGACGGTAGGAAGCGGTCCGAAGAACACCAGCAGTAGCGCGATGATGGCCGGGTTCAGGATGGGAGAGGTCATGAGGAATGATATAGCCCCCGAGAACGGCGCGCCGCTCTTGAACAGGCCCACGAGCACGGGGATGGTGGAGCACGAGCAGAAGGGCGTCACGCTGCCGAGCAGCGCGCCAAGTATGGCATTCTCCACCTTGTGCGGGCGGGTGAGCAGGCGCTTGATGCGGTCCTTCGACACCCATATCTGCAGGAGCGCCACGAGGAAGCTGATGGCTATGAAGAGGGCGAACAGCTCTCCGAACAGGTAGAGGAAGGTTCCTCCGACCGAGAGCAGGTTCTCCACGGTGAAAAGGTTTTCGAGCATGGTATCTCCTATCGGCGGCGGAAGCCGGCAGCAGGCAAGGGGGTGATGTCTGCTGCCGTCCGCGCCCAAGGGTTGAGCGGATGGGACAAAAGAAGTGTCGGAGTCTCGCTACACCGACCGGCACCGATAGCGTCTTCTGCATACGCACATGCTTGCTCCCATATATCGAAGTTTGTAAATGTGTTAGCTAGTATATTCAAACATCGAAATATGTCAATATGTTTTGCAGCAAAGCAAGAGGCCTATTCCGTGTACACGGTCCACGGAATAGCTCTTGACCGCCGCGTGCATTCTCTTCGGAAGGCGCGATTCATGCACGTTTCGGGCGGCATCGTTATGAGGACGAATCTTCCCGAAACGGCACGGCGGCATCACACGCCTCGCCGTGCTCGGCTACGCTCTTTGCGGGGGATTCCCCGCGCCCCTGAAAGCGTCGGCCGAGCCTCCTTGGAAACCCAACTCGGAAGGAGACTCCGGCCGACGCGATGGAGCGACACCCCAAGCAGATCCACGTGCGCATGTCCGAAGATGAGGTCGCCCGCGCGAAGGCGCTCGCCAAAAGCCTCGGCATGACGCTCTCCGACCTCATCCGCACGCTCCTGCAGCTGCCCGCATCCTCGGTCGGGGAAGGCGGCAACCTCGTCGTCATAGACCGGGTGACAGCCTTGAAGCTCGCGCGGGAGATGCGGCGGTGGGGGCACCACTACAACCAGGCCGTGCACGCCCTGAACGCCATCGCCTACTACCTTCGCGCCAACGACATGGACACCTCAGACGTGCTCGAAGAGCTCGACCGCACATCGGCAAGACTCGCCGCCATGCAGCCGGGCATCGAGGCGCTGCGGCGCGAGGCGGAGGCCATATCGCAGCGCGCCATCGCGGCCATCGGGCAGTGACGCGCCGTGCCGATGCTCAAGACCATCGCCGGGCACACCTCCGCACGCGGCATCTGCCGCTACCTCACGCGCAAGAACCGCGCTCTCGCAAGCGACTACATCAACATCGACGTTCCCGACCCCATGCATCCGGACGCAGCTTTCGACTGGGCGCGCGTCATGGACTCCACGCGCCGCGCCTTCGGAAACGACCTGCCCTGGCGCGGAAAGCGCGTGCGCACCTACAAACACTACGTCGTATCTCCCGACCCGAAGGACGGCATAGGCCTTGAGGCGCTGCGGGAGCTCGCGACGACATGGGCGGCCGAGCACTTCTCCGAATACGAGGTCGCCATCGTCTACCACAACGACAACGCCCGCGGCATCCCCCATGCTCACGTGGTCGCGAACAACACCAACATCGAGACGGGCAGACGCCTCCAAGACCCGGACCCCAAGGCGCTCGCCGCGTCGCTGCAGGATATAGCGGAGCGCCAGGGGCTCTCCGCGCTGCGGGCGCCGGAGCTTGCAGGCGTGGCGGCACGGGCCCAGAGGCGCAATCCGAAACGCCATCCCGAGACATATCGCAGCGAGTACGTGCGCCGCGTCGAAAAGGAGCTCACGGAGCGCGGCGAGTACTCCTGGACAGCAGACATCCGCGCCCGCGTGCGCATAGCCCGCACCGTGGCGAGGAGCGAGGCGGAGTTCCGAAGCGTGCTCTCTTCCATGGGCGTGACCGTCACGGACAACTCGCCCAAGGCGCAGAGGCGCGACTGGATATACGCGCTCGCCGATCATCCCACCAGAAGGATCTCCGGGGAGCGCATGGGGCTCGCCTACGGGCGCGAGCGCCTTGAGCCGCTACTGCGCTCGGGCGGCATCCGCAGGCTTGAGGATGCCGGAGAGCGCGCCATCGCCGGATACGGTTGCGACGTCTATGGCATTTCTGCTCTCGCAACCGTATCCGGCGATGGCTCCCCGGGCTTTCACGATGACGTCGGCTTGGAGGTAGCCTTTCGACGAGAAGCTAATCGCATCGACGCCGGAGGGCTCGCCAGCGAGCACGCAGTCCGCCGTCATCTCGTCCGGGCGCGCCTCGAAGAGGAACCCCGTTCCGCGCCCGAGCCCGGATTCTTCGTCCGAGACGATAGAGATCGACACGCGCCCCGCGAACTGGTCAGATAGTCGCGCCAAATAGACGTAGGCGAAAAGCATGGCGGCAAGACCGCCCTTCATGTCCTGTGCGCCGCGGCCCCATACCCTTCCATCCTCTATCTTGCCGCTCCAGGGCGAATCGCTCCAACCGGGCTCGCTTCCCGCTGGCATGACGTCCATGTGCCCGTTGAACATGAAATGCCGACCTTCGCGCGCACCTTGGAAGGACGAGAGGATGCTGGGCATCGTCTCGTCCTGTGAGAGCACTTCATAGGGAAGGCTGGCCTTTTGAAGGAACCGCTCCACCACCTCTGCCGCGGATCGCGTATCCCCAGGCTCGCTCGGTGTCTCGCACTGAATGAGTTCCGAGCATAGATCCGCTATCGCGTCAGCATCTTCCAACGCCCATTCTTCTATCCTTGCTTTGATCCGGTCGTATTCTTGAGACGTGCGCTTGTGCATGATGCAATCCTTCCTAACGGTTTCGCTCGGAAGGCATTGTCAACTATAGAGTTACTCCATAGTCAAGCTCCCATCGGCGACATTGGTCAGCTCTGGCCCAGGCCGTCTATAACAGAAGACGCTTCTTTAAAAAAGTATGCGCCGCCAGCCACAATTTCCCCCAATCACTGACAGATGACCTTTTTCTGATACTTCCGTCTCCGTCTTTCAATATCAATGGATAGGGTTGCCATGGATGCAATGGATGCATCTTGTCGCGCGTGGCGAAACGCGTGAGCAGGATGAAGCTCACTGCACGTACCTTGACAGCCGAATGCGCACACAACTAAACGACCAGAGCAGCGAGGGTGTCAACCCTGCGCGTCGGAGTTTCGCATCATTGGCCCACAAGACCCACGCGTCCATGATTGCGCGTACGCTCCCTCGCTGCATGAAGAAAAGAGAAGGGAGGGTTTATGGAAGTACAGACAGGCGAACTTGAGATAGACGAGGCCAGGCTGCGCGAGGCCGACCCGGACGGGCTCTACCTCTTCATGTTGGAGGACTACCCCTACATGATGACCCCCGACCACGTGGCCGCCTTCACGGGCACGACGAGCCAGGAGATCCGCAAGCTTCTGTGCCGCGGGGACATGCAGGGCTGCCGCATCGGCATCCGCTGGTTCATCCCGAAGCTGGGCTTGCTCAACTACCTCTACAAGGATCGCCGCGAGAAGGAAGGCGGCACCTATGCAGCTACTGAGATGCGACAAGCCATACAACCTTGATGAGGTTCGCAAAGCGAAGGGCAAGCCTCGCATCGCAAGGGAAGATTCCCGCACGACGCTCTACGAGCTCACGATTCGCGTCCCAAAGGACTACCGAGTCTACCTCGAAGGAAAGACGAAGTTCACGCGGAGGGTTTTCGCCCTCAACCGCCGTGAGCTTCAAAACGAGGTCAGGGCTTTCGAGGACGAGAAGAACGATGAGCTGGAAAAGGCCATTGCCGAATACAAGCTGGCGCTCGAATCTTCAGAGCGAAAGGCCTTGTCGCTTCCTGTTGGCGAAGACGGCTATTGCACCTCGACGCTTACGGAGTACGCAGAGCGCTATGTCGAGGTAAGGAGCCACGGTTCGGTCTCTCCGGAAACCATCAAGAACGAGCTCAACTACCTCCGCTACATCAACGCGACCATCGGCGACAAGATGGTATGCAAGGTCACCTCCGATGACGTGGAGGGATGCCTGATCGCAATACCCCGCCTCTCGCGTCAATGGGGGCAGGAGCGCATCAGGCAGCTCGAAGAGAACCGCAAGACCGCTACTTGGGCCAAAAAGAAGAAGACCCTCGTCACCCCGCTCAAAGAGCCCCCGATTGCCGGTTCGGACACGCAGGCGAAAGTGCTCAAGTTCCTGCGGGAGATGTACAACTACGCCTTCGAGAAGGAGCAGGTGCCCAAGAACCCGGCCCATGCACACTTTCTCAGCCGGGTGTTCAAGCAGAGCAAGCCGCTCATCGACCCGCTGATGGCCGACGAGGCCATGCGGTTCTTGGAGGCCGTCTTGAAGTTGCCGCTTAGCTGGGTCAAGCTGAGCCTCCTCGCGCTTTTCTGCACTGGGATAAGGCCGGAAGAGATGCAGGCTCTGATGCCGGGCAGCTTCTTGTTCACCGGCCCGGAGCCCGCGACTCGCATCACCAGCGCGGTGAAGCGTGGCGGCGTGAAGATAGAGGACTACCCGAAGACCGATGCCGGGCGGCGGACCATCCCCAGCGACTCGATCCTGGCCGACACTGCCAAAGAATGGATTGCGGTCAAGTCGCAGATGATCGAGGACATGGGCTTGATGCCCACCATGAGGATGCCGCTCATGTCCGAAGGGCCCAGGCCCTATGCCTACAACACCTGGCGGAAGCACTGGGTGAAGTTCATTGAGGAGAACGGCTTCGAGGGCATCCGCCCCTATTCCCTGCGGCACACCTTCGCTACGCTGAACCTCGCCAATGGCGAGAACATCAAGACCGTATCGGTGCTCATGGGCCACGAGAGCCCGTCGTACACCCTCGATCTCTACGCTGGCTATGTTCCGAATACGGCCATGGGAATAGGAAGCAGATACATTGACTACATCCGTTCCGCCGGTCAAGATTGTGGTTTTATCTATTAGTCGGAGCCATCGAAGAGCAATGTCGTATAATTTGACGGAACGCGGGCGTCGCCAAGTGGTAAGGCACTGGCTTCCCAAGCCAGGATTTCGCGGGTTCGAGTCCCGTCGCCCGCTCCATAGGACAAAATCGAACGCCGTCTCGAAGACGGCGTTCTTGCATTCCTATGAGCATTTTGAACTGAAATGAAAACGTGTCGATTTTCCCGTCTTTTATCCCGTGCGCTTGTTACAATGAAAGACGGTTTACAAATCTTACGAGGTCAGAAAGGCTTTTCAAGAGAAATTGCACCGGGTAGTGCAACAGCTTGGGAAGCTTGGGCCTTACCACTTGGCGACGCCCGCATGCGTGAAGCGAATTATAGCGCACCTTTTCCCGTTCGAGAAGAAACACATATTTCGACATGGTTGATCGGTCTTCCCGCAGAGGACGCAGAGGGCGGCTTTAGTCACCCCCTCCCCCCCGACCCCAGACGTAGCCACTATCGGAACACGAGGGCGGACTAAAGTCCGTCCCTACGGGGTTTCGACGGCCCAGCAATAAAGCCTTCTCAGCAGCACGATATCAAGAGATGCTGCAGTTGTGCCAGTTTAATAATTGTTTTATACAACGATTTCCGCCCATGATAAGGTGCCTGTCGAACAGCCAAGGAGGTACCTATGAGCAACTTCTTCCAGAACCTTTCGTACAAGCTGACGAACTTCATGATAGGGCGCAACGGGCCCGATGCGCTGGCGCGGGCTTCGCTGTGGATGGGCGTGCTGTTCACGTTCCTGGAAATCATCACCGGCCTGGGCATCTGCTCGCTTATCGGCATGGTGTTCCTGTTGTACTTCATGTTCCGCTGCTTCTCGCGCAATATTGCCGCCCGCGCTCGGGAAAACGCCCGCTACATCGCCTTGACGGCCAAACCGCGCGCCGCCTGGGCTCGTTTCAACACGCGGTGGGATCAGCGCAAGACGACCAAGTTCCTGAAGTGCCCGCAGTGTGGCCAGTCGCTTTCGGTGCCCAAGGGCAAGGGAACGCTGAAGATCACGTGCCCGAAGTGCCGCAACCAGTTCACGACGAAGTCGTAGAGAGCCAGTCCTCGGCTAAAATGCCAGCGGACTCACATCTTCGCGAACGCTTGAGAAAGGAATCTCATGGACGGAAAAGCTATTCACCGGTGCCTGCACGTGTTGGATTTGGAGAAGTCGATCGCGTTTTACGAGAAGGCGCTCGGCATGACCGAGATTCGCCGCATGGGGCCCGAGGACGGCTCGTGGACCAACGTGTTCATGGGCAATGCCACCTCGGGCTTCCAGCTGGAACTCACCTGGAACCGCGGGCGCACCGAGCCCTACGACAACGGCGGCCGCGACTCGCATCTGGCCTTCACCGTGGATGACTACGAAGCGGCCCGTGCGCTGCATGAGGAGATGGGCTGCATCTGCCATGTGAACGAGGCCATGGGGCTGTACTTCATTGAAGACCCCGACGGCTGCTGGCTGGAGATTCTGCCGAACAAGGCCGAGTTCGCGCCTCAGGGCGGCGTGGATGTGCTGGACGCCATGGCGCGTCGCCGCAGCTTGCGCCGCTATTCCGGCGAGTCGGTTCCGCAAGCGCTGCTCGACCGCATTCTGGAGGCGGGACTGCGCTCAGCATCGGGGCGCTCACGCCGGCCGTGGGAGCTCATCGTCGTGCGCGACCGAGCCATGCTGGATGAGCTGGCCGGATGCCGCGAACAGGGCGCAGGGATGCTCACCGGAGCGGACTCGGCCATCGTTGTCGTGGCCGACCCAACACTTGCCGACACCTGGGTGGAGGACTGCTCCATCGTCATGGCGAACATGCAGCTGGAGGCGGCAGCCTCGGGCGTGGGCAGCTGCTGGATTCAGGGACGCCTTCGCCAGGCGGCCGATGGACGCTCGACCCACGAGTTCGTTGCGAACCTCCTGAAGGTGCCAGCCCCCTACCAGCTGGAGGCCATCCTCTCTCTCGGCATGCCCGAAACCGAAGCCCCGCGGCGCCCCTTCGATGAGGCACTGCTGGGGAAGGTGCATTCGGAGACGTTCTAGGATCCCAAGCCCATGCCGAGGCGGAAGTGAGCCCACTCCTTCGAGGGATTACGTTTGCATGGCAAATAGATGGCTTCTGTCGACGCTTCATGCTTTGTCTTTTATGAGGAGCCAAGGAGCATGCGTTCGCTGACTCGGGCGGTGAAGGCGTGATCGGCGAGGACGGCGGTGAAGCTGCCCTAAGCGGAGCACTTCTACACGTAAGCCGAAATAATGGTTGCACGCGGGCCGGTTCGTGGAAAAATGGAAGGGCAGATTAGTCAACGAACGCAACGCCATCGACGAAGCGCTTTCAACCGAGCGGAGGCAACACCATGACCAACGAGACCATCGCGACCGAAACCACCGAAGCTGTCGGGGAATTCCCCATCGACGAGCTTCTGTCTGACGGCATCACCAACACGCCGCCGTCGTTCGTGCGCGCCATCCTGAAGGCGGCCTCCGATCCGGAGGTGACCTCGTTCGCCGGCGGTCTGCCCAACCCCATTTCGTTCCCGCAGGAAAAGCTGCTGGAGTCGATGCAGCGCGTGGTGGCCGAGCGCGGGCCGGAGGCCTTCCAGTACTCCGTGACCGCTGGCGTGCCCGAGCTGCGTGCCTGGATCGCCGAGCGCTACAACCACCGCTTCGGCACCGACTACACCGAAGAGGACGTGCTCGTGACTACTGGCTCGCAGCAGGTGCTCGACCTGCTCGGCAAGGTGCTGCTGGACAAGGGCGACGGCGTCATTGTGGAAAAGCCCACGTACCTGGCCGCCATCCAGGCGTTCGCGCTGCAGCAGCCCGTCTTCCGCGAAGTGGAGCTGACCGAAGAGGGCCTGAACATCGACGAGCTGAACGCGGCGCTCGATGCTGGCGCGAAGATGATCTACCTTATCCCGAACTTCCAGAATCCCACGGGTCTCACCTACACCGCCGAGAACCGCGAGCAGGTGCGCAAGGTGCTGGCCGGCCGTAACATCGTGGTGGTGGAGGACGACCCCTACGGCGAGCTGCGCTTCGAGGGCGACTCGCTGCCCTACATCGGCGGCGTGGCACTCCCCCACGGCGCGATCATGGGCTCGTTCTCGAAGACGGTCACCCCCGGCTTCCGCATGGGATATCTGCTCACGAAGGATCACGATTTGCTGAAGGCGCTCAACACCGCCAAGGAGGCCGCCGACCTGCACACCAACGTGTTCGCCCAGTTCGTGGTGCTCGACTACCTGCGCCACAACGACTTGGACGAGCACCTGGCGAAGATCCGCGAGCTGTACCGCACCCAGGCCCGCGCGATGACCGACGCCATGGCCGAGTTCTTCCCCGCCGAGGTGAGCTTCACCAAGCCCGAAGGCGGCATGTTCCTGTGGGCAACGCTGCCCGAGGGCATCTCCACCATGGAGCTGTTCCCGAAGGCCCTCGAGCGCAACGTGGCCTTCGTACCGGGCGATCCGTTCTACCCCGAGCCGGGCGCGCGCTCTACCATGCGCCTGAACTTCACCAACGCCGACGAGGAGACCATCCGCGACGGCATCCAGCGCCTGGGCGAAGTCATCGCCGCCGCGCTGTAAATTGCTTCGAAGGGGCGCTCGCAGCTCATTCGTGAGCGCCCGCATTCGTTCTCCGTAGGGGGCGACCTTGGTCGCCCCTCTTTTGTCATGCGAGTAAAACGCACTCGGAAGGGCTGACCAAGGTCAGCCCCTACGGCGGGAAAGGCACAACAGAGAGAAGATGCAGCGAGAAACGTAAGCCCTATCGGTTCGGCTGATCCTTCACGAAGGAGCCGATCGCGATGGCGGCCACAGCGCACAGCAGACCGCCGATGGCCCACGCGAGCCAGAAGTACGGCGTCTCGTACTCGGGCACGAACAGCATGACCAAGCCGGCAATGGTCGCGACGATCATGATGCAGGCGCACAAGCCGCTGGTGAGCTGATCCTTGCGGCGCTTGCGTTCGATACGGGCGCGGGCACGCTCGATCTCCTCATCGGTTGCCTCGGGCACCCCGAGCAGCGCGCAGATCTGCTCGTCGGTGTACATCGCGCGCAGGGCCGCCGCGTCGGAGTTCGCAATGACTTTACCCTCGTCGCTTTCAGCAATCGCCTGCTCGCGCGCATCGTTGTAGTTGGCGATGTTCAGCCGGCCGAGCATCATGGAACCGTATACGATGCACCACACGCCGACCGCAATGAGCCCCATCATGAGCGCGGCCGCCTCGGTCTGAACAAATTCGCTCAAGGAGTCGGTCAAAGCCGTAAGCACGATGCCCGTGAAAATGAGCGCGATGCCCGCCACAAGCAGCCACGCGAAAAGACGCTGGGTACGCTGACGATCTTCCACCGTGTAGAAATCCTGGATGAAGGGATGGCTGCGCTGGAACTCCGTATGTTGAAAAGCAGCTGTTACGATAAGGCCGAGACCGACGGCGATGCCCGCGAACAGGGGGATGAGGCTCGCGCCCGCAAGAGAGGGCGCTGTCGCCTCGGCCCAACCGGCCACGGCCATGAGAAGCGCCACACCGATGAGAATAGCGAACACGCCCCAGGCGATCTTCCATGCGAAGGTGCGCATGTGCTCGTCGTAGCCGCACACATCTTGGGGCGGCCCACCGGCGGCCTCGCGCAGGACGGCGGCGCGCGCTTGCACAGCGGCGGTGGGTGTGCTGGTTGTCAGGTCGCCTTGCACGAGATCGTCTAAGGTGACGTCGAATATCTGGCACAGCTTCAGCAGCTTGTCCATTTCGGGATAGGACTTCTCGGCCTCCCACTTCGTGACGGACTGACGGCTGACGCCGAGCATGAGGGCTAGCTGCTCCTGGGTCATCGCATGGGTGGCGCGAAGATGTTGAAGGTTATCGCGGAAGCTCATGGTGGGCCTACTTTCTTTGAACGAGGGAGGCGCCCATCACCGACTCTCGGGCATCGCGAAGGAGCCGCGCCGTCGGTCGTCGCCTTCCCTAGAGGGCAAGTTCAGTTGATCAACGATGATCACTTTACCTGTCACGCAAGGTGCATTCTACCAACTTACGGCATCAATTTCCGCAACGCGCAGGCGCCTTTTGGTTGCAAACCCCAGGTCAAACCTTTAGAGCAGCGCCGCAAGAAAAGCAGCAAGCGCGCCCGTAGCAGAGCCGATGAAGGCACCGGCAACAACGTCACGCGGAAAGTGCACACCGCCGAGAACGCGGCAAACCGCGAGCACACCGGCCGCGACCAGCAGCACGACGGCAACGGGCACACTGGCCACGAACCAACTTGCCGCAATGGCGAAGGCCGAGAAGGTATGCCGACTCGGAAACGACTTACCCGCGCCATCGCGGGCAATGAGCGGCGCAATGGCGCAGCACTCGTAGGGCCGCGGCGCATTGAACCGCCTCCGGAAGAAACTCACTGCGACGAACCCCACGGCGGTGACGCCGACGAGGGGAACCAGCCTCCACGGATCGCTCACGCAGGCCCACCCGAGCAACAGCGCATAGGCCGCATAGAACACTATCACGATGCCGCGGTTGACGATGTTGAGCGCCCGAACAACGCCAGGGCGGCCCCGCAGAGGAGCCGCCCATTGCTCATAGCGTTGCTCATAATGTTGTTCGCAGCGTGCCTGATTCGTTCCCACCGTTGTCGCTTCCTCTTACTGAAGATTGCCTCCCAGAGTGTACAACGAAGAAACGCGCGCTAACGGCGAATCTTGCGAAACGCCATGGCGGCCCCAACGGCGGCAACGCCACTCACAAGAAGGATCACGGCGAACACCAGGCCCTTCTCGTCGCCCGTCTGAGGAAGCGTTAGCACGCCGTCCTTGGAAGCAGCCTTCGCTTCGGCGTGATTGGCGTTCCCCGCCGCAGCCTCGTCGATCACCTGGGTGCCTTGGCTGCCACCATTGGAAGTCGCTCCCGTGTTTGGCTTGCTCGCGTCCGAACTGTCACCCGAGGATCCTCCTGACGTCCCCGGCGCATTGCTCCCATTGCCCGCGCCGCCGTTCGAGGGCGCGTCGGGCGTTGCATCCGGCGTTCCCGGCGTTTCGGAACCATCAGGCGTCTCGCCCGCGTTCGGATCGTCGGGCGTATCCGTCGATTCGGTTCCCACTTCAATTTCATCGGGCCGCGCAACGGGACGCGTGTAGACGAGATTGATCTCGTTTTTCGAGGAATCCATGTTCACGAACACGTCCTCGGGGTAGCTGCCCACATAGGCCAGGCCATCAACGGGTTCAGTCGCCTCGGCCAGCTCGTCGCCCGTTAGAACGTCGGCAAACAGCTCGTTGCTGCGTACCTCGCTGCCCATCTTCGTGAACCCGACCGTATGATCGCCGATCGTCTCGAGCACCGTATGGTTGTACAGCGGCATCGAGGTCGTGGAATCCAGCAAGGATGCCTCGTAGTAGTTCACCGTCACATCGCTGGACTGGCGGAAGTAATTCAGCCGAATGGCGTTCTTCGACGGATCTTCCGACACCGTCACCTCACGCGGCCAGCCATCGAAGAAGGCGAATCCGGGAGTGGTGCCCACATGATCCCATGCCTTCACCACATCGCCCGGCTTCAAGCCCTCCACCGTCGTGGTACCAAGCAGACGCGTACCGGTCAGCTCAGGAACGCCCCAATCTTCGAGCGTCGGGTCGTCGTAGTACACGAGCTCGAAATGGTAGATAGTGACGGTTTGGGTGGCATCTTCGTCGGCAGTTGGCTCATCGGCAGTCGTTCCGTCGACCGCCGCTTCATCGACAGTGGCCGCGTCAGCAGTGGCTCCATCGCGGCCAGCTGTCTCGACGGCCATCGCGCTGTCAGCAACTTCCTCCTCATCGGCTAGGGCCGCCATCGGTGCGGCAAGAGAAAGCGCGAGCGCGCCGGCCAATGCCGCTGCACCAAAAAGGCCCTTCAGCGCCACAAGAGAACGCGAAGCAAAAGTAGGCAACATTTTCACGTGAAATCTCATTTCAATCAGTACCGGCTCGTCACCGGTATTCGTGGTCTCATCAATGTCTAGTATTATGCTAGACTTACATAGGAACTGTACCAAAATGAGGATAGGTATTCAACCACGTATCCCCTGAAAATGAGCGGAAACAATCCCGTTCCATAAGTTAAACATTGATGACTTTTCCGCATTGAATTGGCGATGCTCTCTCCTAAAGCTTCCCGCGCTATAATGCGGACAGAATTCATGAACGTCGAAAGGGGCATTCATGCGCAGGAAGGACCGCGAGCAGAGCGAGGAGTTCGGGTGGGACGTGCTTGAGACGTGCCCCTACGCCGTGCTTTCTACGACCGATGAGGCGGGGCTCCCCTACAGCATTCCCGTGTCCCCCGCCGTGTTCGACGGCGCTATCTACTTCCATTCAGCCAAGCACGGCACGAAATCGAAGCTTCTGCGCGAGCACCCCGCTGTGTGCCTGGTGGGTGTGCGCGATGTGGTGCCGCTGCCCGAGGCATACTCCACCGAGTACGCCAGCGCCGTGGTGCGCGGCACCGTCGCCGAGGTGACCGACGATGCCGAGCGCATTGCCGCCCTGCACGCCATCGTCGAGCGCTACGTTGCCGAGAACCTCGCCCATTTCGACACCGCGTTGGCCAGCGAGCTCTCCCGCACCGTCGTGTGGAAGATCACGCCGAACGAGGTAACCGCAAAGGCGCGCCTGCACGAGTAATCTAAGAAGAGTATGATGGAACCCAGCGCGGCAAGGGGTCGCGCCATCACGCAAGCAGAGGAGGAAACCGTGCAAATCATCGAAGACAAGGTGTACGCGTTCTCGAAGGACAACCCGCCGTGCTACACCGCCCAGCCGGGCGAGGTGCTGCAGTTCAACACGCTCGACTGCTTCTCGGGCCGTTTGACCGACGAGACGGTCACCATGAAGGACATGGACTTCTCCTACAACATCACCAACCCCGCCGCCGGCCCGGTGTACGTGGAAGGCGCCGAGGTGGGCGATGTGCTTGTCGTGGACATTTACGACATCCAAGTGGCCGACGAGGGCACCATCGCCACTGACGACCATTGCGGGCCGCTGTTCGAGGGCACCGACTACCGCACGAAGAAAATCAAGATCGAGGGCGGCATGGCCGACTTCAACGGCGTGCGCTTCCCCATCAATCCCATGATCGGCGTCATCGGCACCGCGCCGGATGAGGGCGCGCCGGCCGACGGTTTTGTGGGCAACTACGGCGGCAACATGGACAACAAGCTCATCACCAAGGGCACGCGCCTGTACTTCCCCGTGCGCGTACCGGGCGCTTTGCTGCAGATGGGCGACGTGCACGCCACCATGGGCGACGCCGAGCTATGCGGTACCGGCATCGAAATCGCCGCGCAAATCACCGTGCGCGTGAATGTGCTGAAGAACTTCGAGTTGAACTGGCCGGTGCTGGAGACGTTCGGTCCGGCGGGCAAGTGGTACGTGAACGCCAGCGCCCAGGAGTACAACGAGGCGCTCGTGTGCGCTTCGAAGGAGATGCAGCGCCTGCTCATGAACATCACGGGCTGGGATGCCGTGGAAACCTACATGTACATGTCGGTGCAGTCCGACGTGGAGATCAGCCAGGGCTGCAAGCCCTGCGAGGTGCAGCTGTCCCTGCGCATCGGCACCCCGAAGCTGACCGAGTTCCCGCCATTGGTGGGGTAGGCGCTCCCCTGCCCGCACCGCCGCGGTGCCGTCACCGCCGCAGCGCCGTCGCCGTCCTGTTCGAGAAGCCGCCTGGGAAGGCGGCTTCTTTTTGGTCTCTGCACCTTCTCCCCTTGGCGGAATACAGGCCGCTTACACTCCATAATGCTGTGCAAAATGGTAAACTATGGCCGCGCATAGTGCGCAGGAAAGGGGAATCGCCCGACCCGTGCTGGGAGGGATCACGGGCCGCACGATTCACGAGGAGAAGGCTTGGAAGGGAAAGAGAGGAGACACCCATGTCACAACCCATCCAAGAGCCGACTATCGGCCTCGGCGAGGACATCGAGGCCTTCGGCTACAAGCAGGAGCTGAAGCGCGGCTTGCAGCTTCACGACGTCATTCTGTACGGCGTCTTGTTCATGGTGCTTATCGCACCACAATCTATCTGGGGTTCTTTGCAGGTAGATTCCGGCGGTCTGACCCCGCTCGTGTACATCATCGGCTTTATCGCCATCAGCTTCACGGCACTCAGCTACGCCGCCATGTCCAGCAAGTTCCCCATTGCCGGCTCGGTGTACTCCTATGTGCAGCGCGCCATCAACCCGCACGTGGGCTTCATGTCCGGCTGGCTCATTCTGCTGGACTACATTCTGGTGCCTTCGCTTCTGCTGGTCATGGTCGCCAACTGGGGAACCACCCTCGTGCCCGGCTCGCCGTGGTGGCTGTGGGTGGTCGTGTTCATCGCCTTCAACACGTTTGTGAACGTGCGCGGCATCACCATGTCGAAGGGCGTTGACTGGGTCATCTTCGCCGTGGAAATTCTGGCGCTCATCGTGTTCATCGCCGTAGGCTGCATGTACGTCTCCGGTGGCGGCGGCTACGGTGAGTTCTCCACCGAGCCGTTCTACAAGCCCGGCGAGGTCGACCTCCACTTCGTGGCGACGGCCGTATCCCTGGCCTGCCTGTCGTTCCTCGGGTTCGACGGCATGTCCACCCTGGCCGAGGAAACCTACCAGCCCGAGAAGAACATCGGCCGCGGCATCCTCATCGCGCTCTGCATCATGATCGTCGTATTCGTGCTGCAGACCTACATCGCCGCCCTCATTCTTCCCGACTGGGCGAACACCGATCCCGACATGGGCTTCTTCGATGCCTGCTACACTGCCGGCGGCCTGCTGCTGCAGAACTTCATGCTGGTCATCAACATCGTCGCCATCGGCATCGCCAACATCATGAACGCTCAGATCGCCTCCTCGCGCCTGCTGTTCTCCATGGGCCGCGACGGCGTGCTGCCCCGCGTGCTCGGCAAGGTGCATCCCAAGTACCAGACCCCCTGGGTGGCCGCCATCTTCCTGGGTGCGTTCTCGCTCGTTCTTACCCTGACCGCCGGTCAATTCGGCGGCATGACGGTGCTCGCCCCCATGGTGAACTTCGGCGCGCTGGCGTCGTTCATCGTCCTGAACTTCGGCGTGTTTTGGTACTTCTGGTGCAAGGAGAAGCAGCGCGGCGCCAAGGCCGTTCTGCGCTACCTCATCTGCCCCTGGATTGGCATCCTTATTCTGATCTACGTGTTCACCGGCTTCGATGCGCTCACCTATGGCGTGGGCATCAGCTGGTTCATCGTGGGCCTCATCATTGCCGCTGTCATTTCCAAGGGCTTCAAAGAAGTGCCCGACGCCTTCAAGAACCTGGAAGTGTAGACTGCGTTCCTGCAGGCCTAACGGCTCTGAAAGGCACCCACCGATCCAGCAACTTTGCCCGCCGTAGCGCACGGCATCTTTCGAGCCCCCGGCCATGTCGGGGGCTCTTCTTGTATACTAGGTTCGCCCCTCGAAACTCCCATCTATTTCCGATGCGCCGACCAGGAACTTCTTTGCGTTTTCCCAGATCAGTCTAGTAACCGCAGAATAGAAATAGATGGGAGTTTCGAGGGGCGAACCAGAAATAGATGGGGGTTTCGAGAGAACTCAATACCTCTGGACGCGCGAAAATGATGGAATCAGTTTGCGGGTCCTTGTAGAAAGGAAAGGGAAGGATTCCCATGAAGATCGGTTTCATCGGATTAGGAAACATGGCCACGGCCATCATCGGTGGCCTGCTGCGCGAGGGCACAACGCTCAGCGACAAAGACGGCGACGCGACGGTGATCACCGCCGCCAACATCATCGGCTCGGCCAAGACCGAGGCCACGCGGCAGAAGCGCGCCGAGCAATTCGGCGTCGCCGTCACTGCCAGCAACCGCGAAGTTGCCGAAGCGGCCGATGTGCTGGTACTCGCTGTGAAGCCGCAATTCTTCCCCGAGGTGATCGCCGAAATTCGCGAGGTCGTAAACGAGAACACACTGGTTATCTCTATCGCCGCTGGTCTCACACTCGAGCGCATCGCGGCCCTTTTCAATCGCGATGTTGCCACCATGCGGCTCATCCGCTGCATGCCGAACACGCCGTCGCTCGTGAACGCCGGGTGCACCGCCGTGGTGCCGGGGCCGGGATCAACGGAAGCTGACGAAGCGCTCTGCTTGCAACTTATGAGCAGTTTCGGCCGGGCCATCGTCATTCCTGAGCGTCTGATGGATGCCGCCAGCGCTGTGGCCGGCTCCTCTCCCGCCTTCGTCTTCATGTTCATCGAAGCGCTGGCCGACGGCGCCGTGGCCGCTGGGATGCCGCGCGCCCAGGCTTATGAGTTCGCCGCCGCCGCCGTAGCGGGATCGGCCCAGCTCGTGTTGGAGACCGGGCGACACCCGGGCGACCTGAAGGATATGGTCTGCTCGCCGGGCGGCACCACTATCGAAGGCGTGCGCGCCCTGGAGGAGGGTGCCTTCCGCGCATCTACCATGAACGCCATCGTCGCCTGCGTGAAGAAGGCGAAGGCACTCTAAGGACGCGTCAAACCGTGCAGAATAGGTGAAATTGCGTAGCAGGCCAGGAACGTTTCGCGGCCCTTCCAGCCCTTCGCGTTTCTCCGTGCTCTATCATGGGAAAACAATCGCTCCAACCGCCTTAAGGAAACGGCGTTCCGGAACCGAGCGAAGCCCCCCTTCGGAACGCTTTCCTGCTCCTCGTTGAAAGGTTTTACCATGAGGAAACATATTCGTACATCCCTCGCCCTGCTCGTGGCAGCCCTCGCTGCCGCCAGCTTCATGCTTATTCTGCCCGGCTGCACGGGAGGCACCACCGACTCGCCTGGCAAGCCCGATGCCGTGGGCAACCGCTCTACCAGCGGGGAGAGCAACGCGACCCAGGGCGACGTCGTCAGCACCGCTATGGTTGCCTATGCCAACGGCGACCAGGTGCTCTTCGTCGATCAGGAAACGCAGACCCCCTACATCCCGACAGACATCGATGACGCGACCATCGTCGTCGATGGCCAGCAGACCGACGAAGACGCGCTGGTGGCAGGCAACATTGTTCAGGTCACGGGCAACGGCATCATGTTGGAGAGTTATCCGGGGCAGTACCCTGGCATCACGAAAATAGAAGTGATTGAAACGGGCAGCCCTGCCGACGCCGAGCAGTACGCCGACATCGTGGACACCGTGTTCGCTGCCCCCGATCAGAGCCAAGTACCCGTCGGCAGCCTCAGCTACAAAACGGATCAGGCCGACACCTCGGTCGTTTTGAACCCCTACGAGTTCGACTGGCAATGGCAGACGGAAGACGGCCAAACCAGCACGTCCCAGGTTGATGGGTTTGCCGCCGACGGAAACGGCTTGGTCGCCGAAACGACCATCGACGTGCGCATTCCCCAAGCCGTTGACGCTTTCGCAGCCTTCTCCGTGAACCCGACGTCTGTAGAAATCGAGCGCCAGCCCCTGGTGAAGGGCGACACCGCGAAGATCGACCCCCAACAAGATGGTGAGGACGTGCCCTACACCTTGGGCGACGATGGCACCACGGCCCTGCGCATCGAGCCGAACTACCTCTACGAAATAAAGGCCACCTTCCCCCAGGGCGAGGCCGAGTACGCCTTCTACACGGTGAGTTAGTCGAGGTACCGCAGCGCCGCCTGGCTTTTGCCGGCGCGCTTGGCCACATAGAGCGCCTCGTCAGCCACCTGGTACAGGTCGTCGAAGGTGACGGGCGTGCGCGTGCAGGCTACCGCGCCGATGGTGATGGAGGGGTGCAAGCCATCGGGCATATCGGCGGGGCGCGGCGTTGTGGCGTAAATGCCGCCGGACAGCTGGGCGAGCACACGATCGAGAGCCGGTCCCGGCACGAGGCCGGCGGCGAACACGGCGAACTCGTCGCCGCCGAGGCGGGCCACCACATCGTCCTTGCGCATGTTCCGGCTGAGAAACGCGGCAATCTCCTGCAGCACCCGATCGCCTTCCGGGTGGCCGAAACCGTCGTTCACCTGCTTGAAGTTGTCCACGTCCACGAGAAAGAGACTGCAACCCTGGGCGCAATCCTCACTCGTCAGCGCCTTTTCGATGCGCGTCATGGCGGCCTCGCGATTGAAGATGCCCGTAAGGCCATCCAGCTCGGCCTTCTTCCGCAGGGTGGCCTCGCGCATGACCATCTCGTGGGTGTCCAGAAGACGACCCACATGGCGAACGGGACAACCAACGCCGTTGAATAGCACGAAAGACTGGTAGCGGCACCAGATGGGGTCGCCTTCCGCATTGGGTAGCGAGGTTTCCATGTCGATGAAGTCGCCTTGCGCAACGATGTCGCGAATGCGCTCGATGTCGTGCACGTCCAGATCGATAGAGCATTCTTTGTCGCAACGCTTCTGCAAAATGAGGTCGTCCGACTGCGGCTCACGGTTGAAGCGCGCCTCGAAATCGCCGAAGATCTCGCCGGTCTGCGCCTGGCAGTCGATATCGAAGATAACGTCGCGCGAGAGCACCGTGAGCATTTCCACCCGCTCCTCGGCCCGTTCCAGCTTGCGCTGGTAGCTCATCTTCTCGGTGATGTCGATGATGGTGACGTAGAACCATGCCTGTCCCTCGTCGTCCACCACATAGCGGCCGCGGTCGTCCACCCATACTTCGGCGCCGTCGGGACGATTCAGCCGATAGGTAACCGCGTCGGTGTTGCCGCACTTGATCTGGGAGGTTATCTCGTCGGTGACGCGCCGGCGGTCATCCGGGTGGACCATGCCGATAAAGCTGTTGTCCGTAATGGCGCAAAATTCCTCGTAGGTAGCGCAGCCGAACAGCTCCAGCACATCGCGGCTCACATAATCGATCGTGCCGCCTTCATCATCGGCGCGATAGCGAAATAGACCTCCGGGAATGCGATCGAGAAACTCCTGGGATACCTCGTCTTCAATCGCGCATCCGTCATGAGAGCCGAGCTTGCCCTCGGTCACCCGATGAAATATCGTCATAACCAGCCCCTTTGCGCTTCATCCAAACGAAAAGCCGCCAGCTGCGGTTCCTCGCGCCTCGTTCTCTCCCCCACGATCATACCACCGCTGACGCATTCGGAAGCCGTTGCTGCAACAACTCCTTCCTCGCATGTAATTATTTGTTGCGACACGGAGGTCAACGGCACGATCTTTTGCCAATCTATGACGAATGCCGATGTTTCGAAGAGCGCTGCTATACTGGCGAGGCACTATCGATGGGGCGCTATGGGAGCGTACCCGTTTTGAAGGAGAGCCCTATGCGCTATCTCATTGCTTCCGATATTCACGGCGCGCTGCCAGCCGCTGAAATGCTGGTGGCGCGCTTTCGCGAAGAGGCCGCCGACCGGCTGCTGCTGCTTGGCGACCTGCTGTATCACGGGCCGCGCAACCCCCTGCCCGAGGGCTACGCGCCGGCCCAGGTGGCGAAGCTGCTGAACGGGTATGCCGACCGCATCACGGCGGTGCGGGGCAACTGCGACTCCGAGGTAGACCAGATGGTGCTGAACTTCCCCTGCCTAGGCGATTATGCGCTGGTAGTGGACGAGAGGACGACGCTGCTGCTCACCCATGGACATCTGGATTTGGCACGGGTTGTCGAAGGGCTTCCTGCAGGATCGTTCGTGCTCTCGGGTCACACCCACGTGAAGGGCATCGGGCCAGAAGCGGCGCCTGCGTTCGCGAAGGGCATCGCGGGCGCGCGGGGCACAAGCGAGGAAGAAGGAGCCGGGACTTTCGCTGCGCCAGCGGTCACCTTCGTCAATCCCGGCAGCATCGGCCACCCCAAAGACGGCTCCGCCAGCTACGCCATCTACGAGCACGGCACCGTAGAACTGCATCAGCTCTAGGCCGTGCCTTTTAAGATACAGCCTGCGATCTCGGAAGAATCTCTGAATTCTGATACTAATCTCTGAATTCAGAGATTCTTTCTGAGATTCCCCTGAGTCCTGTGGTTTGGAGCAACCGCGAATGATCGCCGTTGCTTCCGTGGGCCCGCCAGGGGATTTGCCCAGATACAAAAAGACCCCCATGACTGGGGGTCTTTTCAAATTCATGGTGGTCGGAGGGGGACTTGAACCCTCGGCACGCGGATTTTCAGTCCGCTGCTCTACCAACTGAGCTACCCGACCGGATACGCGGAAACGGTTTCCGTTTCGACGCGAGCATATATTTTAGCGGGTATGTCTCCCGGACGCAAGAACTTTTTTATCTATGCCGGGTTCTGAGTCAATGAGCCAAGGAGACGGTTCTTCTGGCTCAGTTTACGCCACGAAGGCGACGAGGGTGCCGAGGGCGATGAAAGGGGCAAAGGGCATCGTGCCGGCGAGGAGGGAATCGCGATCCTGCTCGCTGGTAACTTCTCGAATGGCGCCGCTCAAGAAGGGCTCGTTGGCAGAAATCGAGTCGGAAGATCCGTGGCCTCGGCCGGGCAGCGCGTCGGACGCTCCCGCGCCTTTCCGGTAGCTGCACCGCCCTCGCTCCATCGCTCGGCGACCGAGCTCGCGGCCGAGCACATAGGCGACACTGAGCACGCACGCCGCCAACAAGCAAACGACCCCGCGCTCCAGCCCGAGAAACAACCCGAGCACGGCCATGAGTTTGATATCGCCGCCACCGAAAGCCTCCTTGCGCCGGACAAGCTCATATACCGTCGTCAGCACGAGCAATCCCCCGCCGAGCACCACCGCACCCAGAATGCCGCTCGCAAAGGAGATACCACCGATTTCCAAGCCGGGGGGCACTAGCACATCGGGCGCGGGTCCGAGGAACTCGGCGCGAAAGCCCAGACCCATATGAGCCCCCGCGAACCCGAGCACCACACGCCAAGCCACCCATAGAAGGCCCAGCGCGCCGGCCAGCACATTGGGCACGCGCCGCGACCGCACATCGATAACGGATACGACGGCTAGCAACCCCAGCACGAGGGCGTACGTGACCAGCGTTATGATGGAAACATAAGTCATCGGCGCCGTTTATTCCCCCGAAGCCACGGCTTGAGTGCCATCAAGAATCGCCGAGGCCTCCTCTTCTCGAGTAATTTCCGCCGCGACAGCGTCGGCCGATGCCGGCTTGGCCACCACTTTTCCGCAATCTTTCCCGTCGCCGAAGATAAGCTCGCGCTCCTCTCCCGTGAGCGCCGCGCGGGCCTGGTCGCGCAGGTTGTTCACACCGATGAAGAACTGGCGCATCATGACCACCACCAGATAGCGGCCCTTGGGAGTCAGCGTCAGTTCCTCAGCGTTGTCGGTGGCGAAGGCCCCGCACGCGCGCATGAAGCCCATCTCCACGGGCAGGCCGCGCTCGACGGACATGCCGAAATCGCGTTCGAACTGTCGCTTGTCCAGGCGCAGCCCGAACAGCTGCATCATGAAACGGTAGCGCATACGGTCGCGCAGCGAGAACGTGGTCTTGCCCATCATGGACATGTGCCCCGCTTCGATGGCCTCGTTGTACTCGCGCACCGAGAACGTGTTCACGTACAAATTCTCGCCCAGATAGGTGATGCCGCCGGATCCGATAGCCGGGTACTCCTCGTAATCGACTACGTACTCATCAATCATGGCGTCCTCGCCGGCAGCACCGGTGCCGCGGCGATTGAACGTCCAAGCGCTGCCCAGCTCGAACAGGCCCGGCTGCCCGCCAGGCAAATCCCCCAGCAGCAAATCGCAGATGATCTCATAGAAGCGGCGCTCGCGGTTGTAGTCCACCTTGCCCACCGTGGCAGCCAGCGACCGCTGCACCGACGGCGAGGCCATCAGCGGGTAGAACGTCGTCTGGCTTGCGCCGGAGGCCACCACCATCTCGATGTCGCGGATGAGCGTGTCCTCGGTCTGCGCGGGGAAATTAAAGATCATGTCGGCATTCATGGAAACGAAGTACGGCGACGCCTCCTGAATGCGCTCGAGAATCTCCTGGCCGCTGCCGTACTTCTCGTAACGGTCCATCTGACGCAGCAGATCGTCGTCGAAGGACTGCACACCCACGGACAGGCGCTGCACGCGGCCCTTCAACTTCTCCAGGTACTCATGGGTGAGATGGTTCGGGTTCGTCTCGCTGGAGACCTCTTTGATAGAGAACAGATCGCGGGCCATATCGATAGTCTCGCACAGCTCGTCGATCATAATGGTGGGCGTGCCGCCGCCGATGTACACGGAATCGAAGTCGTAGCCAAGATCCTTCAGCATGCGCATCTCGCGGCGCATGTTCTGGAAATAGGGCTTCGCGCGATCCTCGCGGAAGGGGAAGCGGTTGAAGGAGCAGTAGGGGCACAGACGCTCGCAGAACGGCACATGCATGTACAGCATATAAGGCTGCCCGGGGTTAGGAGAGGGCATGAACGACTCGTCGCAGGGCTTAAGCTGCAGGTAGTTGGCCGTACAGCCCTCCACCACCTTGGAAAGCATTCGTTCTGAAAGCATATCGCGCGTTCCTTCTTTCTTGGCTGGTTGCCTTGGTTGAGAAGGGCGGACCTTTGGTCCGCCCCTACGGAATCTGTCCCAAGCGCTGAACCTCTAGGCAGCGGCTACTGATCCCAGGCGCTGCGGCCCTGCAAAGCTTTCTTGCCGATGTCGTGGCGGTACATCTTGCCTTCGAAGTTGATGAGGTCGCAGGCCTCGTAGGCGCGCTCGCGAGCCTCTTCGAAGCTGTCGCCTTTGGCCACCACGTTCAGGACGCGACCGCCGTTGGTGAGCAGCTCGCCATCGTAGTTGCGGCGAGTACCCGCATGGAAAACCGTCACGCCGGGCAGCTCCTCGGCCTCTTCGATGCCCAAGATGACCTTGCCCTTTTCGTAAGCGCCCGGATAGCCCTCACTGGCGAGCACCACAGAAACGGCCCAATCGTCGGACCATTCCAGATGAACGTCCTCGGGGCGCCCCTCGGCCACGGCGAGCATGACCTCCACCAGGTCGCTTTCCAAGCGGGGCAGCACAACCTGCGTCTCGGGGTCGCCGAAGCGCACGTTGAACTCCACGATCTTCGGGCCTTCGGGGGTCAGCATGAAGCCGCCGTACAGCGTGCCGCGATAGTCGCTGGCGAAAGGCTCGCGCGCCGTGGCGGCGGCCGCTTTCTCCATGATGGCCACCATGGCAGCCATTTCCTCTTCGGTGACGATGGGCACCGGCGAGTACACGCCCATGCCGCCGGTGTTGGGGCCCAAATCGCCATCGTAGGCGCGCTTGTGATCCTGGGCCGGGGCCATGGGGAACGACTGCCCAGCGGTGACGAAGCACAGAAGCGAGCACTCCGGGCCCGTCATGCATTCCTCGATGACTACGGTGGAACCGGCATCGCCGAAGGCGCCGTCGAAGCAGGCGCGCACGGCAGCCTCGGCGTCTTCCACGGTTTCGGCCACGACGACGCCCTTGCCCGCCGCCAGGCCGTCGGCCTTGATTACGATGGGCGCGCCCTGCTCGCGCACGTAGGCGAGCGCGTCGGCCTCGTTGTCGAAACGGCCATAGGCGGCCGTGGGAATGCCGTTGGCCATCATGAATTCCTTGGAATAGGCTTTAGAGCCTTCCAGCTGGGCGCCGTCGGCGTTGGGCCCGAATACCGGGACGCCGTCGGCGCGCAGCAGATCGGCCACGCCATCGACCAGCGGTGCCTCGGGGCCGATGACCACCAGCCCGATGTTGCGCTCGTGCACAAAGCTCAGCAGCGCCTCGCCGTCGGCGATATCCAGATCGACGTTCTCGGCGATTTCCGCCGTGCCGCCGTTGCCCGGCGCCACGTACAGCACGTCGGTGTTCGGAGACTTCTGCAGCGCCCACGCGATGGCATGTTCGCGCCCACCCGAACCGATCAGCAGAATGTTCACGTTCGTTCCTTTCAGTAATTTCTTCTAAGAAATCACAGGTCGTTCGTAACGTCAGCGAGGTTCCGACTGGTGCCTGCAATTGCCTTGAAGCGCGGCCGAGCGGCCTTCGGGCCGTGAGGGAAAGCGCTGAATGGCAAGGGCAGGTGCCAATCGGAACCGCAGCGTCGGCTTAATCGTTCGTCTGCCAAGACGAACGAAACTTACTACTCGCCCCTCAACCAGGACATGCGGATAATCGTCTGGTCGCGGTCGGGGCCAACCGAGATGATGCTCATGGGCACGCCGCACACCTCTTCCAAATACTCGATGTACTTGCGCGTGTTCTCCGGCAACTCCTCGTAGGTGCGGCAGCCGGTGATGTCCTCGTCTTTCCAGCCGGGCAGTTCCACGTAAATGGGCTTCGCGTGATGCAGCACCGATTGCTGCATGGGGAAATAGTCGTAACGCACCCCGTCGCATTCGTAAGCCACGCACACCTTGATGGTGTCGAAGGCCGAAAGCACGTCCAACTTCGTGAGGGCCACATCGGTGAGGCCGTTCACCTCGGCAGCGTAGCGCCCGATGACGGCATCGAACCAGCCGCAGCGGCGCTTGCGGCCCGTGGTGACGCCGAACTCATGACCGGCGGCGCACAGAAGCTCGCCGTCCTCCGCATCCTGACCGGTGCCGCCGTTCTCGGGGAACTTCAGCTCCGTGGGGAAGGGACCCTCGCCCACGCGGGTGACGTAGGCCTTCTGAATGCCCAGCACGCGGTCGATGGCCTTGGGGCCGACGCCCGTGCCCGTGGAGGCGCCGCCGGCGCAGCAGCTGGACGAGGTCACGAACGGGTAGGTGCCATGGTCGATGTCGAGCAGCGTGCCCTGGGCGCCTTCGAAGAGGATGGACTTCCCGTCGGCCAGCGCCTCGTTCAGCATATGGGCCGATTCGCACACATAGGGAGCCAGAATGCGCGCGTAAGGCAGGTACTCGTCGCAGATCTCCTCCACCGTGTAGGTGTGCAGGCCGTAGATCTTCTCCAGAATGGGGTTCTTCTGGGCGAGCACCGCCTCCAGTTTCAGGCGGAAGATCTTCTCGTCCAGCAAATCCTGCATACGGATGCCCTTGCGGCCCATCTTGTCCTGGTAGCAGGGGCCGATACCGCGCTTGGTGGTGCCGATCTTCTTGTCGCCGAGGCTCTTCTCGTCGGCGCCGTCCAAATCTTTGTGGTACGGCATGATGAGGTGCGCGTCGTTGGAAATCTTCAGGTTCTTGCAGGAGATGCCCTCGGCCTCGAGCATGGCCATTTCCTTCACGAGCACGCCCGGGTCCACCACGACGCCGTTGCCGATGACCGGGACGGCGTTTTCGTACATGACCCCGGAGGGCATCAGGTGCAGCGCCAGCTTCTTGTCGCCGTGAATGACGGTGTGGCCGGCATTATTGCCTCCCTGGAAGCGCACCACGTAATCGTAGTCGCTAGCGATGAGGTCGGTGATCTTACCCTTGCCTTCGTCGCCCCACTGGGCGCCGACGAGCACTGTGCTGGGCATCTTCAAGTCCTTTCGACGTTGGGCGGGGAATGCCCTGAAAGCGACATTCCGCAAGGGCTCAGTATACCAGCCGCACAGGCTAATGCTTCGGAATGGAGGGCTTCGTGCTAAGATTTACGGAGTTAAGACGCTTCCGCTTGCGAAGGACCCTCCATGACCGACAACCAGCCACCGCGCCGCACGCCCGCTGCGGCAGATCCTCCCCTGGGCACGCCCGAGGGCGATAGGGCCTTCGTAAGGCGCACGGCGCTGCGACGCCTGCAGCGCAACCGGCGCATCTTCAGCGTAGCGGTGGGAGTTCTGCTCGTGCTGTCCTTCGTCATCTTTCTGGTGACTGAGTTCATGCAGCCACACCCGTTTAACCTATAAGTTGATCACCGTCGCAACGGCCAGTCGAGCAGTTTCGACCCAACGATAGAAGCCTGGGCAAAGAAGCGGACCCGCCATGACAGCGAGTCCGCTTCTGCAAGAATCACGAAAACGGATCAGTTTTCCGTTAGCTCTCCTTCTCCTCCGCGCGGCGACGCAGGGCCGATGCTCCCAAGAGAGCCAGGCCACTCGTACCGATGAGCCCCATCAGAGTCAGCAGCGGCATGAGGCTGTCGCCGGTTTGGGCCAGCGCCAAACGAACGCTGGTGATGGCGCCCCCGAGGCCGGAGTCGTTGCCGGAGCCGGAGCCGTTGCCGCTGGCAGAGTTACCGCCCTGGCCGGAAGCGCCGTTGCCAGTGCCGGTGCTCTCATCATCAGCGCCGTTGCCGCCAGTGGTTCCTCCGTTGTTGCCGTTGCCGCCGTTGCTGCCATTGTTGCCAGGATTGGTCGGGTCGGCAGGGTCGGCAGGGTCGTCCGTCTTGGGATCGCCGGGCTCTTCGGGAACCTTGATGTTCTTGTCGGGCTCCCCGTCGCCGTCGGTGTCGATGTTCACGTCGGGTTCGCCATCGCCGTCTTCGTCAATGTTCACGTCGGGCACGCCGTCGCCGTCGCGGTCGATGTTGGTCGGCGTCTCGTCGCCGGTCTTCAGAACGACAGTCACCGAGCGCTTCGAACCCTTCTTGGCATCGCGGATCGCAACCTCGCCCTTGGCGATCAGGTCGGGACGCGGCTGGCCGTCAACGTACACCATGTAGACCGTCGTGGTTTCCTCGTCGTTCACGCCCCAAGACACCGTTGCGTTGTTGCCTACTTTGTAGTCGCCCGCGCCGCTGATCCAGCCTTGACCGCCCTGCAGCCCCGTCACAACCTCGTACTTCTGGTTGCTGGACGGCGGAGTGTTGTCTGGCTCGGTGTAGGGCTCGCGCTTGTCATCCTTCTGGCGAACGATGACGACAACTTCCTCGTTGTTTTCAAGAGCCGAGAACGACTTGGAAGAACCCTTGTAGTTGGGGTCGCCATTGACCGACACCAGCTCGTAGCCCGCGGGGATCTTCCACGAAATCTGAGCGGGCTGACCCTTCTCGTAGGTCTTCAGCTCACCCTGACCGGGAATGGAGCTGCCTCGCTCGTCCTTCATGATCAGGTTGACGGTACGGTACTTGTCAGCCTCGCCGGGGCCTTCGTACTTCTGGTCTTCCGCGATGTACACGAACAGCACGTTCTGATCGTCCTGGATGTTCCGCAGGTGGGCATGGCCGTCCGTATCGACATTGACCTCGGCCGTCGTGGTGCTGGCCACGCGCACCTGGGCCATCATCTCCCACTCGGGAATGTACTGAACGTCCACGTCTCCCGCAGCTTCCTCGCGCTCGTTGGGCAGGTACGCCTCGGCGTTCAGCCCCGTATTCTGAGTCGCATAGGTGCGGAAGGACAGCGGCACCGGCGCATCTTCCACAGCCTCGGGGCCTTCCGTGGACGCCAGCTCCACAGCGGCGTCGGAGGAGTCGTCAGCCGCCGGGGCGGTTTCATCCACGCCGAGATTGTCGCGAGTCTGACCCGCGCCCTCCTCGGCGGCGAACCCCACGCCCCCGCCGACGCCGGCCTCGACGGCTGACGGCGCATCGGCGGCCTCTTCGTCGTCCGACGCCTCGTCAGAAGCGGCGTCCTCGGGAGCGGCTTCCTCGGCTTCTGAGCCCTCGGCGGGCACGCTCATGGTGCCAGCTTGGGCATCCGGGGCCGGCTCGTCCTCGGTAGCCTCAGGGGTCTCAGGTTCTTCGGGCGTCTCCGGTTCGGGCGCATCGGGCGCGGCGTTCCACAGAAGCTCGCCGTTCACCAGCACCTCCACTAGCTTATAGCCGGCATTGGCCTTGCTCATGATGTCCACGTAGTTCTGGCCCTTGTAGACCGAGATCGACTTGGAGACAGCGGCCTTGGCGGCGGCGGGCATCACATCGGTCTTCACATCGACCATGTCGCTTTCCACCTTCACCACGACATCGGCATCTTCCTGCAGATCCTTCAGCGTCAGCTGGCCGTTGTCCTCAAGGACGACATAGTCCTCAGTGGAATCACCATTTACGGTAACGTCGACGATCTTGTAGTCCTTGTAGGTGTTCACACCGTAGTTCGCATCGTCCAGGTTGCCCGTCACCGTCGCGTCTCCTTCGCGCAGGTTCATGGACCAGTCAATCACGAAGTCCTCGCCGGTCTTCTCAACGGTGGCAGAGGGAGTGATGGTTCCCTCATGGCCTTCGATCTTCGTGGTGACGCGGATCATCTCGGAGAAGTCGGGCTCCTCCAGCTCCTCGGGATCATCGGTCGGGTCGGTCGGGTCGGTGGCGGGATCCGTGGGGTCG
>CABSMC010000005.1 GCA_902478715.1 uncultured Adlercreutzia sp.
CGGGTGGTTTCTTGCCCGCCGCGCTTCGCGCGCCGTGCAGGCTCACGAGCCTGAATAGAAATGCGATAGCAATTGCGAATATCGCAATTGCTATCGCCAGGCACTGCTCGCTTGAATGCCCCGAGACTACAATTGCTAGCACGCCCGCAAAAATGGTCGCAGCAAAACCTTTGATCGTCACCGAGCTCGAAGCCATGCGGTTTATCACACCCTGAATTAGCGACAAATAGTCGCGCCGGCATCCTTCAAGCTCGTTTTCTCGCTCGTCTCCCAACGTGCCCTCCTCGCGCAATTGTGATAGTTCCACGAATATTATACAGATCTCGTTTACTATACATCTTTCAAGGGAAGAAGTAACGTCAATTCTGAAGTTGCGACCATTTCCTGGGCCAATTGGGAAAACCCCAATCAGAACCCTCATTCCCTTCATTTGACAGCAGCAAAACATACGAAACAGCCGTCAACGCACTTTTGCAAGACTTGCACTCAGCCATTGAGGCCTATTCGTTAGCGAACGGCATTCAGCGACGCGAATCCCTAACCTCATGCACCCTTCTCAAGAATCTTGATCGCATTATCCCGAAGTTTCGTTCTGCGTCCGACAGCGCAAGACGCTCCAGGCCCCTTACGAATTCGTCGAAATACTGGATCTCGGCCAAAGAAGAGAACCGTCTTGCACTCTTGAAGAAACCGCAGATATCAATATAGGAGATTGGCGTCCAAACTTCCTCAGGATCATACCGGCGTAAGTTCAAGCTGGTCATATCAGGTGCAAAAACGAAATAGCGAGCTACTTTGCCGCTCTTTGCCGCTTCCTCATCGGTTTTCACTTGGTATTTTTTCAACTGAGAACCGTATTGTCCGCTGATACCGTTAATCCCCGATTTGGTTTTATTTTCGATGACAACGATACGACGACTGTCCTCTATACGTATATCGATATTGTTCTTTGATTCGCGATCGATGCAAAAAGACGTATCCATATCGCTGATATCTAGAATCTCGGAAGCAAATTCTCTAAAGACGTCTGGCCTCTTCGAGAAGATATACGCGAACAGACTCGAGAATACCAACTCACTGTCTTCTTTACCAATGACCTCGAGAAATCCTGGCGTCTCGTAAGCATCTTCTCCCGCACCCAGATCGTATGTCGATGGGATTGGCGTCATAGCCTTCCATTGTCGGGAAGATCCTTTAGCTGTTTATACGCCACGGGATCGTTAGCCGTTGCGTAGTACCTACGCATTCCATTGCCGCGCGATACGATCGACTTCCGCGAGGAGTCAAGCGGAACAATCGTAAGGTCATTTAATCTATCGACCCCATTCTCCAAGGTCAGAACAATTTTGCATCCCGAAAAGGGAACTTTCATTTTTCTGCAGCATAAGTCACCCTGGCGGGAGAGTCATCAGCATTTTCGGCTGCTATATTGTCCCCATATATGTCAGCCAACCTCACGCCGTTGCAAGTTATGCTTCCCTATCGCTAGAGAGGACTTTCGAGAGCCCCGTAGCAGTGGCAACAACTTCCACAGTCTTGCCTCTACGCACTTTGCGCACGAACAATATGCTTTCGACGCAGCGCCCTTGCACTTTACCGTTCGGAGTAACGCACAAATACCTCTTGCCATCATCGGCTTTGAGCAAGTTGACCGCCTCGTGACCAATGTTATTGCCCATGGCTAAGTACTCCCCTGCGTACATCTGATTAGCGAGAATCTCACCGGTTCCCATCACGCCTCCCCGTCTAACGAAGCTGTTGCCGTCAAGATTCGGCCAGTCGAACGCAAGACATATGAACGCTTACTAGATCAATACGCAATATTGTATTGCATCGTCCCCTAATCACGAAGGTCTGCCGAACTCTAGCGCATTACAACCGATTTTGCCAAAAAGGAATCTCGCAAAATATATTTGCGACCTAGAGACTGCCCAGCTTCGAACAGTCTTCTCCCATTTGCGTCCCATCCTAGAACAACTCGACGCTTTTTCACCCATCGAAAAGCGCAGGTTTACGAAGAAGCGCCTCAAAAGATCGCTAATCAATGATTAATTAAAACTTAATGACAGGAACTAAGCGACTTCGTTTTCGAAACCTCCCTCAAGTCATTTTAGACTCTCTCCGTAGCTTTCGAGTTGATTGAGTTATCATACGAATGGATCGAACAATACGTTGTAGGAGGGTCATTAATCATGAGCGACTCGGACAAGCGAAAACAACAAACTAGCGTCCCCTCCAAAGTAACGGGCAGCGAGTCCTTTTCGCATAGCGGAATAGAGAAGAGAGGCTCAGCGCGAGATGGCGACAGAACGCCAATCTCGAGCCAGGATTCTCGCTTCTCGAAAAGCAACGACAGATCAAAGTAGCACATGAAGATCGACAGCGCCCACTCAAACTCTTCCCGTTCAGACAATATCGATAAGATAACAGCGGAGCACATGCTTCGCTGTGCCGAATTAAGCTATCGGATGGAAATAGAGCGCGGAGAGAACATTGGTGCTCGAGCCGCAAAAACACTCACTGCTGTTTCCATTATTGCAGTTGGAGTGGTAACGAGCATAGGCTTACTACCACCTCTTTCTGCCGCCGGCCGGATTGCTGTTCTTTTCTCGTATGCCATCGCCTTAACGCTCCTAGCTGTCAGCCTTATCCTATGCCTCTTGTCCCAATTCGGCTTTCCGCACAAATCACTTGTCTCCCCTGAGCGGGTTATCGCAGACATAAATGCAGAGAGCAGCAAGCGGCCTTTCGAAAGCGAGGTGGATGCCGCCAAGCATTTTGCCATTTCAATCGAGACCTCTTACCAAAGCATCCGAGCCAACAACACCAGGTCGAAAAAGCTTTTAAATTGGGCGCTCGGCATTCTTATTTTTGCTTTAGCCTTCATTCTGCGCAGTTGCATATTATGTTACAACATCGAAGCCCTTGCCCACCCCATCGCTTGTTTCCTCCGCCTCATCTAGAATACTGGAGCAGATTAAGCGAAGTGTAACAACGATGGTTTCATACTGCATAGCCCGCATTGTGTTGCACAGCTTTCATGCGAGTGATCCAAGGTAGGTGAATAAGGATGTTTGACGCGGACAAACCGATCAATAAGCGCGAGAATGACACATTAGGGCGGAGCCTTTTTGCCGACTCCGTTGCGCAGATTATTGTCAATCAGATCGACTCCGAATCGCACGTGATAGGAATATATGGCAAATGGGGTTCCGGAAAGACATCCACAGTCAACCTTATTCAAGAAAGAATCAATCAGCTAGCGGAGGAGCGCGGCAGCGAAACTCGGGTCTTAACGTTTAGTAGTTGGGGTTCAAACTCCGTTTACGATGTTTTCACGATGTTCTTCAATGCAATCAGCAACGAGATAACCGTAGCTGGAAGAGCATGGGCAAAAGGGAAAACCCTCATCGGCGATTTGATCGAATATGGGACATGCTTGTCGTGTGTCTTTCCTCCAGTTAGCGGTCTCGTGAGCGGTATTAAGTCTCAGTTGAAGAAACAAAAGTCTTTATCGCAGCTCAAGGACAAAGTCGCGAAATCCCTCAGGAAACGACAAGGCAAATTGGTCGTTGTAATAGATGATATAGACCGGTTGTCGGATGAGCAAATCAAGCATGTATTCCAGTTCGTCAGCATTGTCGCGGACTTCCCCAACGTCGTTTACATTCTGCCCTTCGATTATGAAGTGGTTGCAGAAGCCCTGTCCGGCATTCAAGGGACTGAGGGTTCGTGCTATATGGGCAAAGTCGTGCAAATCCCCCTCTATCTTCCCGATCCGTCGCCTAATTCATTGATTGAGCTGTTGGACAAAGAAGTCGGAGAGCTCATTGACCCCGGAAGAGACGACTACGACAAACAAAGGATGCGGCAAATCGTCGAGGTGTTTATACAGCGTTACATGAAAACGCCGAGAGATGTGAGAAGACTTCAAAACACTTACATCTTTCAGATGGGGCTTTTTTCCGAGGGACTAAATAGTTTGGATCTTTTGGCCTTGTCGTGCCTGATGGCCTTCGACCCCGTCCTTTTTGGATGGGTTAAAGATAATAAGGATCTAGTGCTGGGCTCCATGTTTCCAAGCAAACAGAAGACCCATGACGAAGATGTGAACAACTCGCTGCAAACAATTGGGATTCATGGGCGCGAAGCTGAGGACATAAAGGAGATGCTTTCAGTTTTGTTCCCTGCATTGTCATGCCACACGGTATATGGAAGCGCGTCTTTTTGGCGCGAGCGCAGAGTTTGCCACAGGGAAATCTTTGACGGATATTTCTCGGGTCGCTCCAAGGAAAGCTGGCTTTCATCGCGGAATTTGGCTAGCTCTTTGTACGCTGGCAACATAACAAAAGTAAGGGCAATAGCCGACAAAAGTATAAGCAATGGAACCTTTCTCATTTTCCTTGAAGAGGTTAGTTGCCGCATCGACATGGTTGACAATTCAAGCTTGCGTCCTCTGGGAGAGATTCTAATCGATTGTTGGGGGAAATCATCAGAAGAAAGGGAGGGCAGCCTTTTCCTAGAAAATTCAGATAGAAAAATCGAATTTGTCCTGAAAAAGATACTCAAGATACTTGGGCAACCCGAAGCCGATGCGATTGTGTTGAGCAAGTTGCAACAGCTAGACGTTGCGGGGTTGGCTGCTATGGCGCCATTTTTGAACGGCGAAGAGCTGGCGCGTGGGAGATTGGCAGCAGATTCTGCAAACGAAGAGAAACAACATTTAAGCCTTGCCGGTGTTGAGGAAGCGGAGAAAGCATTTGCACGGAGGATCTCTGAGCTCAAGGACAGCGAAGGTTTTCTCGAGTGCGACCACCTCTATATGGCTATGTATCTATGGTCACGCTTCAACGAAGACGAGTATTTGGCATACTGGAGGCGCTTGATCGAAGAGAATCCTTTGAATGTTTGCTATCTGCTGAGCACGTTTGCAGGAAAATGGACCTCAGGTGAAATCTATGGCTGGACTTTCAACCAGGACCTTATCGAGCAAGTGATGCCTAAAGACGAAATCGACTCGATTCTGCAGTCATTACGTAAGGAGCATGCTTTTTCCGAGATATCTGATGCTGTCCTGGAAAAAACGATTGCTTTCTACCAAATAGGCTTTAGCGGACTGGGAGTTGGCGATGAAGTGACTGGTCAGTCATGCAGAGAGCACTTTTCTGAATGGAAGGGAGAGGATGGACGCGACTCTTCTTCCTAGCAGAATCAAATACGGCTCCAGATCACACCGAATGCCACAGTGCTGTCCTTTGGTGCCTCTTGGGGTGCGGAGTGGCTAGTTGAGGTCGAGTAAAGAAAGGGTTGCGAGAAGTTAGCAAAGATCGGTTTCCGCAACCAGGAATAACGGATACCCACCTACTAGTGGCTATGCTTCTCGCCAAATAACTCGAGAGAGGCAGCATCCGCTGGTACTACGGAAGACGCGAAGCGGATGGTACCCGTACGACGCAATATTCGGACAACGCCGCGTACGATCTAGTTTGGCAACAAAAAACGTTGCCAAAGGGCGTTGGCAACGTTTTTTGCTTATTGCGCCGTTTTTGCTACACCGTTCCACGCTCCACTGCTACAGCGTTCCATGGCAGGCTGCCACGTAGCAATGCGGGTTGCTCTGATTGCGAGGGGCGCGCAAGCGCCCCTCTTGGCCAATGCGGCCGGTTATGCTCTTAGCCGATGCGCTTGCGCATTGACTCGTCGCCTTCAATATGGATGACGTCCGACCGATAGACTATGCGGTCGATGACGGCATCTGCGATTGCTCCTTCCCCGAGCTTTGAATGCCAGCCTGCCGGCGAGAACTGCGAGCAAATCAATAAGGACCCGCTGCGCAAGCGCGCCTCGACTATCTCTAAAAGCTCGCGCGCCGCCTTCCCCTCGAGCTCTTCCAAAAGCCAATCGTCCGGTATCAGCAAGTCGCATTTCGTGTAGCGCTTCTTCGCCTTGAGCCAATCCTCGTTCTTGCTCACGGTCAGCTCGTCGAGCATCTCGGGCAACCGGACGTACCTTACGCTGAAGAAGGCGTTGCAGGCCGCCACCCCGAGCGCGCAGGCAATCCAGCTCTTGCCGGCGCCCGACGCGCCCGTGATCACGACGTTGCGGTGGCCTCTTATCCATGTGCAGTTGGACAGCTCTATCAGTTTCGTGCGGTCGAGCTTGCGATCCGCGTCGTAGCGGACATCGGCGATGTTCGCCTCGGGATCGGAGAAGCCGGCCTGGCGCAACAGCCTCGTCCTCCCGTTGATGCGGCGCGCGTCCCATTCGGCATCGACTATCATGGCGAACCTCTCGTCGAAGGTCATCTCTGCCACTCCTTGCGATTCCTCCTGGTCGCGATACGCTTGCGCCATCACCGACATCCTCATGCCATAGAGTTTGTCCATCGTCGTCTGGCTCGCCGTCATTACTCATCGTCCCCCTCGCTCAAGTTCCGGTAGTAGTCGCCTCCGCGCAGATACGCTCCGGCGTTTTGGTCCTCGGGCCCTGCGGCCCCCATCTCCGAGATAATCGATTTGATCGTCTTGTAGCTCGGCCTGGGCGTTAGAGAGCAGGCCTTGGCGCACGCCTGCTCGAGCATCTCCCTTCCGTGCTTCTTCGCGAGCGCCAGCACCGCGCGGCACGAGCGGTAGGACTGCTGCTCGATCTTGCGCGACCTCAAGATGGCATCGACGGCTTCCCCGCAGGACGGGCCGATCCCGGCCGCCCATTTGCGGAAGCGCTTCGCGTCCCACTCCACAAAGTCGCGATGGGAATCGGGCATGCGGTCGGGGTTGGTGCGGCAGCTTCCCCTAGGGCCGTAGATGCGCTCGTGCATGGCGATTCGCTCGCCGTCGCAGGCCACCCAAACAGCGGATCTGGTGGCGCATAGCTCCACCTCGCGCTTGACGTAGCTGAACGGAACCGAGTACCAGCATCCGTCAAACGAGACGTGGCAGTTAAAATTAACAGTGACAACCTTGCGGGTAACCATCTCGTAGGGCTTGCCCGGCAGCGGGATGAGCAGCGGCTTCTCTTGGCGGACGAAGACCTCATCCCTGCTGCCCTCGCGCTTTTGGAACGGACGGGCGCTGATCTCGCGCACCTTCTCCAAAAGAGCCTCGTTCAGCTGCCGGAGAGAGGTGAACAGCTGGTTGCGAAGGGGCGCGATGGCGCGCTGCTCGATGACCCTCACGCTCATCTCCACCGCCCCCTTGTCCCTCGGCCTCCCGGGGCGCGCGGGCACGACGGCGCACCCGTAGTACTCGGCCATCCTGCGGTACTGCTCGTTGATCACGAGCTCTTCGACGGTGTTCTTGACGACGCCCTGCTTGAGGTTGTCGGGAACCGCTATCGGCACGCTGCCGCCGAAGAAGGCGAAGGCGTGGACGTGGGCCTCGACCCAGGACTCCGCTCTCATGTTGTAGGCGCCCTCGGCGAACATCTCGCCCGAATAGGGCAAGCACGCCACGAAGACGTGGACTTTGCGCGCCTCGCCGGTGTCGGCGTCGAGCACCTCCATGGTGTCGCCGACGTAGTCGACCTGCATCTCCTGGGCGGGTTTGCGCTCGATGCGCATGGAGACCTTGCTGGCGGCCGCCCAGGCGCGGTGCTTCTGGCAGAAGGCGGAGTGCAGGTAGGGCTCCATGCCCGATGCCAGGGCGTCCTCGCAGTACTCCCTCCAAAGCGTCAGCATGGTCATGCCGGGACGGTTCATCTCCTTGTCGATGCGGGGATGGTCGATCTCCGCCTTCGACATATCGGATCGCTCCTTTGCCGGATAGATGACGGCTCGAATCGCCGCATCGTTCATCTCCTCCGGCAAGGGCCACTCGAGGCCGTGCGCCTTCGCGCGGGTGGTCACCGCCCTTACCGTTGCGGTGGAGCACCTGCACGAGAACGCTGTGTTCCTGACGCTCACCCCCATCGCCCTTTGCCGAAGTATTTCTCTGTACTTGACCATTTTTTCTTCCTTTCTCGCAATGGTCCGATGGGCACTTTTGTGCCCATCGGAATTGTGGCGGAAAAGGAAGCGCCCCTTTCGGGGCGCGTGGCAATTTAGATTGTTAGGGTGTGGCAGTCTGCCATGGAGCGCTGTAGCAGTGGAGCGTGAAACGGTGTAGCAAAAGCGCTGCAATAGTCATTTTTTGTTGCCAAACTCGGAGTGTCACTGAGAGTACACCCCGAATGGTGTTCTCTGTTAATCGAACGCCGATCTCGCCATCAGCGGTGAAGCGTATTTTCCATCGTCTACAATGGCAGACGATGTATTCGATAGCTGAAAGCGATTGCCATGTGGTCTGAGTTTCTGTTCTGCTCTGCTTTGCTCGTAGGCATTTTATATATACCGGGGTTCTTCCTTTGCCGCGCTTTGCGCCTGGACGGGCCGTTCGCGCTGGCGTGCGCCCCTGTGCCCAGTGTAGCGGCTTACGCCATGCTGCCCGTGATTTATGGCGCCCTAGGAATCGAATGCTCATGGGCCAATATTTTCGCCCCAACCCTGATCATCTTCTTCGCGATCTGGCTTGTTGTTGCCCTGCGCGACCGAAGAGCGCTCTCTGGCAAATCGGATAGGCAGGCCACCGACAAGCGCATCCGGTGGATTGTCGCGCTTTGCCTTTTCATAGGCCTCGCTATCTGCGCGTACGTTTTCGTCAAGAGCCTCGATGGGGCTGCCTCGTTTCATCCGAAGCACGACAACATGACCCACTACAACAACATCCGCTCATTTGTCGACTCCGGCGTCTGGTCCTCGCTTACTGTGAACAACTTCATGGGGACGGGCCTCGAGGGTGCCTCCTGGCAGCACGTCGCCTTCTACCCTTCTGCTTGGCACGACCTGGCCGCTATACTGGTCTCCGCTCTCGACTGCGAAGTCGCGGTGGCCGCCAACGCGGTAAACGCCGTTGTGGCGGGCGTCGTCTGCCCCCTTTCCACCTTCGCGTTTCTCCGGGTCCTGTTTCCGAACCAAAAGCTCGTGCTCGTCTCGGGGGCATTCGTCGCGGTGGCGTTCACAGCATTCCCCTGGGCATTTCTCATTAAGGGGCCGTTGTATCCCAATATGCTGGCCAATGCGCTGCTTCCGGCCGTATTGGCAGCCGTCGTCCTGCTTGTTCGAGGCCAATTCGACAGCCTTCGACAACGTGTGGCATTCGGGCTAGTCTTCGGCTTGGCCTCCTTCATCGCTCTTGCCCTCAGCCAAACGAACAACCTGTTCACCGTGCTCATCTTTCTGGCGTTCTTCGGAGCCGCGCCTCTTCGAAAGACAGTCTCGGCAAAGCTTTCACCTCAGCTGCGTCATAGCAAGCAATTCGCTGTCCTCTTCTATGCAGCCTACATAGCCATTGCCGTCGCCGTTTGGACTGCAGCGACCAGCCTCCCCTTCTTGCAAGGCATCATTGCCTACGACAACGTTGGCGACGCGAGCTTGGGCGCATCGAACAGCGCATTCAGCACCCTCTCGCTCTCGTTCTTCGCTTCACTCCCCCAATGGGCGCTTCTTATCGCCTGCCTCGTCGGGGCCGTGGTGCTTGTTGCTCAACGCCGCAGTTGGCTTGTGGCGCTGGCGGCGTTCATGATGTTTGCGTACTTCATCTCCCGCTTCATGCTCGGCTATCCGAAAGCCTTCATAACCGGTGTATGGTACAACGATCCCTGGAGACTCGCCGCCTGTGCCGCGCAATTCCTCGTGCCCCTCGCCAGCGTGGGGCTCGCTTCCGTCATCGCACTCGTCGCAAGGCTTTTGGAGAACCTGAAGGATGCCGACGGAAAGAACATCCCCGCCACCAGATGCCTCATCGTGAGTGCCGTGAGCGTTCTTCTGGTCTTCAGCTGCTGGACGTTCTTCCCGAACTACAAGGAACCGCGCCGCAGCGGTGGCAGCCATCAGACTGCCTACGGGCAACTGCGCAACTGGCTGAAGGACTCCTACGACATGGGTACCGAGCAGGTGTACAGCGCAAAGGAGCAGCAATTCGTGGATAGGGTGCTGAAGACCATTCCCGAAGGCGCCGCCGTTATCAACCAGCCCAACGACGGCAGCGTGTTCGCCTACGGGCTGAACGGCTTGAACACCTACTACCGGAGCAACAGCGTCGGCGGCTTGACTAAGGACAGCGAGATCATCCGTAAGGAAATGGACGAGATCGCCGACAATGAGAACGTTCGGAACGCCGTGAAGGCCGTCGGGGCGCAGTACGTGCTGCTGCTGGACCAGGGCGTACCGTGGGAGGACGGCGTGTGGATGAGCGAGTACCACGAGGGCGCCGTCCAAAACTGGGATGGGCTGAACGGCATAACCGACGATACCCCTGGGTTTGAAGTCGTGCTCGCCGATGGCGATATGAGGCTCTACAAGATTGTCGATTAGCGATCGGACGTCTCCGGTCTCCGCTGGACGCCCGCCGTAGCTAACCCTTGATCTTCTTCTTCAAATCGCGATAGGGCTTGGTCAACTTCCAACCCAGCTTGTAGGGACGCGAGTCTTTAACCTTGCTGAGTTCTTTGTGCACCTTCGCTCCCGAGGAGTCCTTTCCCACAAGCGTGTCGAAGGAAGCGCGCTCGACGGCCGTCATGCCCAGAATGCCGCCATCCTCGCCCTTGGCCAAGTTGTTGTAGCGAGCTTGAGCATTGGCGAATGTCGCATAGGCAATGCGGAGAACGGAGGCGTAGATTTCGTCATCGAGCTCGCCCGAAAGCTCGCGGGCTGTCTTCAGCATCTGCTTGCCGCAGGCGTAGTAGCCGTAGCAATGGGAGAACGTCACCCGACTCGTCATGGTAGAGTTCTCGCGGATGCGACGGCGATACAGCGGCAGCTTGCGGTGGGAAACACGGGCGGCCTTGATCATAAGGTCGTAGGAGTAGGCGTTGTCCTCGTGGAAGATCCCCGGAATGAAAGCAGCGTCAATCCCGCGAACGTAATCTGTCCTCGCGATGTAAAGACAGGGAGAGGGAAGGTAGTCCCCCGCTTTTGCCATGGTTGCCATCATATGCGGGCCATCCACGATTTCCTCGTAGTCACGAGCACGCGTATAGTACGTGTCGTATGAGGCATGCTCGCTGTGCAACTTCTCGGACTCGTAGAAAGAGGTCGCGTCAAAGAGGAGCAGGTCAAGATTGTCACGCTCCGCCGCTTGGCAGCAGAGCTCGAGCGCCTGCTCGTCCAGAAGATCGTCGCTGTCGATAAAATAGAGGTATTTGCCCCGAGCCGCCGTCATGCCAACATTGCGCGAGGCGGACTGTCCGCTGTTCTCTTGCGTGAAGACTGATATGCGGGGATCCTTTTCGGCCTCTTCAAGGAGTATCTCAAGCGTGCCGTCGTTGGATCCGTCATCGATGCAGATCACCTCGAGATCATCCAACGTCTGGTTCAGCATGCAGGCGATTGTCTGGGAAATGTATTCCGCGGTGTTGTAGACGGGAATGACCACCGACACCGTGACCGATGCCTTCCCGTCGCGCGGGGCGACGACGAGGCGAGACGAGGGCGGCAGCGCGCGCTTCATCGCCTTTTCTCGACGACGTTGCGCAAGAGCTGCGGAAACGAAGGCATAGAGGTACGCCGCATAGCTGTCTTCCGCATCTCCTTCGATAAGTTGCTGCCAGTTCGGCCGAACGAGGCCGGTCTCTTCGATGGCATCGAGAATCTCTAGTCGCGCTTTCCCGGTCGTGGAAGTCTCCAGGTTGTATTTGACCGTGCTGAGCACCTGCTGCTGGTACGTCGGCTTCAGCACGTCATAGCGATCCGAGGCCCTAAGGTAGTCCCCCAGCGCGGAAAGCGCCTCAACGAAGCAGAGGGGGTTTCGTGACTTCGATCCCTGCAAGCTGCCCTGCATGTTGACGCGATAGCGAATGAGATCCTCTTTCACCGCCACTATGCGATCGGCCATCGCCATGGCCGCCATCGTGAAGAACACATCGTTGGAATTCTGCAACGACTGGAACTTCAACCCCTTGTCCTCGATGAATGAGCGCAGAAAGAGCTTCGACCAAGGAGCAGGTGTTGTGATCCGGAAGAAATCGATGCCGCAATCGCGCGCCGAGAACACCTCCTTATTCGGGAGAAGGTTCTTCCGCAGGAAATCATACTTCTTCAATACCTCCTGCTTGGCATCGTCGTAGCGCCTCCCACCGAACAGTACGAGCTGCGCCTGCTTGCTTTCAGCCGCAGCGACGGTGTCCTGAAGCAACTCGGAAGCAAAGAAGTCATCAGCATCGAGGAACAGCAGGTACTTTCCACGCGCGACTTCCATGCCGACGTTGCGGGCGACTCCGGCATTGCCCTCGCTTGTGAGCACCGAGATGCGAGAATCCCCTTTGGCCATGTCGCGCAATATAGCGACCGAGGCATCCGTCGATCCATTGTCGACGGCGAGTATCTCGAAATCGCGCATCGTCTGCTCCTGGAGACTTTTTACGCATTCGCCGATGTAGCGCTCGGCGTTGAAGACCGGTATGACCACCGATACCATGGGGGACGGTGAGGCGCCTGGCGCATCCTTCAATGACGGCATTAACTCTATCCTCCGAAAGTTTAGTCGCGCTTGAACAGATCGCGCGTGAACACCTTGTCCTCCACGTCGGCCAAGTCCTCGCTCCAGCGGTTGGCGAGGATGACGTCGCAGTCGCGCTTGAAGGCGTCCAGGTCGTGGGTGACCTCGCTGCCGTAGAACTCCTCGGCATCGAGCGTCGGCTCGAACACCACCACGGGCACGCCGCGGAACTTGATGCGCTTCATGATGCCCTGGATGGAGCTGGCGCGGAAGTTGTCCGAGCCCGTCTTCATGGTGAGGCGGTAGACGCCCACCTTCGGCTGCGCGACGCCCTGGTACACGAGCCGCGTCACGCGGTCGAGCACCGCATCGGCGATGTAGTCCTTGCGGGTGCGGTTGGCCTCCACGATGGCCTCGATGAGGTTCTGGGGCACCTCGTCGTAGTTGGCGAGCAGCTGCTTGGTGTCCTTGGGCAGGCAGTAGCCGCCGTAGCCGAACGAAGGGTTGTTGTAGTGGCCGCCGATGCGCGGGTCCAGCCCCACGCCCTCGATGATCTGGGAGGCGTCCAGCCCCCGCACGCAGGCGTAGGTGTCCAGCTCGTTGAAGTAGGCGACGCGCAGCGCCAGGTAGGTGTTGGCGAACAGCTTCACCGCCTCGGCCTCGGTGGCGCGCATGATGAGCACCGGCGTCTCCGCATCAAGCGAGCCCTCGGCCAGAAGCGCCGCGAAGGTCTCGGCGGCGGCCGTCAGCTCCTCGGCGTAGGGCGACTCGCTCGGCACGCCGACGATGATGCGGGAGGGATGCAGGTTGTCGTAGAGCGCGTGCCCCTCGCGGAGGAACTCGGGGCTGAAGAGGAACTTGCCTTCGGGGTAGCGCTCGGTGATGTCCTTCGTGTATCCCACGGGCACGGTGGACTTGACGACCATGACGGCCTCAGGGTTCACCTTAAGCACCAGCTCGACCACCTGCTCCACGAAGCTCGTGTCGAAGAAGTTCTTGTCGGAGTCGTAGTTGGTGGGCGTGGCGATGACGACGAGCTCCGCCTGCTTGTAGGCCTTCGCGCCGTCGAGGGTGGCGGTGAGGTCCAGCTCGTGGTTCGCGAGGTAGTCCTCGATCTCGGCGTCCGCGATGGGCGACAGGCCCCGGTTGATGAGGTCGACCTTCTCGGGGACGACGTCCACGGCGGTCACATGGTTGTGCTGGGACAGCAGGACGGCCAGGGAAAGCCCCACGTAGCCGGTGCCGGCAACGGCGATGTTCATTCCGTATCTCCTTCGTTGTACTACATAGCAGCCTTGCGGCGTTCAGCTAGTCGCGGGTCACTATTTTACGCGATAGATCCCGCGTTTTCCGAGCTGCTTTGTAAATCCAGGGTGTTTGCGCAATTGCATGGCGCAACCGCTCGATGAGGATCCTCGACACACTCGCCTCGCGTTGCGCGCAGCGCAGCTCGTTGCGCAACTGGTCGCTTTTCGCCTTCTGGGCGCACGCGTCACGGTAGTTCCAATGATTCCAAAAGGCGAGAAAATCCCCCTCGTTCATTTCCAGCAGCGATTTAAGGAAATCGTAGCGCCAGGGAACCTGGTAGAACTCGCGCGGATTCAAGTGAATGCCGAGCGCCTCCAAGCCTCCGCCCAGAAGGTAGTCGCGCCACTCACAATACGCCTTCCAAGTGCTGACGTTGTTGAGGCAATAGACGGCAATGCCCAGCACTTTGTTCTGAAAACACTTGTCTGGATATGCGCGGCGACGCATTAGCTCGTCCCGCACGTCGACCCAGGAAAGGAGCGGATCGAACGGCCTGGTCGAGAGCGTTCCCACAAGACTGTCGCTGCGCTCCTTGCGGTAGACGACCAGAGGCTCCCTCACCACCGTGATGCGGTCGGCGAGGCAGAGCGCCACTGCCACGAAGTAAACGTCGTTGCCGTTCTTCTTCGGCTGGAAATCGAGGCCGAGCCCGTCGATGAAGCTCTTGCGGAACATCTTATTCCATGGCGCTTCGCAGGTGAAGTTGAGAATGTAGTCGGGATTGGTCTCGCGGCTGAAGGGCACTTTCAAGGGAACGCGCGCCGGATCGAGGTAGTCGACTGCGGGCACTTCGACTCCCGTATCCTGATAGAACCGCTTGCCCCCGCAAACCGCTATATCGGCCTTGTCCTTTTCTATCTGCCCGTACATCTTCTCGAGGAACAGGGGGTCGAAGTAATCGTCAGAGTCCCAAAAGACGAGGTACTCGCCCTGGGCGATGGCCTTGCCGTTGTTCCTGGCCACCCCCGCGTACTGGTTCTTCTGGGTCAACACCGTCACCCGGCCGTCGCGCTGCTCGTACTCGCGCAGTATGGACAGGGAGTCGTCGGTCGAGCCATCGTCCACGCAGATGATCTCGATGTCGCGAAGCGTTTGTCCGACAACCGAGTCGAGACATTGGCGTAGATACGGCGCCGTGTTGTAAACCGGGATAATTACCGATACTTTGGGATTGCCGCTCACAGACTAGTCCTCCAAATAGGCGATGAGGTTCTCGTACATATCGGCGAGGCCAACGCAAGGCCGCCAGCCAAGAGCCTCGAGCTTTGAGACATCCAGGGGCAGATGATGCTCCGGCGGGAAAGGCGCCAGGGGATCAACCTCGCAGCGCACCGTCGTGCCAGAACCGGGCCGCAACGCCGCGACCATTTCGGCCATCTGCCTCACCGACGAGTAGGTCGCCGGGTTGGCGGCGTTGTAGGCTCGACCGGCCCGCCCCTCCAACATAGCCGTAATAAGCGCCGTCACGGCATCGGTCGTGTACAAATACATGCGCGTGCTCTCGCCGGTCGTGCGGAGGACGATGTCCTCGCCAGCCATGACGCTGCGGACGCAAAGGGCGAACAGGCGGCGATCGTCCTTCGGAACGCCCGGACCGAAGGTCTGGGCAAGGCGAACCACCATGGCGGAGACGCCGTATTGCGAGGCAAAGCTCGCGCAGTACTGTTCGGCCATGCGCTTCCCCTCCGGGTAGCTCGCGCGGGCGGCCATCGGATCCAAGTACCCCAAGTCGGATTCCCCAAGCAGATGAGCCAGCCCCGGCTCGGCGTTCCCGTCGCCATAAACCTCCATGCTGGAGGCGTAGACAAAGCCGGCGCTTTGCTTCTCGCGCGCGATGGAGAGCATGCGCCTCGTGCCGAGAACGATGGCGTCCGCCGTGTCCACCGGATGGTCGACGAAGAAGCGCGAGGCAGTGGGGCAGGCGGTATGGATGATGTAGTCAATAGGTCCGTCGGGCAGCGGTGCCGCCTCGACGCTTCCTTCCAGAAACTCGATGCCATCGCTTGCGTTGTAGCCAGCGAAGACCTCGCGCGCCTTCTCGGCGCTGCGCACCAGGCAGACGACCCGTATGCCAGCTTGGGCAATGCGGTTTCGCTCGAGGAGCAGCCGTACGCAGCCGGACCCGATAAGACCCGTGGCGCCCGTCACGAGCACCGCCCGTCCAGAGAGCTTTTCCCAATCGATATCCGCCGTTCTCGCCAGCTCGCGCGATTCGGCGACCAAATCAAACATGACTGCGCCTCCTAGAAGCCGAACACCTCCGAGCTCTCGCGCGCATCGACGAAAGCCCGGAAGATGTAGAAATCCGAAGGCGTGGTGATCTTGATGTTCTCAGGGCCCGTCGGCACCGTGAACAGGCGAGCGCCGAAGCGCTTCATAAGACTCGCGGAGTCGATGAAATCCCGCAGGCCCTCGCTTTCGGCCCAACGATGAGCCGCCAAGATATCCGCCAGCCAGAAGCTCTGGGGGGCCTTGGCCAGCCTGCATTCGGAGCGGTCGGTGATGCTCTTCACTTCCCCGTCGAATTCCTGCAAAATCGTTTCAATGGCGGGGCTCACCGCGATGGCACTCCCCTTCTCGCGAACCGAAGCGATGCAGTCCGATATGGTGTCCCCGCTCACCAGAGGGCGCACGCCATCGTGGATGAGAACCACGGCGTCGTCGTCGGCCAACGCCTCCAGCGCATTGAGGCCACAGCGTATCGACTCCTGGCCCGTGCAACCGCCGGGCACCACCGCCCGCACTTTCGCCACATCGTAATGCTCGATCTTCTTTTCTAGGAAAGGTATCCAGTCCTCTAGGCAGACAACCACAATTCCATCGATGCCGGGATGGTTGTCGAACGTCTCGAGGGTATAGATGATGATGGGTTTGCCGTACAGCTCGAGGAACTGCTTTGGCCGCGTGCGCGTGTTCATGCGCTGGCCAGTGCCGCCGGCGAAAATTAAGGCGTAATTCACGGGGAACCTTTTCTCTGAAGACTTGCTGCCTTTCATTATCGGACAGCGCGCCCATCGTGGCAACGGATTCCAGAGAGACAACGTATGGCCGGCAGTGCGAAACTCGGATGGCAGTGCGAAACTCAGACAAGATTAGCCCAAAGGCGCCTACTCTACGCCAGCCTGCGAGCGCTTCTCCAGGAACACCCCATCGGGGTGCTCGCCCAACAGCACGGCGTCAATGATACGATCTGCGGCTAGACCGCTTTTCTCGGCGGCTCTATCCACCATGGCCGACCCAAGTACCCCGGGTACCGAGAGATCGCCATCAAGCGTTTGAACCAGCTCTTCGAAGGTGTTGCAGATCTCACCGGGAGCCGCATCGTCGATCGTCTGGTGGACACCATGCACAAGTTCGTAGATTCTTTTGTCGGGAACGTAGAAAACGACGGGCTTTCCCTGGGGCAGGAAATCGTAGAAGCACGACGAGTAGTCCGTTACGAGCACATCAGCCGCATAAAGCAAGTCGTTCAAACCCTCCTCGCTGAGATCCTTCAGGCGGCTCCGGTACGACTCGGGAATCGGCGGTGCATCCTTGATGAAATGGTGCATCTCAAACACGAAGTAGCTATTGGTGCACTCGCATAGTTCATAGAGCGTCGCAAAATCGAAGAAGTCCTCATAGGGGTAATAGGCGTCTTTCTGCCCCGCTCCCCTAAACGTGGGAGCGAAAACGATAATGCGCCCCCTGCCCATCCAAGGATAGCGACCCAGCAAGCGCTCCAGCGCCCTCTCGCGAGCTCCTTCGGCGTAAACCTTGTCAAGACGGGGAATGCCTGTGGCGAGCAGAGCGGATTCCTCAATGCCGAAGACCTCCGCATAGGTTTCGCGAAGCTGAGCGTTGCCGACAATCCCGTAATCGTACCGGCGATGGGCGGAATGGTACGGGTTCGGCGATCCCGGGCGCCCGAAGCGGGCATAGCCAACCGACTTGAAACCCACCCCAGCGTGCCAAACCTGAACGAGCGTAACATCGTCGCCGGGATCAATGAAGTTGAACACCGGGCAAAAATCATCGACGAAGATGTAGTCGCTTCTCGCTATGGCGGCAATGTCCCCCAACCACGCGAAAAGGCTCTGCCGCCCGCCCATGGTGTTACGGTAGCGCTCGGAGATGCGGTAGCTCTGGCCCATTCCCCGTTCGCGCATGCGGTCGCGAACGGCCGCGAGGTTCCCTGTGGGCTTTTCGCCGTTTTCCTTTAGAAACAGCACTCGATTCCCCCCATGAGGAGAAAACGTCCTGATGAACTTATGGAAGAGGGCGAATGCCCTCTCTTCCATCGCGCGAAGTCCTTGACGTCGCTTGCGCGGGTTGACGTTCTTTTGATAATAGCCCACCTCAAGCTGAACGCTGACCCCTCCCCCTGCTCCCGCGCAGGCTTCGAAGGATACGATGCAGGCGCACCCGGCCATGCCATAGCGAAAGAGCCGGGTAAGCGACGGAAGCTTCTCGAGAACAGCTGGAGCAAAAGCAACATCTGAAGTCGATACTGTATCCAGCCGACAGAAAAACCACGTGCCCTCGCCGATGGGCTCCCTGCTCGCAGCATTGGTAATGCTCAGCCGCGCGTACCGCACTCCATTCCCGGATGCCTCTGAAGTCAACGGCAGAAGGCGATCGTCTTCCGCGCGACGTAGCGCCAGCTCTGCGTTCTCCGGGGCTCGGTACGCGAACGTCACGATAGCCCGCTCCCAAAGTATGTCTTCGATTATAATAGCGGACACGCGCACCTCCATGATCGATCATGCCACTCGCCATCATATCACGGGGGCTGCATTGTCCAGCTGTCGGCATTCAGGAGAACATCGCCTTGAAACCCCTCGCAATTCGCATCGGCATCGCGCTTTTAGCCGCCTGGTACGCATTCTGCCGCCTTTTCCCTACAAAGCGGCAGATCGTCTGCATCAGCAGGCAGAGCAATTATGCGCCCGTGGATTTCCGCCTCATTCGGGATTACTTCCAGCAAAAGCATCCCGATTGGCGCGTTGCGATCTTGGCTCATACGCTAGAAAGCCCCATCGCTTACCTGCCCATCATGCTTCGCCAGGTATTCTACATGGCCACAAGTCGCGCCGTCGTCCTTGATTCCTACTGCATTGCCGCCAGCTTGCTCGGCTCCCGCATCAAGGCGCCGGTAATTCAGATTTGGCACGCCCTTGGCAATATGAAGAAATTCGGGTACACCGCGCTGGGCACGGGCGAGGGACACAGTTCTACCACGGCCAGACTTATGCGTATGCACGAGGGCTATGACGCCGTTGCGGTATCCTCGCTCTCTTTCGCAAGGGACTTGGCGGCGGGGTTCAACGTCGAGGAGGACATCCTCTTCGAGGCCCCCCTCCCCCGAACCGATCTGCTTACCGATCCCGAGCATCGCCGAAAGCAGCGGGAGGCCTTCGCGCGAGCACATCCGCAAACGGCGCAGCGCAAGGTGATCGTTTATTGTCCGACATTTCGAAAAGAGCAGTCGGACAACGAGGATGCGGCCATGGCGGCATTGACCGATGCGGTAGACTTCGATCGCTATTGCCTGGTGTTTAAGCCGCATCCCGTCAGCAAGCAGGTCATCGAAGACCCCCGCGTCATCACCATTCGCGGCGGGGACATCGATCCCCTTTATAGCGCAGACTACGTTATCAGCGACTACTCGACCGTCATGTACGAGGCCGGGCTCCTTCAAGCCCCCGTGTTTCTGTATGCTTACGACTGGAGCGAGTATCACGGAAAGCGCTCGTTCAACATTGACCTCGAGCACGACGTCCCGACCTTGTTCACGGACGACCCTCGCGCCATCATGGAAGCCATCGAGAGCGGCACCTTCGATCACGACGCCTTCCAGGCCTTCGTGCGGCGCAACATCGCTCTGCCGCCCCGCGGTACCTGCACCGAACAGCTTTGCGAGCGCATACTCGCTCTGGCCGAGAAGCCGGCCCACTAGGGAGAAGAACCATGTGGGCAAGTTTCTTCCTTTGCGCCGCCGTCATCGTATTTGCGCTGTACCTTCCGGGCTACCTCCTCCTTCGCGGGGTCGGACTCTCCCGCACGCTTTCTTTGGGAGCGGCGCCCCTCGCAAGCGTCACGGGCTTTTGCTTGATCGCCGCAGCCTTGGGATTCGCCTCTGTTCCCTGCGGATGGCCGAACGTGTTTCTCCCCGTACTTGCAGCGGGCGTTCTGGTCTTCGGCATCTCGCGGCAGCGACGTCCAAGGCCCGCTGCTCCCGACCGCAAGCAACTCGCACTCGCAGCCTTCTATCTCACCGTCGGCGCCCTCGTCTGTCTGTACGTGTTCGTGAAACCGCTCGACAGCCCCGAGTCGTTCTACTGCCGCTTCGACGACCAGACCCATTACAACCTCGCACGGCACTTCATCGACACCGGCGACTGGTCGGCGCTGCACCACAGCGACGGATCCGCCTCCCACATCGCTTCGTCGAGCTACTATCCTTCCGCTTGGCACCTTATGGCCGCCCTCGCCTTCTCCCTCACCGGCATCGACCTCCCTATCGTCTTCAACGCCCTGAACGCGGTGCTGGCCGGCCTTGTCTATCCGTTAAGCTCCTTGGCGCTCATGACGGCGCTCTTCCCCCGACGCCGGTCGGTCGTCGCTGCCGGCGCCGTTGCCACCATGGCCTTCGCCTGCTTCCCCTGGGTTCTTCTGCTGAAAGGACAGCTCCTCGCCAATCTCATCAGCTTCTCCCTTGTTCCCGCGGCCTTGGCGCTCATCATGCGCCCCTTCGACGAGGGAGGCCTCAAACATTGGAAGGGCATCGTCGCCGCCAGTATTCTGACCGTGACGTTTTTCGGCCTCGCCCATCCCAACGGGCTGTTCACCGCCCTGGTGTTCCTCGCCCCGTTCCTCATCCACAAGGCTGCCGAGGCCGCACGCCGCAGCCCGCGCCTCGCCCCGGGCAATCCCTTCCGACGCGCGCCGCTCGTATGGCTTACCGGTGCGGTGCTGTGCTACGCCATCTGGCAGCTCATGCTCTATGCCCCGCCGCTTCAACAGGTGATTCTCTACGATAACACCGGCAACTTGAACCTCTCCTGGCCCGAGAGCTTCTATGCCGCAGCAGCGTTCTCGCTCTACCCCGAGCAGCCTCCGCAGTGGATCCTAGCCGCCGTCTGCGTTATCGGCATCGTGGCGCTGGTGCGCCGCCGCCGGGCGTGGCTCGCGTTGCCCGGCACCTACATGCTGCTCGTATACGCCGCCTGCCGGTGCGTGGATGCAGGCTACACGCTGCGAACCTTCCTCGCTGGCTTCTGGTACAGCGACCCCTATCGTATCCTCTGCTGCGCCGAGATCTTCCTCGTGCCCGTGGCCGCCACGGGCCTTGCCGCTATCGCCGGTTTCATCGCGAGGAGGGCGCGGCGCCTCTCGCTGAAGCCTGCGCTGGCGCTCGTGCTGGCGACGTTCTCGCTGGTCAACTTCTTTCCCGCCTTCGTTGCATCCCCTGAACACGACCTCCCCCGCGACGTGGAGGGGTCGCACTTCGTGCCAACCGTCGGCACGGCCTTCGGCTATTTCCATCTGCTCTTCGAAGAGGGCTACGATATGTCAGAAGAACAGATATACAGCGCCGACGAGGAAGCTTTCGTGCGCAGGGCGATGGAGATGATCCCGCCGGATGCCCTCGTCATCAACGATCCCCATGACGGGAGCGCCTTCGCCTACGGGTTAAACGGGCTGAACACCTACTATCGGCACATCGACCTGGGCACCGAGACGGAAGCAAGCCCCCTCATCCGCGAGCACCTCGCCGAACTTGCCGCCGACCCGGAGGTGGCCCGGGCCGTTCAAGATGCCGGCGCAGCTTATGTTCTGCAGCTCGACCACGCCGTTCCCTTCGAGGACGGCGTCTGGCTCATTCAAACCAACGAGGACAATCGGAAGGACTTCGCCGGCATCGAAGCCGTAGACGAGGGCACCTCCGGTTTCGAGGTGGTCACGGAAGAGGGCGATATGCGCCTGTACCGGATCGCTCAGTCAAATCAGTAGTTGCACTCGTAGTAGTCCACGGCCTCCTGGATGGGGCCGTCGAACTTCATCGTGCCCTTGTCCAGCACGATGCCGCGCGTGCAGAACTCCTGTGCCGCCGAGGAGGCGTGGGTCACGAAAATGACCGTCACGTCCTCGTCCTCCATGATCTCGCGCACGCGGGCAAAGCACTTCTCCTGAAACTGTTTGTCGCCCACCGAGAGCGCCTCGTCCACCACAAGGATCTCCGGATCGCTGGAAACCGCGAAGGCAAAACCCAGGCGGGCCTTCATGCCCGAGGAGTAAGTACGCACCGGCTGGTCGATGTACACGCCGAGGTCGGCGAACTCAATCACCTTGGGCTCGAGGGCGGCGATCTCCTCGTTCTCCAGGCCGAGCGCATGGCCGCGCAGATAGATGTTCTCGCGCCCCGTCAGCTGCGAATCGAATCCGGCCGTCAACTCCAGCAAAGCGCTCACGGCGCCGTTGACGGTCACCGTGCCCTTGGTGGGGAACGTCACGCCCGTGATCATCTTCAGCGCCGTCGACTTCCCCGCGCCGTTGTGCCCGAGAAACGCCACCGCTTCGCCCTTCCGTATCTCGAAGGAAAGGTCGTTGCTGGCGTTCACCTTGGTGATGAGCTTGCGCTTGTCGCGGCTGCTGAACACGCTGAAGAAACGCTGCCGATCGTTCTCGTACAGCTTGTAGGTCTTCGTGACGTGATCGAACTTGATGGCGATGGGAGCCTGAGGATCCACCGAGCTAGAGGACATCGGCCACCTCCTCGTGAGTGCGGCGGTAGATGATCGCCGTGGCAATGGCGGTCACGACGAAGACGATGACAAACCCGATGATCGCCTCGGGCTTGTCCCAGATCCACATCTTGTCGTACACCGCGCAGCGATACATGGTGACGATGAAGGTGATCGGGTTGAACATGAGAATGAGCTCGATGGCGGGAATCCCCAGATTGAACACGTTGAAGATAATGCCCGACAGCCAGAACAGCGGCGTAGAGAGCGTCTTCAGCAAGTTCATGAAGTCCTTGCTGATGGCCGAAAGCAAGCTCGTCATGAGGGAGAACATGTCGAAAAAGACGAACATGAGCACCATGGCCACTGGCAGCTGCAAAAGATACAGGTCAAGCGGCTGGCCGCAGATGAAGTGTATCGCGAGCAGTGCCACCACAAGACCAATCTGAATGACGAAATTCGAGATGCTGTAGATAGTCGGAATACCGGCCAAGGGAAACTTTATTTTCGTAACCAGATACGAGTAACGGCTGAACACGTTGACGCCCTGGCCGATCATGTCCTGGATATAGAACCAGGGAATAAGGCCACCCACTAGCCAGAGAACGTACGGCACGTCCGACCCCGTCTGATCCGCGCTTTTAAGGCCAACACCCAAGGCGAACCAGAACACCAGGATGTACACCGCCGGCTTCGCAAAGAACCACAGGGGGCCAAGTACCGCGCCCGCTGAAATTTTCTTCAGATCGAACAGCCCCAGGCTCAAGATCTGCTTGCGCCATTGCCACTGTTCCTTGAGTATCTCCGAGAGCGTGCCCACGATCCTCGTTTCTCGCAACCGATAATCAGCGAGCTTCTATTCTACCATTGCTTCGCCGCCATCACAGTACCCATACGGGATTCATCGACCGCAGGGAGTCGGATGCCACACAGAACGGTTTTCTACCCTCGTCCACAAATCTGCTATCATAGTTGCCGTGAAAAACGCATAGCGTTTTGTAAAGGAGGGGCTTCGAAAGAGGATCCTCCTTAGTTTTTCTACACCTCTCTCGCCCGTGCTGGCCGTCCCAGCAGGGCTTGTCCTCTTAAAGGGTGTAGCGGCCGAGGCGGTGACAGAACAGGATCCGCCGAGGCGCCACACTTCCCTAATGCAAAAATATTTCCGCATTCGATATAGAAATATTTTCTCAGGGATGCTGTGATTTCTCAGCCGTCGAGCTCGTCCTTCAGCTCCGCTGCCAGTTCTGCATCGTGCAGGCGTAGGCTGCAATCATCAGTCTTCGGGAAGGCGAGCAGCGGCAAAGAACCATACCAAATAAGAGCGTCGTCAATAATTGCCAAACGCGTTGGGCCGTCCTCGAACCAAATGGCTTCAACGCCAGCCTCTCCCAGCAGAGCAGCAGCGGCGATATCTCGGGAATCCGTCTGCTCGCTCGCCGCATGCTTTCGCACCGCGCAAGTCACCTTCAGTCCTCTTTCGCATGCATCCCGCAGCGCAGGCAGAAGCTTCTTCACCGCCGCCTCGTTCGCATAAGGGGCCCTCACAAGAATCGAGCGCTTAGCTTTCCGGATATCCGCTTCGAATCTTCCGAGCCAGTCGCCCTTCCCAACAAAGGAACCTCTATTCGCCCCTTCATCCTCATCTGTCGGCGAGCACACTTCGTAGCCGAGGTTTCCATAGGTCTTCAATCGTTTCTTGTACATGCGCTCGAGCATGGGAACCGATACATCCACGTAGTCGTACACAACCACCTCGGTTTTGCCCTCGAACTCGCGATGCAGCCGACCCGACTGCTGGGTGACGTTGCCGTCCCAGGATATGGGCGTCGTCAGGAACAGCGCATCGAGCTGCGGCATGTCGAAGCCCTCCCCCAAATAGCTCTCCGTCGCTACCAGAATGAAGGGCTGGCCATCTTCGGACTGCTTAGCCCTTTCGATGGCCTCGCGTCTCTGCTTGAGCGTGCCCTCTCCGACCAACAGCCTCGCATCAAGGCCGAGCGAGCGCAGAGCGTGATGGAGCATCCGAGCGTGATCCTTCCGTTTCGACACCACCAAGGGCGTGCGCCCGGCCGTTATGGCTTCATGAACGTCCTCCACGACCAGAGCGTTTCTCTTGTCGTGCGCGCAAAGCTTCTCCAACACTTGGGAATACGACGCACCCGCCTCCAAATCGGGCAACCGCACACCCGTAAAGCGCGGCCGGAGAACTCGCCGATAATTCTGCAGCTGGGCTTGCTGCTTAGGATCGATTTGAACGCGCACCGGCCCGCAAAGCAGATAGGTAATGCCTTCCAGCCCATCAGCGCGCTTCGGCGTAGCGCTCAGCCCGTAGACATTTTGCGCGTTCACCGCTTTCAAAATGCATTCGAGCTGCGGCGCCGCTCCATGATGGCATTCGTCAACGACAACAAGCCCGTACTCCTTAACGAAGCCTTTTGCTCTCTGGCAGCCCTCGTCGTCCTTTTCAACCAAAGATTGGAAAGTGGCGATATCGATGATCCCGCTTCGTTCGTTTTTCCCTCCACCGATCTGTCCAATGAGCGATCGCTTCCGACGGCTCTTGCGACCGGTCGGAGTGAGCAACGGTGGCAACTCCTCATCGATGTCTAGGAACTCGCCGAGCCGCTCTTTCCATTGGGGCACAAGGGCTGTCTTCGGCACGATCACCAGCGTCGGCATTTTGATCCGCGCTATGACAGCAGCTCCAATGACGGTCTTCCCAAACCCCGTAGGAGCCGAGAGAATCCCGTTCTCGAACCTAAGCAACCGCTCCACTGCTTCCGATTGGCCATCCCGCAACTCGCCGTTGAAACCCACTCGAATACCGGATCCCGCAAAGCGTTCGTCGCTTATGCGATAAGGGGCACCAGACTCTTTCAGAAGTTCGACGAGCTTCTTCTCCGCGCCTCGCGGCAACGCGATGTACCCGCCGCGCTCCTCGGCAAGGCAAATGATCCTCGGTTTCCCGAACACCGATTGGTGCATGGCCTGAGCGCGATAGAATTCCGGATTGCCGAAGGCGGCGAGTCGCAGCAGCCGATTGCGCGCCGCCGGCGACAGCCCCTCCTTGGACACATAGAGCATGTCCGCTTTGATGATATGAACCATCGCGGGAAAGTCCCTGGGAGTCAGCAGAGCTCTTTTAGGGCACTTCCACGGCTCACCATCCGAGTCGGAGCGCACTATCTGGCGTCCGTAGGCCAATCCACCCAACGGGCCTCCAGCGCTTCGTCTCACCACCTCTTTCGCCTTCTCTTCGCTTACTTTCACGACCTTCGAGAGAAAGAGCCATTGGTCCTCGTGAGGCTCGAACGCCTTGTCCACGAATACCGAGTTCCCCTGGCGCTGGGCCGCGCCTTGGAAAGGCAGGGCAATCAGATTCCCGAAACCTCCGGCGGGGATGGTCGACTGTGCCGGGAACATCCTGTCATAGGAGGCAAACGAAAGGGATCCGTCACGGGCCATGCCCTCGCTTATCACGACACTTCCCAAATCGCGAGCCAAGGAGGCCGCTATGGGCTCATCGAAGAAAATCCAGGCATGGCCGCCATTGCCGGAGCGCGACCGCTCCACGGCCACCGACACCCCCAGGCGCTCTCCCGCATCCCGATAGGCAGAGACCGCCTTCTGCCATCCCGTTTTATCGAAATCGGCCACAAGAACCGATGTCTTGCACTCGCTATCGAGAACATAAAGACCTACAACATCCTTAAAGGAAGGATCGCGCCCTTTGAAATGGTTTATCAGCTCGCGATCGCTCAGCAGCGCGAACGACCGCGACGGGCAATCAGCGCACTTCGCTCGCACATTCTGACATTTCGGGCACACACCGCGAACCCACTCGTTGGCGCAAGCCGGCGCATAGGCGATGCCCCCATCTTTGCGCCGATAACCATGGGCGTGCACGTCCTCGCGACCCTTGAACAGGCTTCGGAACAACCTTAACTTGTCAGGAGCCGGACTCAATGCTGTAACCAGACCTCGGGCACTCGCCTCTTCATCGAATGCCCGCGCCGCGCGAGACCACTCTTCGCCCGTCGCATAGCGCCGGTCGCCTTCGGGCGATTCGCATATCACGACCGCTGGCGTTGAGCCACCCCCAACATGGGGAAGCACTCCGATGCACTTATAGAGCCGTCCATCAAAGAGCGCGTATTTGGACAGCTCTTCCACTTTCTACCGCCCGTGCCGGCCGTACCAGCGGGGCTTGTCTTCTTGGCGGGTGTGGCGGCCGTGGTAGTGGTGGCGCAGGACCTGGTCGAAGATGCCGAGGCGCCACAGGATGAAAAACGACCCCAGCAGCATGATGGCGATCATAGCCCACACCGCAACACCGTGAGTGCTGCTCATGACCCAGGCGCCTACGCCCAGAAGCGCCGTCCAGGCGTACACGATGACGACGCTCTTGCGCACGCCGTAGCCCTTGCGCAAAAGCATGTGGTGCAAGTGCTTCCGATCGGCCTGCTGGATGGGCTGATGGTGGTACACGCGCCGAATGATGGCCGCCGCCGTGTCGGCGATGGGGATGGCGGCGATCACAAGGGGCACCGCCAGCACGATGACCGTCGGCGAGCGCATGACGCCCATGAGCGAGATGACGCCGATCATGGCGCCCAGAAGCAGCGAGCCCGAGTCCCCCATGAAGATACTCGCCGGCGCGAAGTTGTAGCGCAGAAACGCGAGCGTCGCGCCCAGCAAAATGATGGACAGCATCGCCGTCTCTTCCAGCCCGCGCCCGAAGGCGATGAGAAACAGGAAGAACGACGCGATGGCCGCGATGCCCGCCGCCAGGCCGTCCAGGCCGTCGATGAGGTTGATGACGTTCATGAAGCACACGAGGTACAGCACCGTGAGCGGATAGGACCACCAGCCGAACTGGATGAACCCGGCGCCCAGAGGGTTCGCGATGCTCGACAGCAGAAGCCCCGAGGCCGCGATGATGGTCGCCCCCAGAATCTGCCCGGCGAACTTCACGCTGGGCTTCAGCGAGTACACGTCGTCCATGGCGCCCACGCACACGATGGTGAGCAGCCCGCACATGACGCCGACGTGGTTGATGGCCCGATCGGTGCCGTGAATGTAGAACCCAGCCCACCCGAAGAAGTACTCCCCGGCCACTTCCACGATAAGCGCCGCCGCAATGCCCGCCGCCATGGCGACGCCGCCCATGCGCGGCGTAGGCTTCTTGTTGACGCGCCGGGCGCTCGGGTAGTCGACGGCATCCAAACGCAGGGCGAGCCTCCGTGCCAACGGGACGCACAGATACGTCACAACGAAGGCAAGGAGGCCCAGCACCAGGAAATGTCGCAGAGTTACTCCCACGCGGCGCGCATACGGCCTAGAACTCGAGGCCGCGGAGCCACTCGGTGAGCTCGGCCAAGGTCTCGTCGGTCACGCCCAAGCGCTGCTCGCGCTCCTGCAGGTACTTCTCGCGCTCCACGAACTGCGCCAGCTGCTCGTCGGAGAACTCGCTCATATCGATGCCCCGCACGTCCACGACGCGCTTCGCGAAATCGGGCAGCTTGTCGTTCATGGCCGTGATCTTCACCACGTCGCCCGTGTGCGGCGCCTCCACATAGTAGCCATCGCCCAGATACATCGCCACGTGGTGCACGTCCCCGCCGTCGGCGAAGAACAGCAGGTCGCCCGGAAGCAGCTCCTCGAAGGGCACCTCCACGCCCACCTCGCACTGATAGTAAGTCGTGCGCGGCAGCTCGATGTTGAACACCTCGCGGTAGCAGTACTGCACCAGACCCGAGCAGTCGAAACCGGCCGGCGTCGTGCCGCCCCACAGATACGGCACGCCGAGGAACGAGTTCGCGCAGGCGGTCAGATCGTTCAACGTGCGCGCCTCGCGCACCGGCAGGGGCTGGCCCGTGGCGATGAGCGTATCGAAGCCCTCGAAGCGCTCGGCGTCGATGGCATCCTGATGCTGCTGCATCGGCGTGTCCGCCGCGGGCATGGAGGGCTTCTCCAGATACACCGGCACGTGGTAGAGCTCCTCGGCCGCCGCCATCTGGTCGCTCCACTCGGCGAGCGCCTGCTGGTACTCGCTCGTACGGGCGACGTAGTTGCGGTACTCGGCCACGAGCGCCTCGTATTCCACCTTGTCGGTCACCGGATCGAGGTACTTGTCCAGCCCCGTGACCTCGTCCTTCGCCGGCAGCACGAAGGTGTCGGCCAGCTCGTAGGTCAGCGGCACGTCGAAACGAGTGAGGTCGTAGGTCTCGATGAGGTCCTGCAGCTTCTCGGAGTAGAAGATGTCCGTGGCATAGCGCCCCACGAGGAAGTCGCAGGCGTCCACGAAGCTGTCGGAGTTCGACTTGCGCGCGCCCGCGTAGAAATCGCCCATGGAGTTGCTGAGCAGGTCGGCATAGTCGGAAAGCGACTCGTCCACCGTCTCGTACTGGCGGAAGTCGCTCATGATGGTGTAGGTGGCGCCGGTGCCGTCGTCCTCGCGCGTGGGCAGCTGCACCGAGTTGCCGTGATAGGTGCCCTTGATGCCGAACAGGTTGTTGTTCGGCGCCTGGGCCAGCGTGGAGTTGCCGGAGGCGGATTCCAGGATGGCCTGGGCGATCATGACCGACGCGTACAGGTCGTTCTCGGCGGCGATGGTGCGGGCCGACTCGCCCACCAGCGAGATGAACTTCTCGGTGGTGAGGTCCTCGCTGTAGTGGCGCGCCACGTAGGCCGAGTTGTCGATGTGCGTGAAGGAGATGGAAGGCACCGTGACGGCCACCTGCTTGAGCGGCGTCTGGGCCTGGCCCTTGATGACGGCGGCCGTGTGCGACTCGTCCGTCACGCCGCCGGCGTTGCCGGGCTTCTGCTGACCGGAATCCACCGGGTTGTCCGTGTCGATGACCGGCTCATCCGGCTTCGCAGGCTGGTCGGGATCAGCCGGCTCGGCAGGGTCAACGGGATCCGTGGGGTCAACGGGATCGACCGGGTCAACGGGGTCAACCGGATCGACCGGGTCAACGGGGTCAACGGGGTCAACCGGGTCTACGGGGTCGACTGGATCAACGGGATCGATCGGATCAACCGGGTCGGTGGGCTCAGTCGGCTCGGTCGGATCCGTAGGGTCAACAGGATCGGTCGGATCGGTGGGACTCTCCGGATCAGTCGTCTCACCAGAACCGGTCGTTCCGCCGGGCTCGGTCGTCCCCTCCCCCGGCTTCTGGTCGGAGGAATCGCCCTCATCGGCGTCTACCGTCTCTCCCCCGTTCTCACCAGCCGGTGGATTCTCCGTTTCCTGCTCCGTCGGGGCAGGCTGGGACGGCGCGGGCGTCTCCTGGGTCTGGGGCTGCTCTGGCTCTTTCTGCGTCTCCTCGACCGCTTCCGGCTCCTCGGAGACGGGCTCATCTTTCAGCGCCTGGCCCTCGAGCCCGTCAAGCTGAGTCGCCGTGAGATCGAGCTGATCCGCATGGGCCTTCATGACCTGGACGGTGGATTTGTAGAGCTTCCCGGCATCGAGCCAGCGGAGCGCCTCATCGTAGCTCTTGGGCAGCGTCTGGCCTTCGGCCGTGGTCGTGTGACTATCGCCGCCGTCCTCGGCATAGCCGGTGGTGTAGGTTGCGGCCACGCCGCCCACAGGGGCAACGACCAGCGCCGCAGCAGTGAGAATAGATACTGCCTCCCTCGGTGAAGTCATCGTGCCTCCTCTATCGTCGTCGTTTCGCGTTTGCGCATTTGGGTGCGCAAAACCAGGGCAATAAAATGCCTGGAAGCTTGCATTATAACGTGAAGAGAAGGGCTGTCCAACAGGTAATTTGCACTTATTGACAGATGTTGAGTGGGTAAATCAGCAGATCATTTGGCAAGTAAGATGCCTCCACCGTTTCTGAACTGGCATTTTATCGCAGAATTCGCACGGCATCCTCGCAAAGGCAACAAATATAGTTTTTGAATAACCCCTGCCCGATGGCCGTTTTCGCTGATAAGCGGAGTCATCTTTACTCCGCGCGGCAACGGTAATCCACCGCACCCGTAGGGGCGGTGCTTGCGCCGCCCTGCTATCCCGACAACTGACGAACTCGGGACCGAGGGGCGACCAAGGTCGCCCCCTACGGGGCGGATGCCGGGTCGGTGCTCGCGCTGCCCTGATCTAGTCGATGACGCGCTTGGCGAAGTCGGGGGCGAAATAATCGAAGGTGGCGCGCATGACGCGGCCGCCGCCCGTGGAGGCGTGGATGTACTCGCCGTCGCCGGCGTAGATGCCCACGTGGTAGACGCCCGAGCCCGACCCCCAGAACAGAAGGTCGCCGGGTACCAGCTCATCCAGCGAGACCCCGACGCCCAGCGCACTCTGCTCGGCAGCCGTGCGCGGCAGCTCGCGACCGAGAGCGTGGGAGAACACCCAGCGGGTGAACCCGGAGCAATCGAAACCCGAAGGGGTCGTGCCGCCGTAGGAGTACGGCACCCCGAGCTGCGCATCAGCCTCGGCGACGACCGACTGCCGCCGGCCCTCGAGCGCCTCAGCCTCGGCTTGGGCGGCCGCCTCGTCGGCCACATCGCCCACGTACTCTTTTATCTCGCGGGCGAAGTCCTGAGTTTTCGTGAAGGGGCTTTCCACCTCGGACGCATAGGCCGCAGGATGGGAGAAGGCGGTGCACAACGCCGCCAGAAGAGCAGCCGCGACAATCATCCCCGCGGCCTTGGTGTGCGCTTTGAACATAACCATGGGGCCGAAGCCTAAAGGAGGAAAGCGCGCCCGCCAACCCCCTCCACAACTTGCCCGCCTTCAGTTCACGCCCCGTGCGCGAGAACTAAACCGAACCCCCACGCCCCCTCCACGCCTTCCCCATTCATGACAAAGGAAGTTAGAAGAGAAGTTGGGTCCGGCGGAGACGCGGGGTGCTGCTCACAAAGCGAGTTCCGCAGATGGTATCGAAGGCGCAAGGAGCGTGGGACGAGGATCGCCCGACGCCTTCGATACCATCGAGGACTGTCTGAGCGACTGAGCAGTACCCCGCGGCTCCGCCCCCGGAAGCCCCGCAACTACACCTCCCGCGGAACCTCGCCCGTCTCAAGCAAGTTAAGTAGCTGCGCTTCGTCCAGCACGGGCACGCCCAATGCCTGGGCCTTGTCGTACTTCGAGCCCGCGTTCTCCCCCGCCACGACGAAGCTCGTCTTCTTCGACACCGACCCCGACACTTTGGCGCCCATGGCCTTCAGGCGCGCCCCAGCCTCGTCGCGCGTCATGCCCGAGTGCGTAAGCGTCCCCGTCAGCACGAAGGTGAGCCCCGCCAGCACCTGGGGCACTTCCTCGCCCGGGGCGACGGCCTCATCGGCCATGGTCACGCCGGCCGCGCGCAACCGCTCGATGACCGAGGTGTTGTCCGGCGTGCGGAAGAACAGCCACATCCCGTGGGCCACCTTCGGCCCCACGCCGTAGATGCCCGCCAGCTCGTCCTCCCCGGCCGCCGCGAGCGCGTCCATAGAGGGGTAGGCCGCCGCAATGGCCTCGGCCGTCGTTTTGCCCACGTGCCGGATGCCCAGCCCGAACAGCACGCGCGCAAACGAGCGGCCCTTCGACGCCTCGATGGCCGCCACGAGCTTCTTCGCCACCGTGTGCCCGAGGCGCACCGGCTCCCCGTCGGCCTTCACGCGGCCCATGTCCAGGCTCGCCAGCTCCTCTTCGGAAAGCGAGTAGTAGTCGGCCACGTCCGCCACGCGCCCGCACTCCACGAGCCGCGAGACGATCTCCTCCCCCATGCCGTCGATGTCCAGTGCCCCGCGGCTCGCCCAATGCAGGAGCCGCTCCAGCGCCTGGGCCGGGCAGTCGATGGAGATGCAGCGGAAGGCCACCTCGCCCGGGTCGCGCACCACGGGGCTGCCGCAACTCGGGCACACGCTCGGCATCTCCCAGATGCGCGCCTCGGGGCTGCGCAGCGAGAGCACCGGCCCCAGCACCTCGGGGATCACGTCGCCCGCCTTCCGCACGATGACCGTGTCGCCCACGCGCACGTCCTTGCGGTGCACCTCATCCAGGTTGTGCAGCGTCGCCCGGGCCACCGTGGAGCCGGCCACCACCACGGGCACCAGCTCCGCCACCGGCGTGAGCGCGCCGGTGCGCCCCACCTGCACGGTAATGTCGCGCAGAAGCGTCGTCTTCTCCTCGGGCGGGAACTTGAACGCGATGGCCCAGCGCGGCGCCCGGGCGGTAAATCCCATGGCGCGCTGGCGGGCGAAGTCGTTCACCTTCACCACCACGCCGTCGATCTCGTAGGGCAGCGACTCGCGCCGATCCAGGCACTCGCGACAGAAGCCGCGCACCTCCTCGGCCGTGGTGCACAGCCGCACGTCCGGGTTCACATGGAAGCCGGCCTTCCGCAGCCACTGCAGAAGCTCCCACTGGCCCTCCACCTCCAAGGCGGCGTCATCGGCGATGGCGTACATAAAGGTAGAGAGGTCGCGCATCTTCGTCACAGCCGGGTCCTTCTGGCGCAGCGAGCCAGCGGCGGCGTTGCGCGGGTTCGCGAAGGGGGCGCGGCCCTCCTCCTCGGCGGCGGCGTTCAAGGCCTCGAAGCTCTTCTTCGGCATGTACACCTCGCCGCGCAGCTCCAGCGTCTCCACCCCCGGCGCGATGGCACCGCGCGCCTCGTCGCGCAGGCGCAGGGGCACGTCGCGCACGGTGCGCATGTTCACGGTCACGTCCTCGCCGGTGGTGCCGTCGCCGCGGGTGGCCGCCCGCACGAGCACGCCGTCCTCGTAGGTGAGCGCGATGGAGCTGCCGTCGATCTTCAGCTCGCAGCACAAAGGCGGAAGCGCCCCTCCGCAGGCCTCGGCGGTGCGTTCCATCCACTCGTCAAGCTCGTCCAAGTCCATGGCGTTGTCGAGCGAGTACATGCGACGCTCGTGCACGACGGGCGCGAACTGCTCACCCACATACCCGCCGACTCGCTGGGTGGGCGAGGAGGCCGTCACCAGCTCCGGGTGCGCCGCCTCTATCTCGCGCAGCTCCCGCATGAGCGAGTCGAAGGCCGCGTCCGAAATGGTGGGCGCGTCCAGGGCGTAATACTGGTAGCTGTGGTGCTCGATCTCGCGCCTGAGCGCCTCGGCCCGCGCCGCCGGATCCTGTCCTTCGAACAGATTGCCCTGCTCCGCCATGATTCCTCGCTTTCCGCATGAAGAGGCCCGGAAGCGTTTCAGGGCCTCGAATCTCTTCGCGCCTATGGTATCACTGGCACGGCCGTAGCGCCGCCAATTCCTCGCCTAGCGGGCGTTGCTTCCTCAGAGCGCAACCCCTCCCGAGCATGCGCACTTCCTAGTGGGTGTGGGCCACGATGGTCGCCTGGGGCAGCGACACGCCGTAAACGGCCATCTGCACGCCGCGGGCCATGAGGAAGAAGCCCAAGAACAGCGCGAAGGTGCCCGGCCACAGGAAGAAGGCGATGCCGCAGAACAGCGACACGATGCCGGCGAACAGCACCCAGCCCCAGCCGGGAAGCGCATCGCGGAAGCGGACGGCGGCGACGATCTCGAAGATGCCGTAGGCCACCACGAAGATGCCCATGACCCAGGGAATCACCACAGCCGACGCTATGGGATGCACGATGAACAGCACGCCCAAGATAATGTCGCAGACGGCGTAGGCGAGCGCCCAGCCGGACAGCCCCTCGGCCTCGCGGTACTTGAAGTAAGCGTAGGCATCCACGATGCCCGCGGCCAGAAACATGCAGCCGGCAATGACAGCGATGCTCACCAGCGTGAGCCCCGGCACCATGAGCAGCACGAATCCGATGATGACCAGGGCGATGCCCGCGGCGAACAGGCCCCAGTTGCGTCCTACCTTGATGTCCATGATAATCACAACTCCTTAACCCTTTGGCTATCCGCCATCGCAGTGTGCTACGGTGACGATATTCATTCTAGAAGCGGGAACATGAGAATTACGCCGCGCGGCCGTCCCGTTTCCGACAGGATTGCGCTGCGTTGGCGCTGCGTTTCATGAGGGTTTCGCTCATTATTTGGAAGGCGTGGAAGAGATGGAAGACGCAGAGGATCTGAAAGTGGCCCCCGGCCGCAGCAATGCCGAACTGGCCTGCCTGCTGCCGCACCCGGCCGCCGATGTCAACAAGTACACCCGCGGGCACTTGAGCCTCGTGGTCGGCTCGGCGACCTACCCTGGCGCGGCCTGCCTGGCGGCCGCGGCCGGCGAGCGCGCCGGGGCCGGCTACACCGAGGTGTTCTGCGCCGGGAAATCGATGATCACCGTGCGCGGCTGGCGGCCGTCTTTGGTGGTGCGCGACTGGAGAGCGTGGAAGCCGGCCAAGGCACCGGCGCCCCGGCCGGGCCACCCGACGGCCTGCGTCATCGGCTGCGGCTTCGACGCGGCGGAAACCTCCCTCACGTCACTTCTCATGGAAACGGTGCGGGGCTGGAAGGCGCCCCTGCTCGTCGACGGGGGCGCCCTCGGGCTTCTCGCCAACGCCACCGGCCTGCGCCTGGCCCGCGAGCGGGCCGGCGCCGGGCGCTCGACACTGCTCACGCCCCACGGTGGCGAGGCGACGCGGCTGGCCCAAGGCGTCCGGGAGGCCCTGGAAGAGGCCGATGACGCGGCCGCCCGCGGAACGCGCAGCCCCCTCGCGGAGGCTGCGGCCGCCCTCTCCCCCGCAAGCCGCACCACGCTAGCCGAAGCCGACCCCGCGCCTGCGGCCCTGGCCTGCGCGCTCGCCGAGGCCTACGGCGCCGTCGTGGCCCTCAAGGGCCCCGTGACCTTCATCGCCTCGCCCGACGGCACCGTCGAGGTCATGGACCGGGGCACGTCCGCGCTCGCCAAGGCCGGCACGGGCGACGTGGTCGCGGGCATCGTCGGCGCCCTGCTCGCCCAGGGCCTTAGCCCCCGCGATGCCGCGGCCCTCGGCTGCGCCCTGCATGCCGAGGCGGGTCGGGCCGCCGCGGCCGCCCTCACCGACATCTGCGTCGCCGCCGAGGACCTCATCACCTACCTTCCCGACGCCATCCGCGCCATCGCCTCTTAAGAGTGCCCGGTGGTACGCCCCTCGCGGACGTCCTTCCACCCTCCCCACCCTCAACTCATGTGGCACCATCCCCATACAGGCGCCCCAATGCACCGCGCCCCTCGCTCTCTATTGACAGGGGTTAATAGCGAATCTCGCCACAATTGCGGCATTATAGCCTTATACTGAGGTGTTATTGAGAGCAGAAAGGGGAGGCCGTGCACGCCGTCAAAGTCGACAGCCGCAAGATCATGGCTGCGGGCCTGATCATCGTGGCCATCTTCGCTGCCGTCGCCATCACGGTAAACCTGTTCTACCTCGGGCAAATCCAGTCCCTCGTGCGCAACACCACAACCACCTCAGTCATGGAGCTGGCGACGGCCCGCGCCCACTACCTGGACGAATGCCTCACCTCCGACCAGAACTCCGTGAAAAGCCTCGCCCACTTCATCGCCGACGTCACCCCGCAAGAGGCCCGCGACCAGGTGAAGGACTTCATCTCCACCCACGAGGCCGCCGCCGCCTGGATTCGCTCCAAGGATGGCACCACCTGGTGCTCCTCGAGCGAGACCGACCTGTACGATCCGGCCTTGGAAGACGAGCTGTTCGGCCCGGCCATGGCCGGCGAGACCGGCTCCTCGGAGATGTATCTCGGCCACGCCGGCGAGCGCCGCATCCTCTTCTACGCCCCCATCGTCGACGCCCCCGTCACCGCCGGCCCCGGGACGACCGCCGCCCCCGCGGACCCCGGCGACGTCCTCGGCGCCGTCTACGTCTCCTACCCCGCCGACGAGCTGCAGAACTCCTACGGCACCGCCTATTCCAGCGCCGGCGCCACCTTCGTCGTCGACTCCTCCGGCACCATCGTGCTCGATGCCAACCGCGGCGCCGACGAGGCGGTCCAGGGCAGCCTTTCGGCCCTCATCAACGACAACGCCGACTCGGCCCAGGTCTCCTCGTTGCTCGCCGGCATCGCCTCCGATACCTCCGGCAGCCTCGTCATGACCCTCGACGGCGCCGACCAGTTCGTCTTCTACACCCCCATTAGCGCAAAAAGCGGCTGGTCGCTCGTGACCATCCTGCCGCTTTCGGTGGTGGAATCCGACGGCACGCAGATCGTCGGCATCACCAACCAGATGGTGGCCGTGCTCGCCGTGGCCGTGGCCGTGGCGGCGGCGGCCATGGTGGCCCTCATGGTGTACCGGCGCCGCCGCGAGCACCGCTACGAGCAGTACATCCAAAGCGTGTACTCGGCCATCGGCGCCAACATCGACACCGCCATCTTCATCGTCGATCGCAAGGAGCGCCTCATCGAGGCCGTCTTCGAGAACACCCAGGACATCCTCGGCATTCCGGCCCGCGACTTCTTCGTCCCCAACGAGCTGTCGCCCAACGAGGCCTACGCCAACGTGGCCGCCATCGTGCACTCCGGCGCCGGCGATAAGGCGCGCACCTGGGAATTCGAGGCGGACAACCCGGCGCTGGGCCGCTCGCAGTGGCTGCGCATGACGGCGCGGCCCGTGATGCTCGCCGAGCGCGAGAAGACCATCTTCTCGCTCACCGACGTCACCGCCGACCACGAGATCCGCGCCCGCCTCGAGCGCGCCGCCACCGCCGCCGAGGACGCCAACCGCGCCAAAAGCTCGTTCCTCTCCTCCATGAGCCACGACATCCGCACGCCCATGAACGCCATCCTGGGCTTCTCCACGCTCATCGACCGCGAGGCCGACAACCCCGCCCATGTGCGCGACTACAATCGCAAGATCGCCACCTCCGGCCAGCACCTTTTGGGACTCATCAACGACGTGCTGGACATGTCGAAGATCGAGGCCGGCAAGACCACCCTGGCAGCAAGCGCCTTCGCCCTCTCCGGCACCGTGGAGTCCGTCGAGGCCATGATGCGCCAGCAGACCGACGCCAAAAACCAAGTATTCACCGTGGAAGTGGACAAGGTCGAGCACGACCGGCTCGTCGGCGACGAGGGGCGGCTGCGCCAGATCCTCATGAACCTGCTCTCCAACGCCATGAAGTACACACCCGAGGGCGGCCACATCCTCTTCCGCGTCGACGGCTCCGCCAAGCGCCACGGCGAGCTGCAGCACCTGCGCATCATCGTCCGCGACGACGGCATCGGCATGTCGAAGGACTACCTCGCCACCGTCTTCGATTCGTTCACCCGCGAGGAGTCGAGCCTCACCAACAAGGTTCAGGGGACGGGCCTCGGCATGGCCATCACGAAGAACCTCGTCGACCTTATGGGAGGCACCATCTCCGTGGAAAGCGAGCTGGGGACGGGCAGCACCTTCATCGTCGATCTGGACTTCCCGCCGGCAAGCGACGAGGCGACCGGCAACGAGGGCGACGGCGGAAAGCGAGCCGGGGGCGCGAGCGGAACCGACGGGAACGCCCTGGCGCACAAGCACGTGCTCGTGGCGGAGGACAACGCTCTGAACGCGGAGGTCATCACGGCCATCCTGAACATCCACGACGCCACCTGCGAGGTGGCCGCCAACGGCGAGGAGGCCGTGGCGAAGTTCGAGACGAGCGCCCCGGGCACCTTCGACATGATCTTCATGGACGTGCAGATGCCCGTGATGAACGGCCACGATGCCGCCCGGGCCATCCGCGCGATGGATCGTCCCGACGCCGGCACCATCCCCATCATCGCCATGACGGCCAACGCCTTCGCCGAGGACGAGCGCCAGGCCCTCGCCTGCGGCATGAACGCCCATGTCGCCAAGCCCATCGACGTCCACGCCCTGGAACGCGTCGTAGCCAAGCTGTCGCAATAGGGTTTCGCGCTTAGGCTCTACCCAGCCGCAGGCGCTCCCGGAAGATCGTCCAGCAGGGTGCGGGCGTCCTTGAACTGGCGGGCGAGCTCCTCCATGGGGTCGCGCCGCCGCTCGGTGGCCGCCACCGACTCCTCGGTGATGGCCATGGCGCAGGCCACGGCGTCGGTATGGGTGTAGGACAGGGAAAGGGGGATCTCCCGTACGCCCTGCTCGCGGGCCACTTCGCGGGCGCGTCCGGTGAGCACCACGTAGGGGCGCCCCTTGTTCGTGCGGCGCACTTCCACATCGAGCCAGCCGATGCCCTCGGAAAACCCCGTGCCGAGCGCCTTCAGCACCGCCTCCTTGGCGGCGAAGCGGGTGGCGTAGTGCACTTCAGGGTGAGCATGGGAGTCGCAATAGGCCCGCTCGGCGGCGGAGTACACCTTCTCCACGAAAGCCGGCGAGCGCTCGATGATCTTGCGCATGCGCACGATTTCCACGATGTCCACGCCGAGGCCCACTTCCTCGTTGGGCACGTCCATGGCAAGCGCGCCATCGACGACGGCTTGGGATTTCTTCGATCGGGCCACTCCATCTGCCTTTCAGATCATCGGGGATACGCAAAGGCGCCGCCTCGGGGTCGAGCGCGGCGCCGAAAGAGACTCATAGCTATTCGACTGTCACCGATTTCGCGAGATTGCGGGGCTGGTCCACGTCGCAGCCGCGTTTGACGGCCACGGCGCGCGAGAGCAGCTGCAAGGGCACGCTGGCCGTGATGGGCGAGAAGGCGTCGCGCACCTTCGGCACGTAGATGACGTGGTTGGCGTGCTTGGCGATTTCCTCATCGCCCTCGGTGGCCACGGCGATGATGCAGGCGCCGCGGGCCCGGGACTCCTGTAAATTCGACACCACCTTGTCGTAAACGGGACTCTTCGTCGCGATGGCCACCACGGGGAATCCCTCGTCGATAAGGGCGATGGGGCCGTGCTTCATCTCGCCGGCGGCGTAGGCCTCGGCGTGCAGGTAGCTGATCTCCTTCATCTTAAGGGCGCCCTCGTAGCTGGTGGCGGCCCCCATGCCCCGGCCGATGAACAGGGCGCTTGTCGCGTCCACCATGGCGTCGGCCGCCGCCTCCACCGCCGGATCGCAGTCGGCGAGGATGCGCTCGACCTGCTCGGCGGTATCGGCCAGCTCGCTGAACAGAAGCTTGATCTGCCGGCCGGTCAGCCGGCCCACCGCCTGGCCGAGCAGCATCGCCAAAAGCGTGAGGGAAACGACCTGACCCAGGAAGCTCTTCGTGGAGGCCACGGCGATCTCCTTGTTAGCCTTGGTGTAGATGACGCCGTCGGATTCGCGGGCCACCGGGCTTCCCACCACGTTCGTGATGCCGAAGACTTTCGCCCCCTTCACGCGGGCGTCACGGATGGCCGCCAGCGTATCGGCCGTCTCGCCCGATTGCGATACGGCCACGACCAGCGTCGTGGGCGTGATGATGGGATTGCGGTAGCGGAACTCGCTGGCGACCTCCACCTCGCAGGGGATGCGCGCCCAGCTCTCGATGAGGTTCTTGGCGATAAGGCCCGCATGGTAGGAGGTGCCGCACGCGATAATGTAGACGCGATCGACCAGGTTGAGCTCGGCCGGCGTCATGTCCAGCTCGTCGATGACCAGCGAGCCGGCGACCAGGCGGCCGGCCAGCGTATCGCGGATGACGCGGGGCTGCTCGTGAATCTCCTTCAGCATGAAGTCGGGGTACCCGCCCTTTTCGGCAACGTCGAGATCCCAATCGACATGGGTGACGTCGGGCTTAATGGGGTTGCCGGCCTCGTCGTAGTACTCGATGCCATCGGGGCTCAGGCGCGCCATCTGCCCGTCGGCGAGCACCACCACATCACGCGTGGCGTCGATCATCGCAATGATGTCGGAGGCCACGTAGCTGCCGGTCTCGCCGCAGCCCACCACGATGGGGGAATCCTTGCGGCAGGCGATGATCGTGCCCGGCTCGGCATCGGCCATGACGGCCAGACCGTAGGCCCCGACGAGCCGCGCGGCCGCCTCGGCCACCGCCGCACGCAAGTCGCCGGTGCCTTCGGCGAGCATGCGGTGGTAGGACTCCTCCACGAGGTGCGCCACCACCTCGGTATCCGTCTCGCTCTTGAAGACGTGCCCGCGACCGACGAGCTCCTCGCGCAGCTCGGCGAAGTTCTCGATGATGCCGTTGTGCACCACGGCGATGTCGCCGGAGCACGAGGTGTGCGGGTGCGCGTTGGCCTCGCTCGGCTTGCCGTGGGTGGCCCAACGGGTGTGCCCGATGCCGCAGGTGCCCGTCATTTCGAAGTGGCCGAGGGTGTGCGCGAGCTCGGCCACCTTGCCCTTGCGGGTGATCACCTGAATGCCGCCGTCCTGCTCCACGGCCACACCCGCCGAGTCGTAGCCGCGGTATTCCATGCGGGTGAGCCCCTCCACCAGGATGGGAGTGGCGCTCGCCTCACCGGTATAGCCGACGATTCCGCACATAAATGCTCCTTTATCGAAAGCGGGCGGCACGAGGCCGCCCTCACTCATTTGCCGGTTCGCTATTGTACCGAAGGGGCGCCGTCCCCGGCCGCCTTCCACGAAAAGCCCGTCTCGACCGCTGCCGGATCAAGCGGAAACACGGGGTGTTCTGACCGAGCGAGTTCCGCAGCGAACAGGACAGGACTGAATGTCCTGTCCTGCAGAGCGAGGACTGCCTGAGCGAATCAGAATACCGCGTGGTTCCGCCCTCGCCCGACGCCTACCCGCGGATCTCGGCGCCGGTGGCCTTTTCCACCTTCGACACGAGCTTGCCGTGGGCGCGCTCCACTTCCTCGCTGGTCAGCGTGCGGTCGGGCGCGCGGTAGACGAGGCTGTAGGCCATGGACTTCTTGCCGACGCCCACGCGCTCCGCATCGCGGTACACGTCGAACAGCGCCACGGATTCCAAGAGCTTGCCGCCGGCCGAGGTCATCACCTGGACCATCTTCTCGTGGGGCACGTCCTCGGCCACCACGAAGGCCTGATCCACCGTGACGGCCGGGAAGGTGGGCACGTCCACGTAGTCGCGGGCCGGGCGGCACGCGCGCACGAGCGCCGCCACATCAAGCTCGAAGGCCACCACGGGCGGCTCGGCCCCGAAGGCGTCGGCCACGAGCGGATGGATCTCCCCCACCCAACCGATAACCGCGCCGTTCGCCATCATTTCGGCGGCGCGGCCCGGCTGCAGCTGCGGGGCCTCCTCGGCGGAAAGCGCCCGGAAGCGCACTTTGGGCAGCGCCAGCTCGCGGGCAAGGTTCTCCAGCACGCCCTTGGCGTCGAAGAAGTCGAAGGGCACCGCCGGAGCGTTCCACGCCGCATCGCGCATGGAGCCGGCCAGAACGCCGGCGAGCTTCTTGCGCTCCTTGGCCTTCTTGCGGCCCTCGGCGGCCATAAACACCGTGCCGATCTCGTAGAGCTGGATGTTCTTCACGCCGCGGGCCTGGTTGTAGGCCACCGAGCGCAGAAGCCCGGGCACAATGGACTGGCGCATGACCGACATGTCCGCATTCAGCGGGTTCAGAAGCTCCACGGCCAGCCCCAGCCCCTCGGCGGGCAGGCGCAGCCGCTCGATGTCGCCAGGCTCGGCGAAGGAGTAGGTCATGGTCTCGTTCATGCCCGACGCGCGCAGGGTGTCGTTGATCACGCGCACCGTCTCCTGCTCCGGCGTGCGCGCGCCCACGCGCTCACGGCCGCCAGGCAGCGTCGGCGGGATGCGGTCCATGCCCCACAGGCGCAGCACTTCCTCGTACAGGTCAATCTCGCGCTCCAGGTCGGGGCGGAAGGTGGGCGGCAGCACCGAGAGCACGGAGGGGTCGTCGGTGGCCTCTACGGCACAGCCGAGGCGCACGAGGATGTCCTCGATGAAGTCGGCGGGAATGTCGGCCCCCATCATGGCCACAAAGCGCGGGATGCGGAAGATGAGCTCCGGCTGTTTCGTGGGAAGCCCGTAGACGTCCACCACGCCGGGGCGCACCGTGCCACCGGACACCTCGGCCAGAAGCGCCGCCGCGGCCTGGGAGACCACTTCGCACAAGTGATCGTCCACGCCGCGCTCGTAGCGCATGGAGGCCTCGGAGATAAGACCCAGGTTGCGGCTCGTGCGGGAGGTGCGGCCGCGCTCGAAGGCGGCGGACTCCAAAAGAACGCAGGTGGTCTCTTCCGTGACCTCGCTGTTCTCGCCGCCCATGACGCCGGCGAGCGCTACGGCGCGCTCAGGGGTGGCGATGACCGTCATGTCCTCGGTGAGCGCGCGGTCCTCGCCGTCCAGGGTGGTCAGGTGCTCGCCGTCCTTCGCGGCGCGCACGATGATGTGGGCGCACCCGTCGGCGCTGGCCACTTTGGCGAAGTCGAAGGCGTGCAGCGGCTGGCCGTAGAGGTACAGGATGTAGTTCGTCACGTCCACGACGTTGTTGATGGAACGGCCCCCGGCGGCGGTCACGCGCTCGGCGAGCCATTCGGGCGAGGGTCCCACCTTCACGTTGTCGATGACCCGGGCGGTGTAGCGCGGGCAGCGCGCGGCATCGGGCACCTCAACGGTGACGGCGCCGGCCACGTCCTCGCCGGCAGTGACGGAGGCCAGCTTCTCCACGTCGGCGGCCAGCGGCCAGGCCACCGGCTGCTGGTACATGGCCCCCACCTCGCGGGCCATACCCACCATCGATAGGCAGTCCGGGCGGTTCGGCGTGATCTCCAGGTCGAGCACCGTGTCCCCGGCGCCCATGAAGTCCGCCATGGGCTGGCCGACGGGCGCGTCATCGGGAAGCACCCAGATGCCGGAGTGGTCCTGTCCCAGCCCCAGTTCGCGGCGCGAGCAGCACATGCCGCAGCTCACCACGCCGCGCAGCTTCGATTTCTTGATCTTGAAATCGCCGGGCAGCACCGCGCCCACGAGCGCCACGGGCACCTTGATGTCCGCCGCGATGTTCGGCGCCCCGCAGACGATCTGCACGGGTTCCTCGGCGCCCACATCCACCGTCACCACGTGCATGTGGTCGGAATCGGGATGCGGCTCGCAGGTGAGCACGTGCCCCACCACGACGCCCTCGAAGGCCTCGCCGGTCTTCTCCACGCCTTCCACGCCCGTGCCCGTCAGATCGAGCCTGTCGCAGAACGCCTTCAAATCCTCCGGCACCGCCGTATACTCAGAAAGCCACTTCAAAGATACTTTCATGTTTCCTCCTAGAACTGCCGCAAGAATCGCATGTCGCCTTCAAGCAGCATGCGCAAATCCGGCACGTCGTACTTCAGGCAGGCGATGCGCTCCACCCCCATGCCGAAAGCGAACCCCGAGTACTCCTCCGGGTCGATGCCGCTCATGGAAAGCACGTTCGGGTCCACCATGCCGCAGCCCAAGATCTCGATCCAGCCGGTGCCCTTGCACATGCGGCAGCCCTCGCCGTGGCAGATGCCGCAGCTCACGTCCGCCTCGGCCGAGGGCTCCGTGAACGGGAAGTAGTGGGCGCGGAAGCGCGTCTTGCGCTCGGGCCCGAAGATCTGCTTGCACACGTAGTCGAGGGTGCCCTTCAGGTCGCCGAAGGTGATGCCGCGATCCACCACGAGCCCCTCGATCTGATGGAACTGCGGCAGATGCGATGGATCGGCCACATCGCGGCGGTACACCTTGCCCGGGGCGATCATGTAGATGGGCAGGTCCCAGTCCTCCATGACGTGCACCTGCACGCCGGAAGTCTGGGTGCGCAGCAGCACGTCGGACTCGCCGCGCACCCGCGAGGTGTCGCCGGACAGGTCGTGCACGTAGAAGGTGTCCTGCATGGAACGGCTCGGGTGATCGGCCGGGGCGTTCAGGGCCGTGAAGTTGTAGTAGTCGGTCTCGATCTCCTCGCCTTCCACCACTTTGTAGCCCAGGCCCAAGAAGATGTCGGACACCTCGTCGATGATGCCGTTGATGAGATGGCGGGTACCCACCTGCTGGGCGCGGCCGGGCAGCGTCACGTCCACGGCCGCCGCCCCTATGGCGGCTTCCAGCTCGGCGGCATCGAGCGCCGCCTTGCGGGCGGCCAGCGCCTCTTCCACTTCCACGCGGGCGGCGTTCACGGCCTTGCCCACGCTCGCTCGCTCTTCAGCGGGCACCTGGCCCATGGATCTCAAATACCCGGTCAGCGTGCCGGACTTGCCCAGCACTGCCACGCGCACCGCCTCGAGCGCCGCCGACGTGTCCGCCGCGGCGATTTCGGCCAAGGTGCGCTCGCGCAGCGCCGCCAACTCCTCTGCGATTGCCATAAGGTTCGCCTTTCTTCTCGAGCCAACAAAAAAGAGCCTTCTTCCGTCCCGCCTGGGGCCGCTTGCGGCTTACCAGGAATCCAAGGACGGGAGAAGGCTCTCGCGGTACCACCTCGGTTGGCAACGCACCCGCGCACCCATTGGGTGGCGATGCGGCGTTGCCCGCTTGTTCGCGCTCTGTGACGGGAGCACCCGGCACCCCTACTGGTCGCCTCGCCCGTGGGCGTTCGCGTTCGGGAATGCTGCTCAGAAGGGAATAAGACGCACTCAGAGGGTCGGGCTCTCTCAGCCGGTGAAGCCCTTCTCTGGCGACCGTGACGCGCGTCCGCTGTCTTCGTCATCGCATGTAACGCCACAGTATAGCGCACTTCGAGGCGGAGCGAGCGCAGAACTTTCCCGCTCCCGACAGACGGGAAGCGGGCCGCGGGCACGCGAAAGCAGACGGGAAGCGGGCTCCGACGAGCCGCGAAGAAGCGCAGCGTTCCAATGGCGCGGCGAGGCGCCCTACAGGAAGCGGTACTTGACGGTGCGCAGGCCCCAGGCGCGGCAGCTGGAGAAGCCGAAGGCCTTCCACACGCCCGGCTGCAGATCGAGGACGCGAGAACCGCCGCCCATACTTCCGCAGTCGTTCACCGTGGCATACACGGTCTGACCGCCGTAGACGATTTCCACCGTACGTCCGAAATAACTGCGGTAGTTCGGCATCGACTTGGGCACCGCCACGCCCATGGAGTTGTCGTCGCAGACGGCGCCGGTGGACGTGGTGCCGGGGTTCGGCGTGTTCGGATCGGTGCTGCCGCCGTAGGCCGAGGCCACGCCTGAAAGCCACCCTTCCTCCGACGAGCCGCCGGATCCGCCCCCGTTGCCGGAGCCGCCGGAACTGCCGGAATTCCCCGATGATCCTGAGCTGCCGGAATCGCCAGAGCTACCCGACGAGCCGCCGTTATCGGAGGGGCCCTCGTCGTCGGAGACGACCGGCTCGCGATCGCCCGTATTGGCGTCGGGGCTCTCCTGCACGGCCGCGGCCGCCGCTGCGGCGGCCTCCTCTTCCTGCTTGCGCAGGGCCTCGGCCTGAGCGGCGAGCTCGGCCAGACGGGCCGCGTGCTCCTCCTGAGCGCCCTCCAGGCGGGCCGTGGCATCCTCCACGACGCTTTGGGCCTCGGCGCGCTTGGCCTCCTGGGCCGCCAACGCCTCTTCCTGCTCGTTCTTCTGGGCGTTCAGCTCGTCGCTCACGTCGTCGAAGGCGCGCTTGCGCTCCTTCTGCTCGGCCACCTCGTCGGCCTGATAGGACATGATCTGAGTGACGTACTCCATGTTGCGGAGCAGCTCGTCGAAGTTTTTCGAATCAAGGATGAGGCCCAAAAGCCCCATGGAACTGCCGTCGCGGTACTCTCCCACGGCCACCTGGCCCAAAGCCGCGCGCCCCTCGAGCATGGCCTGCTGGGCCTCCATGGCCGCCGCCGCCGTCTCGTCGATCTTGGTCTGCAGCTCGACCACCTCGGCGGTGAGCTGCTCGTACTCGCTATTGATCTGGGCCATGCGGGATTCGGCCTCGTCCAGCGTGGCCTGCGCCGCATCCACGGCAGCCTGAGTGTCGTCGGCAGGATCGGCCGCAGCCGGAACCGCGCCGATGCCGACGAGGGAGAAGGCGAGCAACAGGGCGAGAAAGACCCTCGTCGCTTTTCCTTTTCCGAACGCTCGCTGTGCCAAGGTTTCCCTTCCGTTCTGCCATTACGCCGCAGCTTTCCCCGGGCGAACATGCCGACCGGTGCGCTGCATCGCTCCATCTTCCCCAAATCGACCGACCGAGGCAAGCGTCTTGCCGAAAAAGACACGAGCCGTCGACTCCTTGTCCATGGAGCATAACACTTTTTGACCATAATGCAAATACTTGTTCGTATTATTATTGCAATCTGTTCGGTGTTCCGTTATACTGCGCCAAAAGCAAGAGAAAGGAGCGGCCATGCACGCCATGGTAACGGCCCGAGTGCCCCTGGAAATCCGCGACCAGGTGAACGCGAAGCTGCGATCCATCGGCTCGTCCCCCACCGAGCTGGTGAACGCCGCCTACGATTACGTACTCGCCACCGGCGAGCTGCCCGATGCGCAACGGGGAGAATCTCCCCTGCGCATCACCCTCACCGACGCCCAGGCCAACGAGCTGCGCTTCCGCTTGCGCCAGGCCACGCGCCCCGTACCGGCGTCGTTCTGGGAGGCCCGCGACGGCGCGCCCGCAACCAGGGAAGGAGAATAGCCATGCGCCTGCTCATCGATAGCGACGTTCTGCTCGACTTCATCGGCGAGCGCGAGAGCACCGCCGCCGCCTGGGTGAAGCTCCATGCCATGGAGCTGGCCGGGGCCGCGGAGCTGTGGGTCTCCGCCGAGGCCTTCGGAGAGGTGCGCGCTGCCCTCGCCGAGGCCCTCTCCGACCACGACGCCCGCTCGGCTTTGCGCTCGGCCATGGCGTTTCTGTCCGTGTGCTCGATCGACGGCCCCGACGTGCGCTTCGCCCTGGAGCACGAGGGGCTGCCCTATCGCGCGGCCCTCACCGAATCCTGCGCCCGCAAGCTGCAGGCCGACTTCATCGTCACCCACGGCGGCGAGGTATCCGTCTCCCGGGCCGTGCGCCGCGTGGCCCCCGACGAGCTGTTCAGCGTGCTTGAGGCGGAGCAGGGCATCGTCTTCGACGTCATCGACTTCTAGCGGGGAACCATGATCGACGAAATCCAAGTGAAGGACGTGGCCCTCATCCGCGAGGCCTCCCTTTCGCCCTCCCCCGGTCTCACCGTCCTCACCGGCGAGACGGGCGCCGGAAAGACGGCGCTCGTCAGCGCCGTGAAGCTGCTCGTCGGCGAGCGCGCCGACAGCTCTTACGTGCGCGAGGGGGCGAAAAACGCCGAGGTGCGGGGGCGCCTGTTCCCTTCCGATCCCACCGCCGAAGAGCTCGTCGCAGTGCGCAAGGTCAGCGCCGACGGGCGCAGTCGCGCCACCATCAACGGAACCATGGCCAGCGTGTCGGAGCTCGCGCGCACGGTGGGGCCTTTGGTGGAGCTCTGCGGACAGCACGAGTACCAATCGCTGCTGAAGCCGGCGGAGCACGGCCGCATCCTCGATGATTGGGCCGATCTGGAAAGCACCGTAGGGGCGGCCTTTCGCGAGGCGCTCGCCGATGCCCGTGCCGCCGAGGCGGCCCTGGAAGAGCTGCGGGCAACGGCGAGCGCCTCCAACGCCCAGCTGGAGGAGGCCCGCTTCACGCTGCAGCAGATAGAGGCGGTGAACCCTGAGGGCGGCGAGTACGAGGAAACACGCGACTGGCTCGCCCGGGCCGAGCACGCCGAGGTGCTCGCCCGCAACTCCCACGGAGCCGCCGAGGCGCTCTCCGGCGACGGCGGGGCGCTGGACGCCCTGAACACGGCCATCTCGCTCATCGAGGAGGCCGCGCGTGCCGACGAGTCGCTGACGCCCTTCGCCACAACGCTCCGGGAGACGTGCTTCGTCGTGGAGGACGTCGCCCGGGATATGGCCGGCTATTGCGACGCCATCGATTTCGACGGCGAGTCTTTGGCTGCGGCTCAGGAGCGCATGGGGCAGCTCATGGGCCTCATGCGCTCCTTCGGCCCCACCATGGAAGCCGTCTTCGAGCGCTGGGACACAGCGGCGGCCCTCGTCGGCCTCATCGACGACGCCGATGAGAACCTGGCCCGTGCCGAAGCGGCCCTTGAGGCGGCCGAGGCGGCTCTGGCCGAGGCGGCGACCACCTACAACGATGCCCGGGCTGAGGCGGCCCCGCAGTTCGCCGCGGCGGTCAACGAGGTGCTGGCGCGTCTGGAGATGGGAACGGCGGCCCTCGTGTGCACCGTGGAACCGCTGCCCCGCGAGAGCTGGAGCGCCGCGGGCAGCGCGAGCGTCGTCTTCGAGTTCAAGCCGGGCGCCTCTATGCAGCCCCGGCCCTTGGCCCGCATCGCCTCCGGCGGCGAGATCAGCCGCGTCATGCTCGCCATCAAGGTGGCCCTGGGCGATGCGGACGGCACCGAGACCCTCGTCTTCGACGAAGTGGATGCCGGCGTGGGCGGCAGCACCGCCAATGCGCTCGCCGCCGTGCTGGCGGAGCTGGCGGAAAGCCACCAGGTCATCGCCATCACGCATCTGGCCCAAGTGTCCGTGCTCGCCGATGCCCACTACACGGTGACGAAGACCGCCGGCGATGCGCCCGAGACCATCTTGGCCCCCGTCACGGGCGATGCGCGCGTGGCCGAAGTGGCGCGCCTGCTATCGGGCACCGCCACCGAGACCTCCCTCGCCCACGCCCGCGAGCTCTTGGGGCAGTAATGCCTATTCCGCTGCCTGCTGGGCCGCCAGCTCTTGGGCGAGGGCCTTGGCGTCATCGTAGGCCAGAAGCTGGTCGATGGTCACGAACTTGTAGCCCTCGGCGCGCAGCTGGGGCAGCGCGATCTTCAGCGCCTCGATGGTCTGACTCCGATCACCGCCGCCGTCGTGCATGAGCACGACATCCCCCGGCTTCGCCGACAGCAGGCGCTCCGCAATGGCACCGGCGCCCGGTCGCCGCCAGTCCTCCGTGTCCACGTTCCAGCCGATCTCGCTCGTGATGTAGGGCTGCAAATTCCAGATGATCTCGTCGTGGAAGTTGCCGCCCGGCGAGCGGAACACCTTGGAGGCCTCCTTGCCCGTTGCGTCCGCGATGGCCTGCTGACCCATCTGCACCTCTTCGATCTGCTTTTCCGGGCTCTGGCGCGTCATATCCACGCCGTTGCCGCCGCCGGTGGCCGCATGGTCGTAGGAATGGGTGCCGATCTGGTGGCCTTCGGCCGCCATGCGCTGGATCGTCTCCACGTAATCGGTCTTGTCGGAGATCTGCTCGCCGATGGTGAAGAACGTCGCCACGGCGTCGTTCTCCTTCAGAACGTCGAGCAACTCGCTCGTCGTGGGCCACGGGCCATCGTCGAAGGTGAGCGCGATGACCTTCTCGCCGTTCGTGTTCGCGTTGTATTTCAGGTAGACGTTGTCGACGCCCTCCTTGACGGTCTCGGAGACCGTCTTGCCGGATACCTTGCCCGTGCGCGTCTCCACCTGGGACGCCTCGCCGGGCACGTACACGTGGATGGCCCCCTCGCCCAGCTCCACCTGACCCGGAGTCGTCTCCTCGGTGGTAACATCGTAGTCCTCGGTCGCGTCCGCGCCGTCGTCCAGCTGAACGACATCGCCCTTGTGCAGCTCGGTCGCGCCGTCAGTCACCTCGTTGCCGTTGACCGTGCCGGCAAAGGCGGCACCGCCCCCCTCTTCCAAAACCTCCCCATCGACCGCGAGCAGGTTTCCCGGCTTCGGAGAGACCACGCCCTCGGCGATCATGTCGTTCAAGGTCGTGCCCTTATCCACCGTGCGCGTCATGCCGTTGACCGTCACGTTGAACTGCAGGGGATTCAAGTACAGATACACCCCCACGCCAATGGCGGCCAGAATGACCACGGAGACGATAATGGAGACGACGCTCGCCTTCTTCTTGCCCTTCTTCTTGTAGCGCCCCATATCGGCATAGGGCGCCACCTGGCCGTCGGCCTTGGTGGCGGGAACGACTCGCGGGGGAACCTGGGCCGCGTAGCCCGCATAGCCGTGCGGCGACGCCGCCTGGCGAGGCTGGGGCTGGGCCTGCTGATAGGCGTGCGGCCGATAGGACGGCGCCTCATGCAGGCACGGATCCTGCGTCTGGGCGCCATAGTCCGTCTGCTCGCGAGGCGCTGCCGGCTCCTGCTGCGGGGAAGGGGCCTGCGCTGCCGGCTGGGGGCGCATTTCCGGCGGGACGGCCGCCGACTGCGGCTGCGGTGTTGAGACCCCGTGGGAATGGGGAACCGAGGCCGGAACGGAGGCGCCGGGGTGGCGCCGGGTGGGCTTCTTGTGCTGTCGCGGGTTGTTGCGGGGGTTATTCGAACCTTGGGAGACGGGCTGATCGGGCATCGCTTTATTCCTTAGGAAGTACTTCAGGTGGTGCAGGTGCTTTCTCGCGATTATACGACGAAGTGACGGGGCGTTCACGGCAGAGCAGCTTACATTTCCGTAAAGTTCGCAATCCGTCCCGAATCCACGAAAACTGAACAGCCCGCGCCGTCCCAGAGGGGCACTTCCCCGCCGCGCCACCGTCCCGCAGGGGCACCGTCCTGCGAAGGTCGGCGTCCTGCGAGACGAATCTTGCGGCGATGGCAGGAGCCCGGGCGCAGCGCCTTTAACTCGCGCGCGACGACCCGTAGGCGGCGTGCTTGCGGTTGCCGTAGGCGCTCCCCTTTCGCGCGCCCTTCTTCAGATCCTTCAGCACGTCTTCCTCGGACTTGTCCTCCACGGTGCTCTTCAGCTTCACCACCTGGTCGCGCAGGCGGGCCGCCTCCTCGAAGTCCATGTCGCGGGACGCGGCGGCCATGTCGTCCTCCATGGACGAGATGAGCCGCAGGACCTCTTCGCGGGAAAGCTCTGCCAGCTCCTTATTCACCTGCTCGGCAGTGGTGCCCTCCACATCTTCCGTGATGAAGCCCATGATGTCGTTGATGGCCTTGCGGATAGTCTGGGGCTTGATACCGTGCTCCTCGTTGTAGGCCATCTGGATATCGCGGCGCCGGCGCGTCTCGTCGATGGCCCGGCGCATGGAGTCGGTGATGCGGTCGGCGTACATGATGACCTCGCCGGACACGTTGCGGGCCGCGCGGCCTATGGTCTGGATGAGCGAGCGGTGGTTACGCAGAAAGCCCTCTTTGTCGGCATCGAGGATGGCCACGAGCGACACCTCGGGCAGATCGAGTCCCTCGCGCAGAAGGTTGATGCCCACGAGCACATCGAACTCGCCCCGGCGCAGATCGCGCAGAATTTCCGTGCGCTCCAGCGTGGCGATGTCCGAGTGCATGTAGCGCGCCTTCACGCCCTGGTCCAGCAAGTGGTCGGTCAGATCCTCCGCCATCTTCTTCGTGAGCGTCGTGATGAGCACGCGCTCGTTGCGCGCCGCCCGCTCCTTCGCCTCGTCGATGATGTCGTCGATCTGGCTGGCGCTCGTGCGCACGACGATCTCCGGGTCCAGTAGGCCCGTCGGGCGGATGACCTGGTCCACCTTCGCCTGGCTTACCTTCTCCTCGTAGTCGCCCGGCGTGGCCGACACGTAGATGAACTGCGGGATGCGCTCCTCGAACTCGTCGAAGCGCAAGGGGCGGTTGTCCAGGCAGCTGGGCAGGCGGAAGCCGTGCTCGGCGAGCGTGATCTTGCGGGAGCGGTCGCCCTCGTGCATGCCGCGGATCTGCGGCACCGTGACGTGGGACTCGTCGATGATGCAGAGGAAGTCCTTCGGAAAGTAGTCGATGAGCGTGTAGGGCGGCTCGCCCGGCGCGCGCCCGTCCAGATGGCGCGAGTAGTTCTCGATGCCGGAGCAAAATCCCATGGTCTCCAGCATCTCCAAGTCGTAGTTCACACGCATCTCCAGACGCTGAGCCTCGAGCAGCTTCCCCTCTTCCTTGAACTGCTGCAGGCGCTCGCGCAGCTCGTCTTGGATGGTGCCAAGCGCCTTGTCCATCTTCGGGCGCGCCGTGACGTAATGGGACGCCGGCCAGATGGGCAGCGCCTCGTAGCTGTTCAGCACCTCGCCCGTGACCTGGTCAATCTCGTCGATGGACTCGATCTCGTCCCCCCAGAACTCGATGCGGATGGGATGGTCGGCGTAGGGCGGGAACACGTCCAGCGCGTCGCCCCGCACGCGGAAGGTGCCGCGTTTCTGCTCGTAGTCGTTGCGGTCGTACTGGATGTCGATGAGCTCGTGGATGACCTCGTCGCGATCCATCTCCTTCTGCTTGTCGACGAACACCGCCATGCCGGCGTAGTCCATCGGCGAGCCGATACCGTAGATGCAGCTCACCGACGCCACCACGATGACGTCCCGCCGCGACAGCAACGCCGAGGTGGCCGCATGGCGCAGCTTCTCCACCTCCTCGTTGATGGAGGCGTCCTTCTCGATGAAGGTGTCCGATGAGGGCACGTAGGCCTCGGGCTGGTAGTAGTCGTAGTAGCTGACGAAGTACACCACGGCGTTGTCGGGGAAGAACTCCTTCAGCTCGGCGGCCAGCTGGGCCGCGAGCGTCTTATTCGGCGCCATGACGAGTGTGGGCTTCTGCACCGCCTCGATGGTCTTGGCCATGGTGAACGTCTTGCCCGAACCGGTGACGCCGAGCAGCGTCTGGTAGCGCAGACCTTCCTCCACGCCCTTCGCCAAAGCGGCGATAGCCTCAGGCTGGTCCCCCGACGGCTCGAAGGGCGACACCACCTTGAACGGGGGGTTCGCCAGCCGCACCTCGGGGAGCTTCCCCGCCATTTCCATGCCTTCTATATTGGAAAGATGAGTGGACACGCGCGTCCCTCCTGTCGCAGTAATTCGCTATAAGAAGAACAGTCTAGCACCTTCCACAATAAATGAACAGATGTTCGCTTAAAGTTCACGATCCGTCCAACCATGAGTGCTATACTCTGCAATCGCTGTTGACATCCCACATCGTGAGGAGCTCACCGTGGCGAACGTGAAGAATGTGGCCCCCGGCGTCGGCCTGTGCGCCGCCATCGCCATCCCCTGCTGGTTTCTCGGCGAGGCGTTGCCCGTAGTGGGCGGCCCGGTGTTCGCCATCCTCGTCGGCATGGTCATCGCGCTTTGGTGGAAGCAGCCCGTGCGCGGCGCCGTGCAGGACGGCATCGGGTTCACCGCTAAGAAAGTGCTGCAGTACGCCGTCATCCTGCTGGGTTTCGGGCTGAACCTCGCCCAGATCGCCGCCGTGGGCGCCGAGAGCCTGCCCATCATCCTCACCACTATCGCCACGGCGCTCATCGTGGGCTATATCCTGTACCGCGTGCTGCGCATGGATTCCGCCATCGCCACGCTCATCGCCGTGGGCTCGTCCATCTGCGGCGGGTCGGCCATCGCCGCCACGGCCCCGGTCATCCGCGCCAAAGACGAGCAGGTGGCCCAGGCCATCTCGGTCATCTTCCTGTTCAACGTGGTGGCGGCGCTCATCTTCCCCACCTTGGGAGGTATGCTCGGCATGTCCAACGAGGGCTTCGGCCTGTTCGCCGGCACCGCCGTGAACGACACCTCGTCGGTCACCGCCGCCGCAGCTGCCTGGGACGGCATGCACCCCGGCTCGAACGCCCTGGACGACACCACCATCGTGAAGCTCACCCGAACGCTCGCCATCATCCCCATCACGCTCGTGCTCGGCATCGTCATGGCCCGCAAGGAGAGCGCAGACGAGTCCGCCTCCAACGCTCAGGCAGCCTCCGAGCCCTCGTCGACGCGCCGCAAGGGCCCGCTCGGCAACTTCTCGCTGAAGCGCGCCTTTCCCATGTTCATCCTGTTCTTCCTCGTGGCCAGCATCATCACCACCATCGCCGTGGCCGCCGGCGCCGATGCGGCGGTGTTCGCGCCGTTGAAGACGCTTTCGAAGTTCTTCATCGTCATGGCCATGGCCGCCATTGGCCTGAACACCGACCTCGTGAAGCTCGTGAAGTCCGGCGGCAAGCCCATCCTCATGGGCCTCATCTGCTGGATCTGCATCGCCGCTGCCAGCCTAGGGATGCAGCACGTGCTAGGACTGTGGTAATCGTGAGAGAAAAAGACGAACAGATAGCTCGAAAACTTGAAAAACTCAAGGGAGCAGACCAGAGGATTGCCGAAAGAGCGGCTTTCTCCAAGCCATGGCCAGAAGGCTTAAGCGCAGAAGACCTAATTGCGAAAGCCAAGGATGAGCGCGCCAGAGAATTCATCGCTACCTTCATGCAGCCAAAGCAAGGCCCCGAGAACTAGCGCTCTCAGGGCCTTCGCTAAAATCTGAGAATGCATCCCACTAGATCGTCTTCTTGTACTCGTTCCACCAGGAGATGACCTCGTTGCGCAGCTCGTCGGGGGTGCCGTCGTTGTTGAAGACGACATCCGACGCCTCGATGCGGTCGGCATCGGTGATCTGGCGGGCGATGCGGGCGCGCACGTCCTCCTCGGAAAAGCCCGACTTCACGGCGCGCTCGATGCGCACCTCCAGCGGCGCCAGCACGGCCATGACGACATCGGCCCCGTAGGCGAGCGACTGCTGGCGGTTGCGGAACACCGAGTATTCCACCACCACGGCCGGCTTGCCCTCAGCCTCGAAGCCGTCGATGAGGTCGGTGTAGCGCTCCTCGATGCGGGGCATCGTGATGGTATTCAGCTTGCGCGTGGCGGCCGGCGTCGCGAAGGCCTTAGCGGCCAGGGCGCTGCGCACCACTTCCCCGTTCTCGTCGAAGATATCGTCGCCAAAGGCACCACGCAAATCGTCCTTCACCGTGTCCCACGTGAGCACCTCGTGCCCCACCTGGTCGAGATCGATCCAAGCCAGGCCCTCGTCGGTGAGCGCCTTGCGCGCCGTGGACTTACCAGCGCCCATGCCGCCGATGAGAAACAGCTTCTTCATGTGAACCTCCTCCGAAACCGCGCCCCTTCGCGCGATCATATCCAAGTAATTCAACGGAACCATCATACACGAGAAAGGCCGCTCCGAAGAGCGGCCTTTGAAAAGTTACTGGTCGTTCGTAACGTCAGTGAGGGTTCGGGGATTTACTCCTCGACGGTCTCCACCTCGACGACCTCGGCCTCGGCCGGAGCCTCGTCCTTCTTGCGGCGGGCCGGCTTCTCCTCGGCCTGCACCGATTCGTCCACGTCGATCTCGAAGCCGAGCTCCTCGGCGGCGGCCTTCATGGACAGGGAGATGCGGCGGCGATCCGGGTTGATCTCCATGACCTTCACCTTCACATCGTCGCCCGCATGCACGACCTGCGCCGGGGTGTCGATGTGGCGGCCGGCCATCTCGGAGATGTGCACCAGGCCCTCGAT
>CABSMC010000006.1 GCA_902478715.1 uncultured Adlercreutzia sp.
CACGATATCCGATGTCGAAAGAAAAATCCGCTACAGGAGAAAGCACATCCCAAAGCACGAGGAGCTCAACAAAGGCTATCACCGCAGCTTTTTTTGACAAGAAAGTCACACAGACACAGTGCTTGACAAATACAAATGAGCTCCGGATTTGACTGGTTTTACTTCTCATCATCCACCATCTTATTTACACTTTTGCTTAATATGACCCCCATGACGGTTATTGCGATAAAGTAAATGCCCGCAATTACTATCATCGAAATAGCTGGGGGGCCAAAATAGGATCCATATGCCAAAGTCACGAAGTTGAATCGATCTGGAAGAAAGCCAATAGATACAGCCTTAACCGAAGCGATCGCTCCAGCAAAGGGGGCAACATAAGCAGTTGCCGGGGTAAGGAACACCGCAGAGGCGGTAAGTCCAAAAACGGACCAGAAGGCTCCATACATCAGTTGCGCAATTGAGAAAAATAGCCAGTACTGTGACAGCTGTCCCTCCCAAAGAAGCTCTAAGAATGGCGCGCTTCCTACAAGCGTTGCCCAATGGCCAGGCTCAAAAGACACTGACGCCGGGCAAATCGCCAGACACAATACAAAGAAGGTGGTGCACGAAAGCATCACCACTAATCCCCCCGATAGACCACATGCAATGACTTTCGCTACCACAAACATCTTCCGAGTTTGCCTGACGAGAGAAAGAAACATGTAGCCTGACGAATAGTCTTCATACAGCGACCCGGAATAAGGCAAAGCCGCAGCGATCACAATCAACCAAAACGCGTTGTTGCCCTCGTATGCATACGAGAAAACATGGAACGCATCAGCGTTGCCTTCTGTAGTTAAAAGATCAAGACCGCCTCCATACATCAAACCTAAAAAGGATACCACCAGCGCGGCAATAAACTTCAAGGACACAATTGCACGCCGAAGCTCACTTGCTATCTCGCGGCACATCAGCTTACAACCCCAGTGAGAGCGTTGACGCGCACAGCAAAATCGGAGTCGCCGGCATTCCTGAATACCCAGCATGGCACAAGAACCACACCCGACTCGCTCCTGCTGTCAGGCATAGCACAGTATTCCAAAGTGATCTTATCGACCATGATGGGATCACTCGACTTAACAGAAGAATACTTTTCGACAAGTGCATTGAGCGCATCGTCGAGCGCCAGAACCTCAAGCGAAGAAGAGCCTTCGCTTTCTCCAGCTTTCATAGCGATTGGAACATGCACAAACTCCACTCCGTCTCGACCCATGTAGACCTGCGCGTAAACCTTCCCAACGCTCTCTTCGCCAGCACTTATCATGTTGTATCGCATTCCGTTTGTGGGCATCGCTATAGAGGCCCCTCGTGCGGTTAGTCCAAAATAGAAGGCATACAATTCATCTTGCTCTTCATACAAGACCTCTTTAAGTCGATTAAGTCGTGCTTCCTCTTCTGCGTATGTGCCCGACTCGTAGTCGTCCATGCTTTTAAGCATGGAGATCATTTCATCCACATAAGCGTCTTTCTTCTCTTGCATGGCGTCAGACGGCATGGCGTAATAATTCGCTAAGATAAAATTGTCCACCCCGATGGCGGTCAAAATACTTTGGGCTTGCTCGAGAGCATCCGACGAAGAAAACCCTTGGAGCTCCCCTTCTTCATATGGAGAGAGAAGCGAAGTGGACGGCATGCCGTAGTCAATGCCCTCATACCGCTCCCCAAAAGATTGGTTTTGGTATAAGAGGCTATCAAAACCAACGAACAGCGAGGCGCCTGCCTTACTTTCGTAATAGCGGCCTTCTTGCTTCCCGTATTTCCACCAATCTGGCTCATATAGGGACTGCTCAACCAAGTTGAAATCCTGAGTGCCCAGCAACAACGACGCTGTTTGCCCGCTCGTTTCCGATAGATTGATGGGACTCGCGCTAATCTCGCATAGATCGATCGCGTCTGGCATAACCACAGTCGCTTCGATAACAAGAGCCTCCCCTATCGACAGACTTACCTCGGAGGGCGTCGTATCGACTTCAGTGGCATAACTGCTGCGGTCAATCGAATAGCTCACTAATAGCCGATCTTCCATTTCACCGTTCATGCTCTCCGCAGAACACGCAGAGAGCATGAACGCGGCAGCGACGAATCCGATTGTTCCAAGCAGAAAAGCATATCGCACGTTTGTCTCCTTCTCCCGTCGAATTCGTCGCCGCCTAACACGCACCTACGGCGTCCAAGTTCCTCCCGCAGTGCCGCTGCTCGCAGCACTCGAGGAATCGATTTGGCCATACAGCTTATGCTGGGTCAGCGTGCCATACCCGCTCAAGTAAGCCATGTTGAGGGTCTTGCACGACGTCGTCGTGTAGTACCCTGTCGCATAAGCACCACCGCTCGTTCGAACACGCAAGCCCTATTTCCCGCTTACGGTAAATAGGGTGGTTTTCGAGGGGCTCACTGTAGCGGAAGCGTCTCCGTTGCGCGACTTGGTTGCCGTGTCAGATTTCCAAGTTCCTCCCTTTAGCAGAGAGAACGACCAAGGGGCGTTTGTAGCTGCCTCTGCGCTCTCGACCGACAAACTCAAAGGGATCGAGAAAGCGAGGACTAGCGCAAGTGCCAGCACCCTTGCTTTCCTGACGGATGTCGGCTTTTTCGCTGCATCCATAGCATCTCCTTACGATAGGTTTCACTATTTATGCCGGCCGGCAACTTTATTATATTACAATAATTTTGAACAGACAAGAGAAATTATTGTTTTTTGGTCATTTTTGAGTTAGTAATTCGGTGTTCCTTCTCTGCAGTCCCCGAATGCCATCTTTTGCCAACAAAGACTCTATGAACCGAAAACAATTCGCGTTTTCACAAAGAAATCGATCCCGTTCTTGCATTTCCTCTAGACTATCGTTGATGCATGGTCTACTATGTTTATTGTCGTACAATAATTTTTATGAGAGGAGTCCTCATGCTGTTCTTTAGCGACAACGTATTCGCCGCCGCTTGCCTAGGCATAGGCCCCACAGGTCATTGCGTTCAAATCGGAATTGCCACCCCAGCTCCAGACGACTCTCCCCAACAATAGCGGCAAGACAGGCGATGGAGTCCAACAGTGGATAAGCAATTAGCCGCAATCAAGACAACGCGGGGCAAGCTCGTTTCAACAAGTCGCGGACTCGCCGCTATCTTCTTGATCATCTTCATTCTGTACTGCGCTGCCCATGTCGCGGTTTTTCTTTATATGGCCCTATTACCCAATGGGTTTTCCTATCTCGGCCCTTCGACGCTTGCGGGCACCTTGCCTTTCATCATTCCTTCTATATCAGGCGGTTTCACCATTTTCTTGCTCTGGCGCATTTTCCGTGAAATCGGGCGCAGTGCCTCCCCTTTCACACCATTGCGAGTTCGACAAATCAGAGCGTTAGGTTTCCTCTTTTTGGCTACGGCGATTTGCGGTTTCTTCATCACCCCCGGCGCAGATGTTGGCGCCATCAATGGGGATGCCCATATGCTCATCGAAAGCGATGCGTCTGCGAGCGATTCGATTCACGTTGACGCAACCAGCTTCATGATCTCCATTGTGTGCTTCGCGCTCTCATTTATTTTCAGCTATGGCGCCACCCTTGAGCAGGAAACCGACGATCTAGTGTAAAATCACGGCCATGAAATACGCAATCCAGCTCGGCAAGCTCATGAAGGAACGCGGTGTGCGCGGTACCGACCTCGTTGAGCTTACCGGACATACTCCGGCCAACATCTCGCGCTTGCGACAGGGGAAGATCCGCTCGGTGCGGTTCTCCACCTTGTTTGCTATCTGCGATCGCCTGGACTGCGCCCCCGGGGACATCCTCATTCGCATCACCGACGAGGAGGCCGAGCATCTTGAGAAGGGCGTCTTCGTCATCAACTTAGAAGACGAAGACGACAGTATTTAAGGACAAGGAAAGCTCCTTCATCGTCCGCTTGACTGACCAAGCTAGCAGTAAAGGCGTACCGACGAGAGCGCGTGCGAGCTTACGATAAGTAAAGTTGACACTAGAAACACTGCTTACATGAACCGCTACCTATGCGGCGGCGGCTGTACGTCACGGCCCCTCTTCCGCTAACGATCTCACCTATCGCGACGTCTATCGCGCTACGCAATGAAGCCACCGCGGCAATCTGACCACCATTTTAGCTATCTAGATTTAGGCGCTGTTTAAATTGTTATTCGCTATTTGGCTGCTCAAAAGAAATTATTGTTACCTAGTAACTATTGCCTTCAATGAATTATTGTTATATAGTTACTTTTGTTGATCAACATTTCTTCAGTTCGATATCCCATGGAAAGGAAAGCGAAGTGAAAAGAAAAACGGCAACAAAAACTGCGGCAGCACTCTTCGCCACTATTTTGGCGGCCACCTCACTAACTACCGTAGTCGCATATGCAGCAAATGTCCAAGATACTCCTTGGAGCTATAGCGTAGCGGCATCGTCTTCAAAAGATACCGAATCTCGCGCAAAGACCAACCAATCACGCGTGTATTTCAATTGTGAAACCGTTAGTGGTAGCGGCGTAGTACAGCCATGCGGGAAACAAAAGGGCTCGGTGTATTACTGGGGTCCGAAATTCCCCGTAGGAAAAGGGCTCCAATACCTCACAAACGGAATATACGAAAGGCGACCGGCCACAAATGTGACCACCTACTGCTTCCTTCGGTTCTCAAACAGCAGCACCTCTAAGGTCTTTAAGTCGACCGGACTCTGGAGCCCAGATAACTCAAGCGGAATTGGACTGTAGCGAATGTTGTCAACCGCAAAGGGCCGCGCCATTGTCTGCGCGGCCCTCATCATCGGTGTGGGAACGGCTTTATGGTCTTGCGAGCGGATAAAAACCATCGAAGAGAAGACACTTCTCATAGCGCACCCAGAGGCAAGCGAGCCCGACACCTCGGGCACTGCTTATTCTGACATATCGCTCTACGAACTCGGGAATGCAATTAACATGGCTGGCTTTCAAACATACGAGCGCGTAATGCAAGATGGAGTAACGTTCAAATTCGAAAATCCCCGCTTTCTCAGTCCAAGCGAATTGGAGGACGATACGGGCTATTTCGATTCGTTTTTTGGCACCCATGACGTCGATTACATACTCGTGGATCTGGAAATCGCGAACGAGAGCGACGAGCCAACTCCTTCCCTCTGGTTTTCCCTTGATTCGGGCTCTCTGGCCATTCCTTGCGATGAAAGAGCCACGGAAGCGCTAAACGGATTCTCCGTAGACGAAAATTACAATGCAACCAACGAGTTCTACTATCGAGCAGAGCCTCACAGCACCCAGCGCATTCTACTCGCCTATATGCTAGAAAAGAACGCCATGAGCGAGAAACAATGGGACTCGCTAACCACGCTGGATTTCAGCTTAACGTTTCTGGATTACCCCAAAAAAATCATTGTGCCATTGGGAAGCCCTAAGGACTGGTCATGAGGGTCTTTACAGAAGAGCTTCGCCGCGGAATTGGCAGCTGGCGATTTGCGGCAGCGCTTATCATAGGCGCGACCATCGCCTCTCTCCATGCTGCTCTTTTTGTAGTGCCGGAATCCCAAAATCAAGAGATGTATATCGAGTTAATCCAGCATCCTATGACAGCTTACGGACGCTGGATGGGAGGCTGGGCGGAAACCATGTTCCCCTTTCTATATTTCTATCTTCAGCCCCTTCTGTGCTGTCTCCCGTTTTCGGATTCGCTATGGTCCGACCGAAAAAGCGGATGGGCACAACAAATCGCTGTAAGGTCATCGCGTCGCACCTATCTTCTCGCCAAGATGGCAGCCTGCTCGATATCGGCCACACTCGTTGCCCTCATCCCACTTCTTCTTAACTTCTATTTGGCCGCTCTATTCCTGCCGGTGTTTCAACCTGAGCCATCGTCTGCCCTATACCCAATACACGCTTACAGCATGTGGAGCGACCTGTTCTACGCCAATGCTCCTCTATACCTCGCATCCTACGCTCTCTTGATCGCAATAACCGTTTCGCTACTCGCATGCCTGCCGATTGCCATCACCTCCTGGGTACGCAATGGATTCATCCTTGCATGCTCTTCCTTCCTATTATGTACAATACTGCAATTCCTCTTCGCTGGAGACCTAATGGGTACTGAGGATTACGTCTTCCTCTCGCCCGTTACCTTTATGCAGCCCTATCAGCCCTTCCACAGCGGAATCGGCCTTGAGCACATAGCTATTACCCTAACAATCCTTCTCATTGTTGAGGTTTTTGGCTTTTGGCACCAGCTGCAGTCGAAAGATATGATCGGGGGAGAAGAATGATCAGTCTTCTAGATGTGACGAAACGCCTTGGGTCAGATATGGTACTTAGCCACGTAACGCTAAACATGGAGCGCGGTACTATAACTTGCTTGAGAGGAGTAAACGGATCAGGAAAGACCATGCTCCTACGCATGGCTGCAGGACTTATCCTGCCAACCAGAGGAACGGTTTCTGTAGACGGCCTGGTGCTCGGCAGAGATATCGAGTTTCCGCCGAGTATGGGACTTCTCATCGAACGTCCTGCTTTCATTAGTAGCCTGGCAGGCCTCAAAAACCTCCTGCTCCTCGCTTCCCTCAGGAATGAGGTAGGCGAAGACGAAATCCGGGCATCTATAGAAAGGGTCGGCCTCTCCCCAGATGATCGCCGTCCTGTTCGCAAATACTCTCTCGGCATGCGACAGCGTCTAGGTATCGCTGCTGCGATCATGGAGCATCCCGATTTCGTCATACTCGACGAGCCTTTCAATGGTTTGGACGCTCATGGTATTGAGCTCATTGTTAACCTTCTAAACGACGAGAGAGATCGAGGCGCGTGCCTTGCCGTCTCATGTCATGCCCTCGACGAGTTCGAAGAGCAATGCGACAAGATTGTCACTATGAGAAATGGGTACATTACTGACGTGAGAGAGGGAGCGCAGGCTGCCCAACGAAACCCTCGGGAAGAAGAACTTCCTTCCTTCCAGAAAACTACAGCGGAGTTGCCTTGAGAAAGTTACGACATAATCTGAGATACGACCTTATAGTCGGTGGGCGAGAATCCCTCTCGCGGATTCTCGCCTATCTTGTCGCCCTCGTTATTGCATTGCTTTCTTTTGTCCTGCAAGTGTTACTGTCCGACCATCCAAATGATCTCACCGTCGTCAATGCCCTAGCGTACCTTTGCGAAGGCAGCCCCGCCCTTGGTGCCACGGCGGGTGTTTCGCTTATGCTGCCCATCACTTGGCTCACCCTGCAAGCTCTCATTTATTTCATCGTAGTGTCATACCCACCAAGTGCCCTGGAACACGATTCTTTTGGAACGGTAATCAGAATGGGACGCATAGGCTGGTGGCTTTCCAAATGGCTCTGGTCACTCATTTGTGTAACAGTATGCTTTGTAGCGATGTTGGCTATTGCCGTCGCCATGACAATTCCTTTAGGGGGCGCCTTTTCAGGATTTAACCCTCAAGGCAGTTTTTTTCTCTACGAAGCAACGCCCTCCTCTTCCACATTTAGCGACACAGAAGCGTGGAGCGCTTTCGTATGCTGCTATTTCAGCTCACTCGCTCTCGCGACAATGGGTACTGTACTGTCGATTATTATTGGCCCTCGTTATGCTTACGCCGCGTTAATCTTTCTGGTGGTAACTTCTATCTACCTCGACAGCATCGTCCTTTTTCCGCAATTCGGTATGCTCGTGAGAGGACTCCCCTACCAGGCACAAGCTCTCACTCCCCTATGCGAAATCCTCATTTCACTCTTGGTCGTTGTTGCATCGCTCATTGCGGGGCTGATTGTCATACGTCGCAGAAATTGGTTTGCGTAACACAAGCCCTTCACCTTCGACAGCATAATCATTCTCAAAACCTATGTCGCAAAAGGCAGCGGGCGATAAATTTCCTGAGCTTCACTCTTGCAGCTACTCGGATGCTCTTCCAACCGCTATCGCCATGTGTCCTGCTAGAGGAGCTTACACGCTCCATCTAGATGCATCACCACCGCTACCGAAACGATGGCGGTGGCTACCGCAACAAACAGGACATCTTATTGTCCATCATCCTCGTGAGCGGCCCCTCCCCAGTGTCCTTGATGCAACCGAGCATGCTACAGAACACGCCTCTCTACAAAAAACAATGGGGGCTTTCATCACCTCATTAAACAAGAGCGCGGCGCCATGCTGTACGTGGTCTTCGGCGAGATCTTGCCCGAGAGCTACCTCATCTACCGTAGTAAACTCCCCGCCTTCGCCGTCATGGCGGCCCCGACGCCGGGCATGTTCATGATCTTCTTCTAGAAGGCCAAAAGGCGCATCGCGCAAGGACGCATGCTCCCTAACCCTCACCCCAAGGCTTAACAAAGGCGAAACACCGGGGTCGGTTTCGCGAAACATTGCTCTCTTATTCTAAGGTTGCTCGCCTAGACGAATCGCTTGCAGCCGGAAACCGCGCTGAAGAACGATCCAGAACGCCGCGGCAGCCCATCCCCCCAGGGCACCGCGCCATGCAGCGGCTCGGATAGGCGGGGCATTCCGCACAATGCACAAGGAGAACGCCATGTACGATTTCGACCGACCGCGAAACGCGCCCCGCGAGGGCGACGTGCGCATTCCCGCTGGGTGCGCCATCGCGGCCATCATGGACCGAAGCGGCGCGCGCCACGACGGGAGCGACATCCTGCGCTCCATCGCGCTCATGCACGACCGCTCAAACGGCCTGGGCGGCGGCTTCGCGGCCTACGGCATCTACCCGGAGTACGAGGAGCTATACGCCTTCCACATCATGTACGAGTCCGATGAGGCCCGCCGCGAGACCGAGGCCTACCTGGACACCTACTTCATGAGCGAGAAGCAGGAGCGCATCCCCACCGAGCCCGTCGCCTCCATCAAGAACCCGCCGGACATCTGGCGCTACTTCGCCGCGCCCCACCCCATGCGCCTGACGGCCAGCGGCCTGGACGAGGCCGAGTACACCATGGCCCACGTCTTCCACATCAACGGGAAGATCGACGGGGCCTTCGTCGCCTCGTCGGGCAAGAACATGGGCGCCTTCAAGGGCGTGGGCTACCCCGAGGACATCGGCGCGTTCTACCGCATCTGCGACTACGACGCCTGGGCCTGGACGGCCCACGGGCGCTTCCCCACCAACACCCCTGGCTGGTGGGGCGGCGCGCACCCGTTCACGCTGCTGAACTGGTCGGTGGTGCACAACGGCGAGATTTCCAGCTACGACGCGAACCGCCGCTACGTGGAGCAATTCGGCTACGACTGCGAGCTGCAGACCGACACCGAAGTCATCACCTACCTGTTCGATCTGCTGAGCCGCCGCCATGGGCTCACGCCGGAGCTGGCCGCCCACATCATGACCGCGCCGGCCTGGGACGAGATCGACGCCATGGAACCGACGCAAGCCGCCTTCGAAACCGCCCTGCGCACCACCTACGCGAGCGCGCTTGTGAACGGGCCCTTCTCGGTGATCTTGGGCTCGAGCGAGGGACTGCTCGCCATCAACGACCGGTTGAAGCTGCGGGCGCTCATGGCCGCCGAGAAGGGCTCCATGGTGTATATGGCCAGCGAGCAGGCGGCCATCGAGCTGGTGTGCCCCGACGCGGAGAACATGCGCGCCATCGGGGGCGGCGAGCCCTTTGTGGTGCAGCTTGATTCCGTGGTCGCCGCCAAGGCTGCTGCCGATGCCGACGCCGAGAACGATCCGCACAACGCGCCGTTGGCCCACGAGGTCGGCGTGCTGCCCCGCCGGAAGGAGGCCTAAACCATGCACGACTTCCGCAACCCCCGCTACAAAGTACTGCGCGACCGGGAAGAATGCATCGACTGCGACCTGTGCGTGCGCCAATGCGCCAACGAGGTGCACTACCGCGACGAGAAAACTGGTGCCCTGCGCGCCGATTCCATGAAGTGCGTGAACTGCCAGCGCTGCACGCTTCTGTGCCCCACTCGGGCCCTTGCCATCACCCGCTGGCCCCAGGTGGATGCGGGCTCGGCGGTGTGGACCGAAGGCGCCATGGACGACATCACCGCCCAGGCGCAGACCGGCGGCGTTTTGCTCGCTTCCATGGGCAACCCGAAGAACTACCACATCTACTGGGAGCATTTGCTGCTGAACGCGAGCCAGGTGACGAACCCCTCCATCGATCCGCTGCGCGAGCCCATGGAGACCCGCGTGGTGCTGGGCAGCCGCCCGAGCAAGCTGCGCGTGAACGAGCGCACCCGCACTGTCGTCTCGCCACTGCCGCCGCAGCTGTCGTTGGATGTGCCCGTCATGTTCTCGGCCATGAGCTTCGGCTCGGTGTCGCTGAACACCCAGAAGGCGCTGGCCCTGGCCGCACGCGAGCTCGGCACCTACTTCAACTGCGGCGAGGGCGGCCTGCACCGCGACCTGGAGCCCTACGCCGACCGCGCCATCGTGCAGGTAGCCAGCGGGCGCTTCGGCGTGGACCCGCACTACCTGAACGCCGGCGCGGCCATCGAGATCAAGATCGGCCAGGGCGCCAAGCCCGGCATCGGAGGGCACCTGCCCGGCGAGAAGATCAACGAGGAAGTGTCGCGCACCCGCATGATCCCCGAGGGCACCGACGCCATCTCGCCGGCGCCGCACCACGACATCTACTCTATCGAGGACTTGCGCCAGCTCATTTTCTCGCTGAAGGAGGCCACCGGATATACCAAGCCCGTGGCCGTGAAGGTGGCCGCCGTGCACAACGTGGCCGCCATCGCCTCCGGCATGGCCCGGGCCGGCGCCGACATCATCGTGCTGGACGGCTTCCGCGGCGGCACGGGCGCGGCGCCCAAGCGCATTCGCGACAACGTGGGCATCCCCATCGAGCTGGCCCTGGCGGCCGTGGACGAGCGGCTGCGCCAGGAGGGCATCCGCTCCACAGTGAGCCTCGTGGCCTCGGGCACCCTGCGCAACGCCGCCGACGTGGTGCGGGCCGTGGCCCTGGGCGCCGACGCCGTCTCCATTGGCTCGGCGGCTCTCATCGCCATGGGCTGCCACCAGTGCGGCGACTGCGCGAGTGGCCGCTGCAACTGGGGTATCGCCACCCAGCGGGCCGATTTGGTGGGCCGCCTCGCCCCCGAGGCCGCCGCCGAGCGCGTGGTGAACCTCGTGTCCGGCTGGAACCGCGAGATTCAGGAGATGATGGGCGGCATGGGCATCAACGCCATCGACTCCCTGCGCGGCAACCGGCTCATGCTGCGCGGCGTGGGCCTGAACGAGAAGGAACTGGAAATCCTCGGCGTGAAGTACGCGGGAGAGTGATCGCATGGCTGAAACCATCATCGTGGAATTGGGAACGAAGCACTTCCAGGAGGCCAACGCCGCCGTGCGCGCGGCGCTCGCCGAAGCCGACACCGTCTGCATCGTGGAGGCCTACGCCCAGCGCTACCTGGGCTGCACCCTGCCCGCGAGCAAGCGCTTGGAAATTCACGGAACCCCGGGCAACGATCTGGCCTGCTACATGGACGGCGGCGAGGTGGAGGTGTTCGGAAGCGCCCAGGACCAGACCGCCAACACCATGAACGCCGGCACCGTAGTGGTGCACGGGCGCGTGGGCGATGCGGCCGGCTACGCCATGCGCGGCGGCGAGCTCATCGTGCGCGACGGCTGCGGCTGGCGCGGCGGCATCAACATGAAGCAGTACGGCGGGAAGTGCCCGGTCATCGTCATCGGCGGGGACGCGGGCAACTTCCTCGGCGAGTACATGGCCGGCGGCATCATCGTGCTTTTGGGCCGCGCCGGCGATCATTTGGCCTCCGGCATGCACGGCGGGGTCATCTACCTGCGGCGCACCAACGCGCCGGCCGTGGTGCCCGACGGGCTGGACCTAGGCGAGCTGACCGACGAGGACACCGCGACCCTCGGCGCGCTGCTCGCCCGCTACGACGCCTGCTTCGGTACCGAGCCCCACGAACAGGCGAGCGTGGGCGAGTTCGTCGCTCTGCGCCCCGCCTCCAGCCGCCCTTACGCGGCCATGTACGCGAGCTAGGCGCATTTCAGCCGCAGAAAACGGGGCGATCGGCAGCCAGAACCTCCCCCGAAAACCAGCTCGCCCGCAGCCGGGCCCGCAAAACGCAAGAGGCGCCTCGGGGAGGGTCGAGGCGCCTCTTGACAAGAATGACGCCGGGCGCTCGTAGAAAAGCGCCCGGCAGAGGGGGATGGAGAAACTACAGGCTGGCGACGTACTTGCCGGTCACATAGCCCTGCGTGTGGGCACGGCCAAGAGACAGGCCCGGCATGTACATGGAGTAGTCCACGCCACCATAGAAGTTGCCCGCAGTATTGCCGACGGCGAACAGGCCCGGAATGGGCTCGCCGGTCTCAACAGCCAGCACTTCCATGTTCGGGCCAACGTTCACGCCAGACACGACGGCCGACACGCGCACATGACGGTGGATGCCGTAGAAGGGCGGCGTGTCGATGGCGGTCAGCCACTTGGCCTCCTTGCCGAAGTCGAGATCCTTGCCGGCGGCGACGCACTCGTTGTAGCGCTTCACGCTCTCGACAAACGCAGCCGTGTCGGTGATGCCCAGCTTCTCGGCCAGCTCTTCCAGCGTGTCGGCCTTAAACGTGGCGATCTGATCCTTGAAGACACCGGTCTTCTCGCCGTCCTCCTCGGGCATGTACACCTTGATGGCCTCGGGATCGAACAGCTTGCCCGGCCACTCGGCAGCAGCAGTCATATAGTTGCTGTCGAAGATCTGGTTGTAATCGCCCTGGTCGGCCTCGCTACGCAGGAAGTTGTTCATAAGCGACATGCCGAGCGTCTCGTCACAGAAGCGCGTGCCGTCGTTCTTCACGGCCAGGAAGGGCATGTCGGCCATGGAGCCCGGGCCGCCGTCGAAGTCGTGCAGCATCTTGGTGTGCGTGATGTCCTCGATGGCGCCGCCGGCCCACACGGCCATCTTGTGGCCATCGCCGGTCTTGTTCATCTGCTTGCGACCGAGGTTCTGCAGGTCGGGCAGGTAGTAGGCCATCATATCGTCGTCGTTCTGGTAGTCGCCCGTGGCCAAGATGACGCCCTTGGCGGCATTGAACTGCACGTTGCCGTCAGCGGTTTCAGCAATGACACCGGTCACGCCGGAGGCATCGCCCACGAGCTGCTTGGCCTCGGTATCGTAGAACACCTCCACGCCCTGAGAGGCGGCGTACTCGGCCAGCACCTGCATGCCGTTGCCCGTGTTGTAGGGCTTCGGACCGAAGTCGATGGACAGGTAGTCCATGGGATACCCATTCACTTCCTTGATGGCAGCCGTCCACTTCATCGTGCTGTCGGAAATCTGGGCACCCTGGGCGGTGGCCAAGTCGAGCAACCACGTGATGCACTCGCCAGAGTTCTTCGCCCACAGCTCCACCTGCTCGCGCTTGCCGCGGTACTGATGGTCCTTGATGAGACGCGACACCACGGCCTCCACGCCGGCCGGGTCGGAGGTGTCCAGCAGAATGCCCGTAGCGGTGTTGCCCTGGGAGATGGCCGTCGACTCCTTCTGGATGAGGGCGACGGTGGCTCCGGCCTCGCGGGCCGTAATGGCGGCGGGCACGCCAGAAGCACCGGCGCCCACGATAACCACGTCGTAGTCCTTGGTCTCGGCGATATCGGTGATGGGCTCGGGCGCGGCCAGGAAGCTCGGAAGCCCCTCGCGCACGTGACCGGCCACGGTGGTCGTACCGGTAGCGGCAGTCGGCGTGTCGCTCGCAGTGGAGCCGGTAGCGTTGCCGGCCGGCGAGCACGCGCCCAGAAGCGCAGCACCGCCGAGACCCGCCGCAGCCAGGCCGCCGATCTTGAACAGGTTACGTCGAGTGAATTCAGCAGTCATGGTGAGTCCTTTCTGTTACCCCTTGATTGCCTGCGCCAGAAGATCTCGGGGTTCCCTCCCCTGCGACTCCTCGGGACGCTGGGGCCACCCTAGCAGTCATCATGGGCGCACAAACATCGACCATCAGCGCATTTCGCGGGTTTATTTTTATAACCCCTTGTCATAACCCCCGTCTGATCAGGGACGTTGCCAAATGTCCCCAAAACATGATGGAAAAGGTTACGGTATCATAGACCCTAGTTTTTCGGAAAGATCGGAGAGGGGGTTAGAACCATGCACGGCGCACCGCAGGCTGCGAGCAAGAAACTCATAGGCAAGCCGGAGTCGGAGCCAACTCCGACTGCAGGCTCGGCTCCGACCTCAAGCGCGGCGCAAGCGCCGTCAGCATCCGGAGCATCGTCGGCACCTTCCGATCCCTCGGTCTTCGGAGGTACGGCGACCTCGGAGGTCGCCAAGAGGCACCGCTTCCCCGTGGTGCCCTTCGTCTTCCTCGGGGTGGGCTTCTACCGCGCCTGGATCGAGATCGGCTTCGTCGGCTCGTTCGTATCGTTTCCCGCAATCCCCTTCGGCGCTCGCGAGCGCTTTGACGGAGTGGGCGCCATCGTCATGCTCATCTGCGTGCTCCTCGCACGGCGCATTGGCCCCTTCTACCGCCATCCATCGATCTTCGTGCTCTGCGGTGCGTGCATGACGCTTGCCACCGTGGCACTGTTCGCCACCATGATTGTGCCGAACCTCGGCTACACGGCAACATGGCTGGCCGCTATCGTCGGCGGCGTGGGAATGGGGCTTATCATTCTTATATGGAGCGAGGTGTTCGGCTGCCTGAGCCCTTTGCGAGTCACTCTCTATTACACGGCCTCCATCGCCCTGGGCGCGGTGATCGTCTATGTTTTCATGGGGCTGCGCCTACCGTGGCTCGCTTGCCTCACAGCGCTGCTGCCGGCGGTATCGCTTGTGCTCGCACGGCGCAGCATGGATCGCATCCCTGCAGAAAAACGGCCCCAGCCGAACCTCGTCAACTTCAAACCGCCGTGGAAGATTTTCCTGCTCATGGCCTTGTACGGGTTCGCTTACGGTATTTTGGAGACTCGTGTGTATACCGACTCCTTCGGGCCGCACTCATCGCCCGGCGTGCTCGTAGTGGCGCTCGTGATCTTCTTGAGCGTGGGCTTTCGCCGTGAGAAATTCGATTTCAACTCCATTGTGCGCATCGCGCTGCCGCTCACGGTGGCTGCGCTGTGGCTCGTGCCCATGTGGGGCGCGGGAGCCACCCTCCTCAGCGGTCCTTGTGCTATCGGGGGCTACACAGCCGCCACCGTGCTGATCATGGCGCTGTGCTCGAATATGTGCTATCGCCACGGCGTATCGGCCATCTGGCTGTTCGGCATCGAGCGCTCGCTGCGACTCGCTTTCATGTTCCTCGGACGCACGGTGGCTAACATGGGAGAGCACGGAAGCCTCGGAGCCGGTGATGGCGGCCTGCTCATTTCGGGCCTTTCCATGATCGCCGTCATCATGGCCACCGTGCTGCTGCTCTCCCAGAAGAACGTAGATGGCCAGTGGGGCCTCTCGTTCTTAAACGGCAGCGGGAAAAGCCGCGCCGATAAACATGCGCAGCAGGTGGACAACCGGTGCGTCGCCTTAGCTACCGAATACCACCTCACGGCGCGAGAGCTGGAGATCCTCAAGCTGCTCGCCCGGCACAAGACCGTAGGCATGATCGAGCGCGATCTGGTCATCGCCAACGGCACCGCCAAGGCCCATGTACGCCACATCTACCAAAAACTGAACATCCATTCCCGAGAAGAGTTGTTCAACCTGCTTGATCCCCGTCAGCTCGACCCTCTGGAAGAGCAGGAATAGGACTAATTCCAGGGGTCTTCCGAGAACAGAGGCTCGCGCTCGGCGGGACGGTCGGAATAGGGGTCGTAGCCGTCGTCGTCCTCGTTTTCCGCACGAACGAAGGGGTCGGCGAAAGTGGCCGCACGGCTATCGCGCCCCCGCTGGCCCTCGCCTAGCACCGCAGAAGGGCGGCCCTCCCCCCTTCGCTGGCTCGGCAGCGGCTTCACCACGATACGAGCATGGGGGTCGTTCTTTGGATCGATTGCCACAGATTTCCACCTTTCATAAACGTGTCTCGCTGCCTGCCTTTTCGGACAACCGAAAAACCCGAGTCCTTCGAAATGGGCAAAATGGCATACTTCTCGTAGTCGCCGATCGCGAAATCGCTCTGCAGTAAATCCCCCACCAGGCAAAATAGCATCAGCGGCAGAAATCGCACTGCAGAAAACTACGAGAAGCACCCTCTTTTGCTCATTTCGCGCAGACGGAAGCTGCCCGAACGCCCATCTCCCCTATTCCCTATCGCCGGCGCGGGTGATGTCGTAGGGGGTCGTTTGGTACACATAGTAGTTCAGCCAGTTGGTGTAGAGCAACTGGGCGCAGGAGAACCACGTGGAAACCGGTTCGCGCGTCGGGTCGTCGTCGGGGAAGTAGTGGGCCGGCACGGCGATGCTCATCCCCTTGGCGATGTCGCGGTCGTATTCCGCTTTCAGCGTCTCGCGGTCGTACTCGGGATGCCCGAACACAAAGAAGTTCTGCGAGTCGGTGGACTTCGCCACGTACACGCCGGCCTCGTCGGACACGGCGATCAGCTCGAGCGCGGGATGTGCCTCGATGTCGGCCGCCCGCACCTCGGTGAAGCGCGAATGGGGCGCGAAGAACCTATCGTCGAACCCGCGCACCAAAGGCGAGGTGCGCTTGACCACCTCGTGGGGGAACACGCCGAACATCTTCTCGGGCAGCTCGCGCTTGGGTACGCCGTAGTGGTAGTAAATGCCGGCCTGGGCGCCCCAGCAGATGTGCAGCGTGGAATGCACGTGGGTTTTCGACCACTCCATGATCTCGCAGAGCTCCGGCCAGTAGTCCACTTCTTCGAATTCCAGCCGCTCCACCGGCGCCCCGGTGATGATGAGGCCGTCGAAATGCTCGTCGCGCACCGCATCGAAGGTGGTGTAGAAGGTCTCCAGGTGCTCGGCGGCCGTGTTCTTCGAGTCGTGGCTCACGGTTTGCAGAAGCTCCACTTCAACCTGCAGCGGCGTGTTCGACAGCTTCCGCAGAATCTGGGTCTCCGTGGTGATCTTGGTGGGCATGAGGTTCAGCAACAGCAACCGCAAAGGACGAATGTCCTGGTGCATGGCGCGATGCTCGGTCATGACGAAGATGTTCTCGTTCTCCAGCGCCGCCGTGGCCGGCAGCGCGTCGGGAATGCGAATGGGCATGCGTCCTCCTATTCCACGGCGGCCAGGGCCTGGTCGATGTCAGCGATGAGGTCGGCGGCGTCCTCGATGCCGCAGGACAGGCGGATGAGGTCGGCGCTGATGCCGGCCGCCTCGAGCTCGGCGTCGTTCATCTGGCGATGGGTCGCGTTGGCCGGGTGCAGCACGCAGGTGCGGGCATCGGCCACATGGGTGGCGATTTGGGCCAGGCGCAGGTTCTTCATGAACGTCTCGGCTGCCGCGCGCCCCCCGGCCACACCAAAGCTCACCACGCCGCAGGATCCGTCCGGCAGGTACTTCGCCGCCAGCGCCGCCTCGGAGTCGCCCGCAAGCGAGGGATGGCGCACCCAGGCCACCTTCGGGTGGGCCGCCAAGTGCTCTGCCACCGCGCGCCCGTTCTCTGCGTGTCGGGCCATGCGCAGATGCAGGCTCTCCAGACCCAGGTTGATGAGGAAGGCGTTCTGCGGCGACTGGATGGAGCCCAAGTCGCGCATGAGCTGGGCCGTGGCCTTGGTGATGTAGGCCCCGCCCAGACCAAACCGTTCGGTATAAGTCACACCGTGGTAGCTCTCATCCGGGGTGCACAGGCCGGGGTAGCGGTCCGGGTATCGGGTCCAGTCAAAGTTCCCGCTGTCCACAATGGCGCCCCCCACGCAGTTGGCGTGCCCGTCCATGTATTTGGTGGTGGAGTGGGTGACAATGTCCGCCCCCCACTGGAAGGGCCGGCAGCCCACCGGGGTGGCAAAGGTATTGTCCACGATGAGAGGCACCCCATGGGCGTGGGCGGCGCGGGCAAACTTCTCAATGTCCAGAACAATGAGGGCGGGGTTGGCGATGGTCTCCCCAAACACCGCCTTGGTGTTGGGCTGGAAGGCGGCTTTAAGCTCCTCGTCGGTGCAGTGCGGATCGACGAAGGTGCACTCCAGGCCCATGCGCTTCATGGTGTGGGCGAACAGGTTGTAGGTGCCACCGTAGATGGCCGAGGAGGCCACCACATGATCGCCCGCGCCGGCAATGTTGAACACGGCGAAGAAGTTCGCCGCCTGGCCTGAGGAGGTGAGCATGGCCGCCGTGCCCCCTTCCAGCGCAGCGATCTTGGCCGCCACCGCGTCGTTGGTGGGGTTCGCCAGCCGCGTGTAGAAGTAACCGGACTCCTCCAGATCGAACAGGCGCCCCATGTGCTCGCTCGTATCGTACTTCCACGTGGTGTTCTGATAGATGGGCACCTGGCGCGGCTCGCCATCGCCGGGCCGCCAGCCGCCTTGCACGCAGATGGTTCCAATGCGCTCGTCCATGGAGGGCTCCTTTGCTGATCTCTTGTCTCATAGAAGGGGTTCGCCCATTATAGGGGCAACGGGCCCGTGCCCGTTATAGGAACTACCCAGCCAATGCCATCGGAAAAACCGAGGAACGCGCTGCAACCGCAGGTCAAAGCAAAAACGGAACGGACCCCCGGATCGTCATACGACGTTCCAGGGGCCCGATTTTCTATCGGCTCGCTTTCGCAGCGCACCCGTTTGCAAGGGGGTTTGGGGAAAGGCACCCTGCGAAAAGCGGCTTTTAGTAGAACATGAACACCGACGCACCCGCCGAGTAGAACACCATGCGCAGGCACACGGCACCCACGATGGCGCAGGCGAGGCCGACGCCGGCGAGGGGCACCGCGGGCGCACCCTTGCGACGGCCGAGAACCGCGCATACGACCGGCACCGCGCAGCCGATGACCACCACGCCTATCCAGAACAGCAGCGATGCTTCTCCGGACAGAATGTTCGCCGCCTCAGCAGGATTGGCGATGGGATAGTTGGGATGGGTCGGATCCCAATACAGACCCACCTCGGTAAAGGACGCCGCGCTCATCACGACCGACGCGCCCCATGCCACCGAGAGCACGGCGTTGGCGACGGCACCGACCACACCGCTGGTGGCGAGCACCGATCCCGCTCGCGCGACCGCTTCCGTCGAAACGGCTTCCGGGGCATCCTCAGAAACACCTTCCGCAGCGGGGAAGAACGCAGCCAAGAGCGTCGCCGTCAGCGGGCCGAAGAGGGCGGCGTTACCCAGGTAGGCCAGCCAAAGCAGGGGCGAATCCCAGGCCGGACGGGCCGCCATGTTGTAAGAGTGGCTCATCACCACCACAAGCGCCACCGACACCACGATCGCGGCCACCGCCAGCCACCGGGGCACCACAGGCTCCGGCTTGCGCAGGTACACGAAGTACACCACCATCACCACCGCCATCAGCACGATGACGATAAGCTCCTGGGTAATGCCCGACGTGGGGTTGCCGAAGCCGTTGAAGATGCGATCCCAGTGCTCCAGATGGAAGAACACCGCGATGCCGCCCACGGCCAGCAGCACGACCGACGTCACCAGCGCGGGCATTTGCACCCGCTTGCCGCCGCCTGCCAAGGCAAGCACCGCTGCCGTTCCAAATACACCGGCCGACCACGCCATGAACAGCGTGAACAGAATAAGGGGCCATTGCATTTCCATTGCCTACTCCTTTCCCCGCCAGGTGTGGTCGCGCAGGATATAGAGGAACGACGGCCTATTCCCCACATCGGTCAGCGTATGCACATCGTGCTCTCCGTCGAAGGGCTCGCAGAAGTCGCCCATCGTTTTCCCGCAAGGCCCGCGGAAGCTCTCGATGCCCTCGTCCAAATCGCCGAACCATTTGGCCATGCCCACGCAATTCGTCACGCACTGGGGCAGCTCGCCCTGGGCGATCTGCTGCTCGCAGAGGGTGCACTTCTCCACGACGCGCTCTTCCTCGTTCAGGTAGCGCACGCCGTAGGGGCAGCTCATGGCACAGAACTGGCAGCCAATGCACTTGTCCTTGTCAATCTGCACCGTACCATCAGGCAGCTTATGGCTGGCGCCCGTGGGGCACACCTTCACGCATTCGGGGTTCTCGCAGTGCTGGCACTGTATGGGAAGGAAGTAGAAGTCGTGGCTCGGCACCTCGTCCTGGCCCGGCTCATTGGGGCCGATGCGCAGCACCTTGTTCCAGAAGCTGCCGATGGGCACATTGTTTACCATTTTGCACGCACCGTTGCAGGCCATACAGCCCACGCATCGGTTGCAGTCCACCGCAATGGCGTATCGAGTCATCGCTCGTCCCTCCCTTCGTAAACCGGCGCCCAGTCCTTCAAGCGCGGGTCGTTGGCATCATGAATGATCTCCACCCCGTCATCGGAGCAGGGACATGGATTGCCGAACGGCGAATTCTCTGGAGTGGCCTTGTACACCTTCACGGGATAGCCGCGCACCACCGACGCACCGCAATGGGGGTCATCGATATCGTTGTTGACCAGCTGGTTGACCGCCGAGAGCCGCCAGCCGTGCTCGGGAGCGGGCATTTCCGGATACCACCACATATGCTCGGCGTTGATGACGCCGCGCGGAATACCATAGTAGAGATCGACTGTTTGGCGAATCTTGCCTTGGGGGCTCTCGATCCACACCCAATCGCCCTGCTCGACGCCCCAGTCGGCCGCATCTTCTGGGTTGATTTCCACGCGCGGCACCGGCCACACCTCGCGGCACCAGGGCAGCTGGCGATGCTCGCTGTGGAAGTACACGGGGATGCGACGCCCCGTCAGGCAATGCACGGGATACTCTTTCCAAAGCTCGGGATTCTTGTCCATCGTGTCGGGATGGGGACGATAATCGGGTAGCGCATCCTCAGCACCATGGTAGGTCTCCATAATGGTGCACCAAATTTCCTGCTTCATGGTGGGCGTGTTGAATCCCGGAATAACATTCGATGGGGTGGGGTCTTCCGCCATCGACTTCTTCATAAAGCCAGTCTGGAATCGATAGTAGGTGCCCCAGTCGTCTGGACGCAGCTTCTTCACGTCCCACCAGCCGTTTTCCTGGAATTCCTCAACCAATTCCTTCCACGACGGACCCACTTTGCGCACAGTGTGGTCGAGAATCTCCTCCATCGTGGGATAAGGGTTGTCTTCGTCCCAACCCCAGGGTAGCCCCGCGCGCTCGTACAGATCCTCGACGATCTGCGGATCGTAACGCGTATCGGCTGGAGGCTCCACGCAAGGTACGCACAGTCCCAGCGCGCCACCCGACCCCTGGCTCTGGCGCGGCGAGGGCACCTCCAGCCAGTGCTGAGCTGGCAACAGAACATCGGCCATTTCAGCGGTGGGATGGTGCCACAGGTCGATGTCGAACATGAAGTCCAGCTGGGCAAGGGTGTCCCACGCCATCGTGGTATTGCCCATGTTCAGAAAGTCTCCAGACTGGCACACGCATCCCTTCACCGGATAAGGCTCGCCCGTGACGCCCGCCTCCCAAACCGTATTGGCGTTCGCCCAGTTCGTCCACCACGCGAACAGCGGATGCGTGTCGCGCCCCAGTTGCTTCTCCATAATTTCCGGATGGAACTTCGGGTTATCCAACAGGGGCGATTGGGGAAGGCTGTCGAAAGAGCCCATATACGTGACGTCTATCTTCGTGGAGCCGCGCTGACCGCCGGGGCCGTCGGTGTTCCCGGTAATAGCGGTGAGCAGCTCGATGGCCCGGCAATTCATGATGGCATTGCCGTGATGCTCTACCGCCAACTGGTACATGATACCGCCATTGCCCCAACGCGGATCTACCCGCGTGCCGTACACAAGGGCCGCTTCGGTCACCTTTCCCGCAGGAACTCCGGTGATGGATTCCGATTTCTCGGGCGCATATTCAGCGCAACGTTCAGCGAACTTCTGCCAAACGGGAATGGCTGTGTGCTTCGTGCCATCGGCGAAAGTTACTTCGAATGCCCCCTCGGTAGCAGGATCAATGGACTCGAAATCATCTAGCTCGGGAGACCACGCCTGCATGTGGCCCTCCCGCACGTTCGCCTCTCCCCATTGACCCGGGAAGTTCTCCTTTGACCAATGCTCCTCGAAGCCGGATCCGTCATAGCGCTTGTAGGGCTTCTCCCCTTCCCAGATGCCGCACTCCGGATCGGTGGCGGGATCGTAGTCGGGATTGGCCTTTGCCTGGTCGGCCGAAGCGTTGAACCACTTCAACGAATTGGACGCCTTGTCCCACACCATGTACTTCCAGGGACTTCCGTCTTCCTGCAGATCCGCCTGGGTCAACAACTTGGTCTTCACCATTGTTGTGGCATTGTACGTATGAGGAATGGGCGGTCCTGAGGGCTCCTTATCATCTACCACAAGGAAGCACGCATTGGTCCAGCGCTTCACGAACTTCCAATCCACCAGGTCATTCTCGATGATCACGTGACACATAGCCAGGGCGAGCGCTGCGTCGGTTCCGCCCTTCAGCGCCAGATGAATGTCCGCCTCCTTGCCCAGGTTTGTTGTGCGCGGATCCACCGAGATAAATGTCTGAGCCTGCATGGCCTCATCAACTACCGAGCGGCCGGCCTCATCATAGTTGGAGCCCTCGGGCGTGGAGGCCCAGATGGTGAACACTGGAGGCCGTTCCACCGTGGCCGACCAGCTGCGGTTGAATTCGGAGGTGAGTGCCGAAGCAAAGTGGCGCGGTCCCTTACACACCTGCCATGCCACCACGTTGTTAGGGGTCATGAACCAGCTATCATAGCCGTTGTAGGGGGACATGCTCCAGATACGCCCCGTGCCTCCCATGGTGAACAGCGACTGGCCACCGTATTTGTCCTTTACCTGCTGAACGCCGGCCACAATGATGTCCAGTGCCTCATCCCAGCTAATGCGCACCCAGCCTGGATCCTCTCCCTTGGGGTTGGTACGCTTCATTGGATGGTACAGGCGGTCAGGATGGTAGCACGCCTGCAGCGACGCGACCGACTTGTTGCAGCAGCTGCCCATGGTGTGGGGCGCTGTCTCGTCGCCCTCGATCTTTACGGCCCGGCCGTTCGCCACGGTCACCCACACACCGCACTCCATCTTCCCGCATCCGCGACAGCAACTGCGAATGCGTTTGACTTCGCCCGCACCATCTGCGGCAGTGTGCGAAGTTTCGGCCAGAGCGCTTTCCGCATTCAGAACAAGATTCGCCGCAACTGCCGTGACCGCCGCCGTTTTCAGGAAGCTCCGTCGGGACAAGTTCAATGAGCCCATTTCTCCTCCTTCTCTTTACTCGTGGGGTTTTCCCGCATGGACCCGAGCCCGTACTCACGCATCTCCTCCCAGCAAATCGGACCGGTCGGCTACAATGCTGAGAGCGGCACTCGTCCAGCGGATTGTGCAATCAGTCTATCGCGCTGCTCCCAGTGATGGTGGTGCATTCTTTCTAGCCTTTACGCAGACCACGACGCCCTGTTGCGCAGCCGCCCAGCCTCATGCGCTCGCCTCCTACGGTGATGTTGTATTTGCATCACCAATCCCATGAAGCCGCGCCACCGAACGGAGCCCTATGGCATACTGTTCATGGTTGAGGGAAAGAGGGGATATGGAAATAGAGCATCTACGAGAATTCGCCATCCTCGCACGCCACTTGAATTTTCGCGAGGCCGCAGCAGATCTGCACATCTCGCAATCGGCACTCAGCCGCCACATTGCCGCACTCGAGCAGTTCTACGGCACGGCCTTATTCAAGCGCGATCGCCACGCCGTCTATCTCACCGATGCCGGAGCCTTCCTTCTCGATTACGCCGAGCAACTTTGGGAGCAGTTCTCCCTCTCCCGGGAGCATCTCCAGCGTCTTTTTTCCGGAGAGCGCCACCTGCGTATCAGCGGCATCGTCGGGCACCCGTCGTTTTATCCTTACATCCTTAATGCGGAAACTCGCTTGCGTGCCGCCGATCCCACCGTCACCCTGCGGGTCGAGCGCAATACGAGCGCCTCGCTCCTCGAGCAAGTCGAGGCGTTGCAGAGCGATGAGACCGATTGCGCCCTGCTTCTCTCCTCCATTGCCAGCACCAGGGAGTCCTACGAAAACATAGAGAGCATCCGTCTGGGTCATGTCCCCGTGTCTCTCATCGTGCGACGCGACCATCCCCTTGCCCATGAGCCGCTTCTCACCGCTGACGCGCTCCAGAACGGCCGTTTCGTGCACTTTACCGGCCCCGATTTCTCACCTTACTGGCACGTTTTCAGCCAGTTGCTCGATGAGGCCGAAATAACCTACACGACCGCACCCTACCCCGCCAACAGCGAGTACGACATCATCCGGGCCATTGATGCCATGGGTACCGACCTCTATCTCTCGCCCCGGACTTCCATTCTACCCGCCATCGCCCAAAACCCCGATGCGGCCATCATTCCCCTCGTCGGCGAAGAACTTACCCTGAACCTGGATTTGCTCTACCGCCCGGGGCACAAGGAAGATCTCGTGCGCCTGGTCGCTCCGTGCCTCGAAGACGCCTTCGCCGCATTCGACGCAACTCTGTAGGTGGGCACCGTCGGCCCACCCCGCACTTCACTCGGATCCCCGCGTGGCCGCGCATCCCCAGACTTACGGCGCCCCTACTTCCCGCGCACGGCGTCGGCGGGGTGGATGGTCATGGACTGGAAGCGGTCGACCATCACGGTGTCGTCGAAGTGCTGGTCGTAGAACTGCTGGATGGACGTGTCCACTTTGTCGCCGGAGAGGCGCTCGTACCAGCAGTCCAGGGCCTGCAGGGTCATCACGGCATCGGCCAGCATGAACACGGCGGCCACCACGGTCAGCCCGTAGCGCCAGTTCCACGGAATGAAGTTCACGAGCCGCAGCATGAAGGGCAGCAGCAGCTTGATCCACACCACGCCGAGCAGACCCCAGCAGGCCATGAACGGAAGACACGTGCGGCCGCCGAACAGCGAGCCGGGCATGTTGGAGTAATCCCAGGCCACCGCGCCGAACGCGTACTGCATGAACAGGCTTACGAACGCCTCGAAGGCGCCGCCGATGACGGCCGCCACCAGGAAGATGACAAGCCAGTTGCTCTTGTGGAAGCGATTGAGGAATATGGTCATGAGCACGGCGCCGCAGCCGTAGATGGGGGAGAACGGGCCGAACAGCAGGCCCGCGCGGTCCTGCCACTGGCCTGGCACCACGAACAGGAAGTGCACGATCTCCTCCATGAGCAGCCCCAGCACGCTGGCCACCACGAAGATCCAGAACAGGTTGAAGAAGTTCAGCGTGATGTAGCCCTTGCCCGAAAGGTCGCGGCCGAGCGTGCCAGCCTCCCCTTCCGCATGCTCTTCGGCTTCGCGAGCTTTGCGATGGGCACGGCGCTCTTCCAAAAGCGACGGATCCAGATAGCTTTGCAGAGCCACCGTGACCGCGAAACCGATGCCGTAGGGAATGAGCTCATAGCTGATGCCCGTCAGCATAATGGAGCACAGGGCGCCCGCCAGAAGGAGCACGTACAACCCGTAGGAGAGCAACGCCGCCCAGCGCCGCTGGTTGCGAATGAGGCGCACGCCGAACACGATGAGCGTGATGGCGAGGACCACCAGCACGGCCAAGTTCACAAAGGTCACCACAATCGTAGAGAGGCCTTCGCCGCGCATAGCCCCGGATTCGAACAGGGTCACGGCCTGGTAAATGGTCTTCGCGATGACCGGCAGCGCGACGCCCGAGCCGATAATGAGCAGCACGCCGAACACGCGCAGCACCACCGGCAGGCGCTTCTTGTCGGCGGGGCTGGTGAATTCGGCAGCGATAGTGGCCGTGGTCTCGTCGAAGGCATGCTTCTTTTCGGCCAGGGCCTCCTTGGCATCGCCGACGACGATGCTCGGATGCTCCACGGCATGGGCGACATCGCGGGCCTCGTCGGCGGCATGGGCGAGCTTTTTCTCAGCCGCCCGAGCGATGCGTTCGGGATGGCGCACATCGTCGAGAGTTTCGCGAACCTTCTCCTTGTCGCGGGCAATATCGGCCGCCAGCTCGGCGCGGTCGTTGTGCAGCTGGTCGTGCCATTCGCGATGAGTTTCGGCCACATCGGCCTTTTCGAATTCCACAGCCTTCTCAAGGTCGTCCCGCAGGTCGGCCTCGGCCTTGCGCGCGGCCTCTTCCAGATGCTCTACACCCGCATGCGTGGCGGAGGTCGCCTTGTCACGATGCTCCCCGCGCCCGTCACCGGTAACGTTGCTTTGGCGCGGCTCGCGCTTCTCATCTCCCATGGCCGGCCTCCTTTTCCCTGAACGCGTGTCTCGGCATCCAGTGTAAAGGGGCGCCCCGTGAAACCATGACCAGCTGACGCAACGTCTGCCAACCCGATAAGCCCTCGTTATGCAGCGGTTACGGGAAACAAGCGGCCGGCGACCTATCCCCAGCAGGCAATGAACATCGCAATGCCCACGAACACGACGGCCAGTCCCATAACGGCCATAATGTCGCTCAACTTGTGCACGTCAGCCTCCTCGCGCTCGTTCTGCCCCGATTCTCTATTTACTAGACGTTTGAGAAGTCCGTTTTGTTGCACGCCCCACCCACCTTCCACAAAAGCAGCACGAACCAGAGAGCGCCTCGACCGCGAAAGAGGGTCGGCAAAGAACAGCGCCGACGCTGACTCGCAGCTGGCTGACCCGGAAGCGCCACAAGAGCCCGACATCGAAGCTCTCTGCGCCAAGGCCGCCCGTACCTACGACCTCACCCGCCGCGAAGAGGACGTGCTGTGCCTCCTCGTTGAAGGGCGCACGGCACCGCAAATCGCCGAGGAGCTCGTCGTCTCGCCCAACACCGTTAAAACCCACGTGCGCAACCTCTATCGAAAGCTCGGCATCAACCGCCGCGCCGACCTCGCCTGCCGCCTCGGGAGCTAAGAAGCGGCTCTCGCAAGGTAGCAGCACGCGCTGGTATTGCTCAATTCCTGACTTTGTGGAAGCTATGCTGTGATGTTTGTGCTATATTGATAGCAGCGCTCTTTCTTGCAGCATGTTTCGCGCGGTTCTCGCCTATTTGCTGAGCGTCTTCTATCCATTTTTTACGTAGGAAGGAGACTTGAGCATGTCTGAAGCAGCCAGCACATCGAGCATCGTCCTTTTCGAATCCGCCGATGGGGAGGTGAGATTGGATGTCGCGGTTGACGCCGGAAAGGATGAAATTTGGCTCAATCGCTCGCAGATGTCCCTTCTGTTCGACCGCGATATCAAAACCATTGGCAAGCATATCGCCAACGCGCTTAAGGAGGAATTGGAAGACTCGCCGAAACCAGTTGTCGCAAAATTTGCGACAACTGCTTCTGATGGCAAATCGTACCAGGTCGAGTACTACAACCTCGACGTCATCATCTCAGTCGGCTACCGCGTGAAGTCCCAACGCGGCGTTGAATTCCGCCGCTGGGCCACCGACGTCCTGCGTCGTTATATCGTCGAGGGCCGCGCCGAGAACGAGAAGCGCCTGGCGCAGCTTGCCCAGGTCATCTCAGTCATGGAGCGTCTCCCGCAGGAGATCGGCGCCGCGCAGATTCTAGAGATCGTGAAAAGCTATGCACCCGCCCTCGACCTTCTGGACGACTACGACCACCAGCGCCTCGCCCGCCCCGATGGGTCGAAGGGTGTGTACGTACTGTCTTACGAAGAGTGCCGCGACCTCATCGGCAGCCTGCGCTTCGCCGGCGAGAGCGACATCTTCGGCGTGGAGAAGGACGATTCGTTCCACAGCAGCATCGCGGCCATTTACCAGTCCTTCGGAGGTCAGGAGATATATCCCTCCGTGCAGGAGAAGGCAGCGAACCTGTTGTACTTTGTTGTGAAGAACCACTCGTTCCACGATGGAAACAAGCGCATCGCCGCCAGCCTCTTTTTGTACTTCCTCGACCGCAACGGCCTTCTGTACGAGGATGGCCGCAAGCTCATCGGCGATGACGCACTCGTGGCCACCACCATTATGATTGCCGAGTCGCGGCCCGATGAGAAAGAGGCCATGGTGTCGCTCGTGATGAACTTCCTAGCCCTAGGAACCCAATAGGGCCACAATCGCTAGGCGGCAACCGCAGTGATATCCACAAACACGACGACCAACCCCATAACGGCCATGATGCTGCTCAGCTTGCACACGTCAAACTACTTGTGGACTCTCTTAGCTAAAGATCGCGCAAACACTACAACTGCAACACAGGCCTTTCGCGATCTTGCTGCTGTTCTATTTTCGTACTATACTCAGTAATACGAAAGGAGACGACCATGGAGCAAGCAATCGTGCATCCACGCGTATATGAGCGCCATCCGGAACTGCAGGAAAAGGACGTTCTCAGCGCATGGGATAACATGGTTGCCTTTCTCCCCCGCTTGGAAAGCGAGCCCACTCGATACATCGCAGTCGGCTCTGACCCAAACGGCCGGCTCCTCGAGATGGTGGCGCAAAAAGCGCGCGATGGGCGTTGGATCATCTTCCACGCCATGACGCCACCTTCTCGAAAAACGCTCATCGAACTTAAGCTAGTTAGGAGGTAGCCCCATGGAACGCGATCACATCAACGAGCTTTTGGGGATGACCGAAGAGCAACTAGACGAAGTTGCCGCCAGCTTTGAGAACGGCACCTGGGACCGCTCCGAATACGGTGCACCTGGCCGCGGACGCCCAGCCGCGTTCGGCGAGACTATGAAACCTGTAACCTTCAAGGAAACGCCTTCGGTCATCGCCGCCATGGACGAACGCGCCGCCGCTTTAGGTTCCTCCCGATCAGATTACTTGCGGGCCCTCGTAGCCAAAGATCTCGCGATGGCTTAAGCTGTCCAGGAAGCAAAAAGCTCTAATCCCCATAGGGAATAACCCCCGTAAAGGGATAGAAGCCGTCGGTGGCTATGAGAAGGTAGTTGTCGGCGCCGCCGAATTCGTCGTCGGAGGCGTCGATGACGTACACGTTGGCAAAGTGGCCGCGTAGGCGCTCCACCTGGGAGAAGAGGCGGTACATGGCGTCGCCGGTGTATTCCACGACGCAGTTGGCCATAAGCAGGCCACCCGGCGTCAAGCGCGCGTGGGCGCAGGCGATGCCCTCGTCGCTAGAGAAAAACGGCACCGCCTCGCGTCCGACGAAGACGTCGTTGATGATAACGTCGTAGGGGTCGCCGTCCAACCGACGCAGGAACGCCTCCCCATCTTCCACGAAGATGCGCAGATCGTCGGCGCGGCCCTCGACGGCCAGCTGCGTCTCCAGACGATCAAGGAAGAAACGCTCCCGGGCGATTTGCACCATAGCTGGATCGATTTCCACCACGTCCAGCGCAACGCCCGGATACTCCAGCAGCAGCTGCTTGGGATAGGCGAACCCGGCGCCGCCGAGCATAAGCACGCGGTTTACGATCAGCGGATCCGGCGCCTCGGGAAGCACCGCCTCGAAGAGGTGATCGAAGGAGCGCAGGTACGCAAAGGGGCACGTTGCCCAGCGCTCGTCCAAGTACGTCGCCGACTGAAGCACCCCGCCCACATTCAGCATGCGCACAAGCGACCCGTCCCCCGCCGGCATCGCATACACCGCCGCCTCCCCAAACAGCGCCGGGAACACCTCGCGCTTCCCTGCGCGACCGGTAACCCTATCCCACCAATCCGCCAGCACCATCGCCCCTTTCCGAGCCTGCAACTGCGACCACGGCCGAACCTTATCGCACTCTGTGCCACAGTATCGCACAGAAACCGCCGCGTTAGTTTCAGTTGCTTGCCTGATCGGGCGGCAATCGCTATGGTTGAAGGTTGAATCGAATAGTCGGCGATGAGGAGGGCCTTGTGGTGGCCACTGCCCTCTACGCCATACTGGAGTTCTCGGGTTCCCTAGCGACCCAAGAAGCAGCAATTAATCGCACCGTCATCTCCGTAGAGACGATCTCGGAGCCGTAGTCCTTGTTGCCGAACGATCTATCGATGGATCTCGGAAAACCGATCTGTTCGGCTTGCAACAATCCCTTTTGCATTTCCGCAAACCCGATCTATGCAGTTCTACGGTCGAGGCAACCGCAAAAGCAAGAGCCACATCACCGTACCGCCAAGCCATCGGATAAAAGTTCGATCGTCGCACGACATTCCATAGTATCGCTATCATAATTCGGCACCCCGTTAGGGCAATCGATCTTGACATCGAAAGCAATCGGCGCATTTTCGACCGTGGAGACGAAGCGCGCAATTACATAATCTCCGCCACCTTGGAACTCGGTGACACAGTTGAGCACGAGATCCATCGTCACGCCATCTCCCGCCTCGAGCCGAGGCCAAGCAAGAGCAAGTTCTTCGAGCGGTTCCGCACGCTGCAACGCATCATCATAGGTAGAAAAATCAATAAGCGCTGCATCGGTGGGAGCATTTCCCAGAGAATCTTCCACGAGCAAATCTACCCGGCGGGCAGCCAGCCATCCTCCTTCAGGCTCTATCAACACGTTCGAGGGCCTATCGAAGAGAAGCGGGTCGGTGCGCTTCACAGCTTCCCAGCTAATAGGCGAGCCCCCCAATTCCACCTCTAAATCGTTGCTCACTACTAAAGGAATACCGCACGTAGCCGAAAAAGATCCTGCCTTTACCGGCACGCTTAGAGAAAGCCCCGTAACCGATTGACCATTTTCAGTCTCCCAAGAGATATCTGAAGACACGAAGCCCTCGAAGAGAGATTTATTGCCTTCATCCACAAAAGGCACCACGGGCTCGCCAAATACTGCTAAAACGTTGGCTATCTCTTTGCCCGGAGATGTATCTGTCTCTGGAAGCTCGGAAAGCCTTACGAGCGTTTCCGACGACATTTCTTCCTTCGACAACTTTAAAAAGGCATAGGGATCGTAGTCGTACGAAACAACACCCGCACCAAGACACACACCGACCAAAGCCGCCAGCACCGCAGTCCCTGCCGCCATGCGAATCGCCCGCATTCGCATGGCGCGCTCGTCAGGCACCTTGCCAATCACAAAGCGTGCATGGACGCCATCGACCGCTTCAAGCTGAAAGCCTAGAATCTGGGCGAGACGCGCGGCAACGCCCCCGAAGGCTATTCCCGCCAGATCAACGACCACATCAACAACATCAGCAATCCCAAGCGAAAGAGCGTACTGCACACCTTCGATAAAGCACACGATCAAGAGACCAACTGCTACGGTTTTAGGCAAAGACCTGAGCCGCCACGCAACAAGCGTGCCCAGAGGAACGAACAAGAGAAAATTTACACCCACTGATACGGGATACTCTATAATCTGCAAGAGAAGATCGGAGAGATCGAAGTTGACCTCTCCGATACCCATGCTTTTCAAAAAGACAATAGCAACGAAGCACACCGCATAAATGCCGCAGAGCACCTTCCAATAAATAACGTTGAAGTGGTTAGAGAGCAGCTGATACAGCGCAAAATAGGCGAGAGCCGCCACTGCAAACGCAAACATCCCAAGAAGGTTGCCCTGGCTCACATCTCCCATCCCGAGAAAATGCCCAAGCATAACCATACTCGGCAAAGCACTTGTTCGCATGGCAGATACCAGCAAAGCGAAAATGACCAGACTGCCCATCAAGCTGAATACGGCTTTCGCGCCTCTCGAATGCATCTCTACCTCCTCAACCATCCTACGTCATCAGCTGTAAAAACTGCCGCTAATATTGAACTTCGCAACCATGTTGGTAGACTGGAACCAAAATCGGTAAGTACCTTTAGGACAATACGTCGAGAAAACCTGGTTCGTCTTATTCCCAAGATACGTCTTGGCTCCAACCGTTTGCCATCGATTAAGGCCGATATACTGCTCGATACGTACGGTCATAGACTGAGTTCGGGTGGTATCCGTAACTTGTTTTTGCGTATGCTTAACATAGCACGTCCTTCCCGAGGAGAGAGTCGTGGTATTAACCGAAGCCTTTCCCAGAATGCCAGTACCACTATAAGTGAAATACGTCTGGGCATAAGCTGCGGGAGCAAACACAAATCCCATCGCAAGCACAAGAGCTAGCGCAATCGCGAAGAGCTTCTTCGTTGACGTATGATCGCTCTCACATGAGTTAAGTGAGTTTCCTAGCATACAGAGTCGCGCAGTTTGCACAATAGCCTCCTTAATCTAGTCGCCAATATCGCTCCTATCGAAATAAATCTCTCCCACGGAGCTTTCGCGGTTCTTTTTTCGCGAGTGTCTCGTTAGGCCATCGCCGGCATAGCCAAACTTGGGAAAATCTTCCTCTCGTCCTTATAAACGTTTGAGAAGACGAAAGCGTAACGAGAATGCAAAAATATATTTCAGAAAATGTCTTCCGTCGTTAACCCATGACTATTTTCGACGTATTTGCAATTCTGGTTGCGTTTTAATGGTCTCAAACGTAATTGATAGTAAGGCGCGTACAAGGAAGCGAGGATCGCGTCTGCAAGATCGGGGTGACCGAAGCAGCTGAAGGAGGTGAGGAATTGAAAAGCAGCCACTTCGTAGAGGAGGCCATGAACGCCTATCAGGACCTCGTGTTCCGCACCGCCTGCAGTATGCTGAACTCTCTTGAATCGGCTCGGGACATCACTCAGGAGACATTCGTCAAGCTGTACCAGAGCGACAAGGAGTTCGCCGACGACGCGCATCTGCGCAACTGGCTCGTCACCGCAACGCGCAACGCCTGCCGCGACGTGCTTCGACGCCAAAAGAACGTGGCTATCGAGTTGGTCGATCCCACAACACCGGACGCTCTTGAGAAGCTGATGGCCGACAAGGCCCAGCTGAGCGAGAGCTCCATTCCCATCGACAAGGACGACTACCTTTGGCGGCACGTGGCGCAGCTGCCCGTCGCACAACGCACGGCCGTTTTTCTCCACTACGCCGAGGATTTCTCCATCGCAGAAATCGCCGACGCTATGGAAAAATCGCCCGCCAACATACGCGCCCAGTTGAGTCGCGCCAAAAAGAGCCTGAGGAAGATGATCAATGCCGAACGCAACCTGCGAAAGGAGGACGAACAACATGAGATGGCCCACCAGAAGACGATTCGAGACCTACCGAAAGCAAGCGCAGTCGCTAAAGCTGGACGACGAAACAAGAGAGCGGACCCTTTGGGTCATACGCACCTTGGAGGAACAAGAGCGAGACCGGGCATGCGCAGCCACCACCAGCACGCAAGCATTTCCCGCCCCAACGACGACGAAGACGGCCATCCCTGCGCTGAAGTCGCATAACCGCCGCAGACGACCCCTCGTGCTGAGCGCCCCCTTCAAAGCGGCCGCGTGCGTCATCCTCACCGTCGGTCTCGCGGCGGTCACCATTGCCGGAATCTCTCCCGCCGTTGACGACGAGCGCAGCATGGCGACAGCCTCGTCTCCCCTTTACCCCTACCAACGCATGCAGTTCGACTTCAACATGCTAGCTCTATACACCCTCCCCACAAGAGGCGTTTACGCTATAACGCCCACATTGCTCTGCCTTCCGGGAAATCTACCGGAGGATATTACCCTGACCGTGCAAAACTCACACGACGTTATCTTTTCTCCCACTGAATCCGACGAATACCTCAAGCAGGGCAATGGCCCTATGAGCGTCACAACCAATCACGGTAAGATCTGGCTGTTCGCCTCCTATCTCACTGACATTACCTACAAAGAAATGGAGGAAGGTCGAACCGTGCCCGACGGCTGGTGGTGGGATCCCACCGAAGCGGTTGAGTTAATCGAACGCCTTCGCGACTGCGAGGTCATAGTCGAAACAGACACAGGTGAGCGCTTCGTGTACACCTTAAACTTCGACGATCGTCCCACACGAGAGGCCGTCACCGCCAGCCTCTATGCCAAGCAAGGCATTCCGTCGTCCTATTTCAACCTCGAAAGAAAAGAGTCCCAGTGAATTCATCTGCCATTTTCCAGTCTGCACCAACCATCACCCGCCGTTCCTTTATCGGCATCGCATGTATTGCCGGCATCGGCCTAGCGCTCGGTTCGACCCCTGCCTACGCAGCACCTACATGGGGTACATCCCTTAAGAAAACAGTGGGCGGCGTCACCTACACCTATGCATCAGGCTATGAGCTTGGGGCAAATCCACAGGCCTATGTCAAAATCAACGCAAGCAAGCCTGTTGCGGCAAAGACCATGCAAGCTTGCGCATACGTCATTAAGGAGTCGAACCTCAACATCGTTGCTTCAAGCGGATGGGCAAAAAACGCCGGAGGCGCCTCCTCCCTTCAAACCAGAGTTGCTTCTTCCTCCCTTAAACTTGGCCTCCGCTCATGCGGGAAAGTGATCATTGCAGGCGTCTCGGAGCAGCTGTGGTGCAACCCCATCAAGCCACGCTCCCTGCCGCCCGAGCTTGCCGTGAACGAGAACGGGCAGACGCTCGGCACGTACCTCGACGCCGAGCGGGGCTCCGTTCCCGATCTGGTGGGCATCGTGGCCGACTCCGGCCTCGACGGCTATGCCTACTGGGATCAGTTCGACGCCGAGGACTGCCCGGAGGTCATCCCCGTCTACGCCGAGGACGGCACCACCCAGATCGGCATCTTCACCTTCGGAGACAAGTAGCGGCGCCTGAATGCACTCTCTGCGACGAAAAGTATTCCGAGTGAGGAACACTTTTCGTCGCACCTATTCCGCAGAAAAGTATTCCGAATGCGGAATACTTTTCTGTGTTACTTCGTGAACCACTCTTTCTCCGGGCGTTAACGTCGCATGGCGGAGACTTCGTTGAAGAGCCATCGCTTGCGAAATGCCCCGCCTTCAATCCCGAGCGATCACCATGGAACATCTTGATCGGCAGAATCAGCATAAAAGCTAACCGAATAAGGTATATCGTCATTGAGGGGGTCATCGTCTTCGCGACTAGCGGCGGCAAGCCAGAGCTCGTGACGAAGCACGGTGCCTCCCATCGCCTCTATAGCTTGATTCGCTCGCTCAGAAAGCGTATCTAGGCTTCCCGGCTCGTTGAGCAGCTCCGCTGCGTCCATGGCCTCAGCCATGCCTGGCTCCCCAGCGCAACCGATAACGCGCCCATGATCCTCGGGATCCAGGAGAAGCCGCAATGATCTCTCCTCGCCATTGAGGCGATAGACAATCTTATTGTAATCTGGATCGTCAGCCACGCCGTCCCACCATATCACGTATGAGAACTGCTGGTTTGGCAGCCAGACGAAAAGTCCGAAGGCCAGCGCCATAGCCGCCGCGCCGACGAGCGCCCATTTGAGGGAGCGCACGAGGCGATCGAGCCGTTGCGACTCGCTGGTAACGCGCTCATCCAGAAGAGAGGTCTCCCACGCAAGATCGCAGGGCTCTTTCTCCGCCATCGCACTCTCCCCCAGCAGTTCAGCGGCGCTCACTCCGAGGGCGCGGGCCAGGGCCACGAGCGAATCGGCGTCGGGAACCGAGGTACCGCGCTCCCACTTCGAGACGGTCTGGCGCACCACATGGACGCGCTCGGCCAGCTCGTCCTGACTCAATCCCTGCTCAGTGCGCAGCTTCTTGATGGTGTCCTTCAGCATGGCGCCAGCCCTTCTCGGAAACGTTCTCACCGCTTCACCGTAGCAGGGAAGCTTTGCGCGCACAAGCAACGATGTTTAACAAAGGGACACTGAACTGGTCTTGCGACGCAAGTGCGGTCGGCGCGAGGAACAAAACGAGACATTCCCGCGTCATTTATGCGGTTGCGATCGAATAAAGTGGCCCTCCCCCTTCCATCGATTTGAGGAGAAGCCCATGAAGGAAAACGAACTCGAGTTCAGCGATTGGCCCATGTTCGATCTTCTGATGACGAACGAGGAACTTTGCCGCGAGCTGCTTGAAGTAGTCCTCGATGCACCGGTGTCGAACATTGAGTACATCATCGCCGAGAACGATATCCGCCCGACGCTCACCAACCACGGCGTGCGTCTCGACGCCTACGTAAAAACTGAGAACGAGGTTTGCAACATCGAGATGCAAACAGTCAAGCGGGCTAAACTCGGTCGCCGCTTGCGCTTCTATCAGGGCGCCATGGACACCTTGACACTACGCCGTGGCGAGCACTACGGAAACCTCCCTCCCTGCTACATCGTTTTCATCTGCTTGCACGATCCCTTCAATGCGGGGCTGCCGGTATACACGCTAAACGTAAAGTGCCAGGAGAATACGAGCGTGAAAACGGACCATGGGTTCACCTGGATCGTCTTGGCTGCCCCTGCCTGGGACAGGCTCCCTCCGGGACGCCTGCGAAACCTGCTACACTATATCTCTACCGGAGAAGCGGGCGACGATCGGTTCGCCACGAAGCTAGCCGCCGCCGTAAGGGCAGCGAACGGCGACGAAGCGTGGAGAAAGGAGAAGATGGCCTTGCTGACATTCGAGGAAGATATGGAGATCCAGAGACGCATGCTCGAGGAAGACCGGGAAGATTTCGAAATCCAGAAGCGCATGCTCGAGGAAGACCGGGGAGATTTCGAAATCCAGAAGCGCACGCTCGAGGAAGACCGGGGAGATTTCGAAATCCAGAAGCGCACGCTTGAAGAGCAACAGCGCGCGCTCGAGGAAGACCTCGAGAAGCAAAAACATGCACTCGAGGAGCAAAAGCGCGTGCTTGAGGAACAAAGACGCATGCTTCAGGAAGACCTCGATAAGCAAGAGCACATCGCCGTCAAGGCAGCGGAAAGCGAAGGGCGGACTGAGGGACTTGAAGCGGGAGAAGCGCGTCTTGGCGCGTTGATAGCGGCGCTGATCGAATCTGGCCGCTCAGAAGAGGTGGCACTCGTTGCAACCGATGCCGATGCTCGCCGTGCACGATTCGAGGAATTCGGCCTCTAGAAAGAGCTTTCTCGCGCTCACGTCTCCGCTCCACGTAAGACGAACTCGCGCGTCAGAGGGATCGCCCTCCGACGCGCGAGGTTCGCCGGGGGCCGAAAGGTGAACCGTTTTATAGGGCCGCGGTGGCAATGCAGCCGGCGAGGACGAAGACGGCGGCAGCGAGCAGGGCGGCGGCGCAGAGCGTGGTGATCATGATAGGCTCCTTTCGCTCGGGCGGGACACGGGCTGGGCGATGTGCTCCCAATTGAGCCTTTCGGCGGTTCCGCATCCCCCAATTTCGATGGTTCCATCATGGCAGCATCCACTTACGCTGCCGTTGCGCGTATCTTACGGTTTTGTCGTTTAAGCTTCCGCTTTGCCGAGGAAAGTATCGGGATCGAAGTCCTCCCATGAGGCGATGAGGAACTCAGCGCGTTGGAAAAGCTGGTCGCGAGTACCGGAGATATCGTTATCGTAGATGGCACCAGTGCGGTAACCGGCCGCACGCAGGGTGTCCAGAGCGTAGGCGGCATCTTCGAAAGCCCAGGTGCGGGCGCGGTCGGTGCCAAGAAAGCTGCGGGCGTGATCGTAGATGGCCGGCTCGCGTTTGCTCGTTTGCAGGTCATCCACAGACACGACGGCCTTCATGTAAGGGGCGAATCCGCAACGTTCGACGCAGGTGGCCAGCATATCGGCCGGCGTGGACGAGGCCACTGCCATAGGCACGCCGCGCTCGTACAGGGCCTGCACGAAGGCCAGCGCGCCCGGACGAGCGTCCACTTCGTTGGCGTAGAAGGCGCGCATGCGGTCGAAGATCATCTCGAGCACCGCCTCGTTGCTCTCGCCGAGACCGCACTGCTCGTGCAGATAGGCGCTAGCCTCGGGCAGCGACATGGTAGTGATGGCTTCGGCGTCGGCCTCGGTCAGCGTGATGCCGGCCTCGGCCGCCAGCGTACGATCAACCTCATGCCACGCGCCCATGGAATCCACGAGCGTCCCATCGCAATCGAAAATGATGCCAATCACTTATTCCTCCACGCGGATGACGGAAGGCGTGTCCAGCACCACGTTGTCCAGGGCCAGGGCCTCTTCCAGAGCCTCGCGGATGTCGCGCTCGCGGCAGCGGTGGGTGACCACCACCTGGTCGACGCGCTCGGCGCCGGAGCGGCCGCGCTGCACGATGGACTTCACCGAGATGTTGTGACGCGCGAACACACCGGCCATGGTTTCCAGAACGCCCGGACGGTCGGTCACCGAGAAACGCAGGTAATAGCGCATGACCAGCTCGTCCATAGGCAGGATGGGCAGGTCGTCGGTGCAGGTGCAGCCCACAATGGGAGCCACGCCCTGCTGAATGTGGCGCGCCACTTCCAGCACGTCGCCCATGACGGCGCTAGCCGCGGCACCCGCGCCGGCGCCCTCGCCGAAGAACATGGTCTCGCCCACAAAGTCGCCCACCACGTAAATGGCGTTGAACACGCCGTTCACGGTGGCCAGCTGGTGGTTCGTCGGGATCATGGTGGGATGCACGCGTACATCGACCCCGTCCTCGCGGCGATGGGCGATGGCCAGAAGCTTGATGACGTAACCCATGTCGCGAGCAGCCTCGATATCCACCGGCAAGATATTCGTGATGCCGTCGGTGAACACATCGTCCAAGGTCACGCGCGAGTTGAAGGCGATGGAGGCCAGAATGGCGATCTTCGCCGCCGCGTCGAAACCGCCCACGTCCGCCGTGGGGTCGGCCTCGGCGAAGCCCTTCTGCTGCGCCTCATGCAGGGCGTCCTCGTAGGACAGGCCGTTGTCGGCCATGCGGGTGAGCATGTAGTTGGTAGTGCCGTTCACAATGCCCATGACCGAGGTGATCTCGTTGGCGATGAGCGAGTGCTTCAGCGGATCGATGATGGGAATGCCGCCGCCCACGGACGCCTCGAAGGCCAGTTCCTTGCCGGCGGCCTCGGCAGCTTCCATGACCTCTTTGCCATGCGTGGCCATGAGCGCCTTGTTGGCTGTGACCACATTCTTACCGGCAGCGAGCGCGTTCAATACGACCGTGCGCGCGATGGTGGTGCCGCCGATGAGCTCCACCACGATATCGATCTCGGGATCGTTGATGATGTTGTTGAAGTTGTCGGTGAACAGGTGGCCGACCCCGTGGGCCTCGGCCTCGGCCGACGACAGCGAGCACACGCGCGCCAACTCGATATCCACACCGAAGTGGCGCAAAAAGTCGTCCTTATGCTTCTGGATGATGTCGATGCACCCGCCGCCGACGGTGCCGGTGCCCACCAAGCCGATTTTCACTGCCATGTTACGTCCTCTCCCGAGCGCGAAAGTTCTCTGTGATCGGACGATTATACAGGCACCACGAAGGAAGTCGTACATCAGAGCGGGGAGAGGGCGGTTTCCCAGACCTCTGCGCGCCCCCTGGAGAACGCGGCCGTTAAGAAACAGCTTCCACTTCAGCAGCAGTGGTGTCGGGATGGTACCGACTCATGTGCGTTCCTTTCGCTGTTTCTTTTGCCGCGTTCGCAGGGGGATAAAGCGCGCAGCGGGCTGGGAAACCGCCCTCTCCCCGCTCTGCCAAAGGCTTCTATTCGAAAATTTCCTTCTCGACCACGAGCTCGTTCTTGATGTGGCCGACGAGCTTCTGCAGCGCGTCGATGCAGTTGGGGCGGATATCGGCGCCGATGAGCACGTACATGAGCGAAGCACCCACCTCGCAGCGCCCCTCGTTCAGCCAGGTGCGCACATAATAGACGCCAGGCCAGGTAAGCGCCTCGGCCTCGGCAGCGGCCAGGCCCTCCGCATCGTAGGAGAACTCCACGGCCACCACCTCGCCGAGGCCTTCTACCCCTTCGCGCACCTGGGCCTTCGGCGTGATGCGCACCACGCCGTTGTGGGTGAGGAACATGCCGCACTGGGCCGCCGCCGGATCGGCCTTAGCCTCGCGCAGCCACTGATCGATAGAAGGTTCGGTCTTCGCCATTTCGCGTCCTTTCGTTCGGGGCATTCCAAAGTAGAGCATTTCGCTCGACATTATTTGCTGCCGAGAATATACCACAGGAGCTGGCACCTCGACCGCACGCCGCCATTCGTTCCGAAATATCACACGGAAGGCCGCCGATTTTAAGCACTTGAAACAGAGCCTTGTTACCATAGGCGCCAGATCATGAGAGACCTGCGCTGCTGCAACGCGGCGCCGTGACACGCCGAGAAAGGACGCGGAAATGTCCCTGCCCGCCTCAGACCTGACGAAGAAGCCCGATATGCGCACCACCATGGAGCTGGGCGCCGTGCTGCCCGAGACCGCCGAGGTGCGCGACGACCACCTGTTCATCGGCGGCGTCGACATGGTAGAGCTGGCCCGCAAGGAGGGCACCGCACTCTACGTGTTCGACGAGGCCGACCTGCGTCACCGCATGGAGGCCTACCGCGAGGCCTTCCGCAGCCGCTACGAGAATTCCGACATCATTTACGCGTCGAAGGCGTTCCTGAACAAGGAAGTGGTGCGCATCGCCGAGGCCGAGGGGCTGTGCCTGGATGTGTCTGGCGGCGGCGAGCTGGCCTGCGCCCGCTCGGTAGACTTCCCCATGGAGCGCGTGTTCGTCCACGGCAACAACAAGACGCCCCGCGAGCTGGAAGAGGCCATCTCCGCCGGCGTCGGGCGCATCGTGCTTGATTCCCGCATCGAGCTGGCCCGCGTGAACGAGATCGCCGGGCGCCTCGGCGTGGTGCAGGACGTGTACATGCGCATCACCCCCGGCGTTGAGGCCGACACCCACGAGTACATCCGCACCGGCTGCGAGGACTCGAAGTTCGGCTTCACCATGCGCGAGGACTTCGCCTTCAAGTGCGTCGGCGACGTGCTGGCCGCCGAGAACGTGCGCCTGGTGGGCCTGCACTGCCACATCGGTTCGCAGATCTTCGCGCTGCACTCCTTCCGCGAGGCGGCGGCGGTCATGGTGGAGTTCATGGCCCGCATCCGCGACACCTACGGCCACGAGATCACCGAGCTCGACTTGGGCGGCGGCCTCGGCATCGCGTATTTGGCCGAGCATCAGCCCTCTTCCATCGACGACTTCGCCGAGGTCACCTGCTCGGCCGTGCGCGATCTATGCGAGAGCCATAACCTGCCCCTGCCGCGCCTTCTGGTGGAGCCGGGCCGCTCGCTTGTGGCCCCGGCCGGCGTCACGCTGTATACCGTGGGCATCTTGAAGACGCTGCCGGGCATCCGCAAGTACGTGGCGGTCGATGGCGGCATGTCCGACAACATCCGCACGGCTCTCTACCACGCCGACTACGAGCCCACCATCGCCAATAAAGCCGGGCAGCCCCGTGAGGAGATCGTCACCTTGTGCGGCAAGCACTGCGAGAGCGGCGACGCCGTGGTCATCGACATGCCCCTGCAGAAGGCCGACCTCGGCGACATCGTGTGCGTGTTCGGCACCGGTGCCTACAACATGACCATGGCCAGCAACTACAACGGCCAGCCGCGCCCGGCCGTGGTGTTCGTGCGCGACGGCGAGGCCCGCGTGGTCACTCGCCGCGAGACCTACGAGGACCTCTACCAGCGCGACCTGTAGGGCGACCGCTTCTTGTCGGTTTTATTGCGGCGGGTTGGCGGAACCGTAATAAGGAACTGTTCACACCCTGGCAACGAAACCAGCTTGCTAAGGTGAAGGCAATCGCGGAAAACGGCACCCACCCTCATGTCCATTTCCGCTCGTCCCTTGAGGCTCTGGGACTCGCCGTTGGCGCGAGACCTTGCGCCGCACGTTCAGGATCGAGGCCAAGCCCTATGAATGCCATTTACCTGCGCAGCAGCGTCCGTCAGTACACCGACGAGCCGGTGGACATCCGAGATATCGAGAAGCTGATGCGCGCCGCCATGGCCGCCCCCTCCGCCGTGAACCAGCAGCCCTGGGAATTCTACATAGCGCGGGACGAGACCACCCGTCTGGCCCTGGCCGCTTCAAGCCCTTACGGCACGCCGGCCAAACTCGCCCCCTGCGTCATTGTGGCGTGCCAGCGCACCGAGGGTCTGCGCGCGCCGCAAGACGCCTCCTACGACATGAGCGCTTCCGTGGAGAACATCCTCATCGAAGCCGCCAACCTGGGCCTGGGCGCCGTGTGGCTCGGCATCGCGCCGGAGAAGGATCGCATGGCCGCCGTCGATGTGGCCCTGGGAAGCCCGCGCGGCGTTACGCCTTTCGCGCTCATCGCCGTGGGCCATCCCGAGCACAAACCGGAGCCCAAAGGCCCCACGCGCTACGACGAGACACGCGTGCACTGGATTTAGCGTTACTCGGCCTTGGCCTTACGCTGGGCATTGCGACGGGCGCTGTTGCGCTCGGCGGTAACGTCGCTGAAGGCGCGGGTGAGGCCGCGCAGGGCGTTCAACATGATTGTGCGGTCCTCCGCAGGCGCCCCCATCACGCCGTCGCGCAGGATCGCCCATTCGCGGCCGCCCTCGAAGAGCTGGGAGGCATCGGTGATGCCGGCGGCTTTCAAGGCGGTGAACAGGGCGTCCACCATAGCTTCGCGCTCGCTGCCGTCCAGAGAGGCGAGCCAGCGATCCAGCGCCTCGGCCCGACGCTGCGTACGCTCGGGAAGTGCGGGGAGCTTGGCGAAGGCCTTCCACGCGCCGCTCACGTTTCGCGCAGTCTCCGCATCCTGCACCTCGCCCGTATCGCGCGCACCTTCCGCATCGCTTCGACCCGGCTCTCCGTCCGCGCCTTCTACGATCCACTGGAACACCGAGTGCTGCTCGAAGCCGCGCCCGGCGGCCTGCACCACTTCCACCGGCATGAAGGATTCCATGAGGATGCCCACCATGGAGTCGGCCGGCACCTGCTTGGTCATGCGGCCCGCAAGCGGCTCGTAGTCAGCCGCCGCGAACAAACCGGCTTTGAACCCGGGGCCATCGTGGTTGTAGAGGCGCGCGATGCGCTGCTGCACCTCCGGCGCCGCCGTGAGCGCCGCGTACTCGGCCAGGTTGCCGCCCTTGGAATGGCCGCCCACCAGAAGCGTCTTGGGAAGACGAGGATCGGCGGCCACCGTCGCCAAATAGCGGGCCGCCAGCACCTGGGCCTCGACCGGCGCCTGATAGGCCATGTTGAAGTCCTCGCGCCACCCGGTGAGCGTCGTATCGGTGCCGCGAAAGCCCACGTAAGCGAAGCGCCCGGGGCACACGTAGGTCGTGGCGGCGAACTGCAAGTCGCGCGCCTCGTCGAACGCAGCTGCATGATCGTAGATGAGCAGATCGCGGAAACGCGGGCTGGCAGCCATCCAGAACAGCTGCTGCTTCATCTGCGCCGCGTGCATGCCGGAGAACATCGTAGGGAACAGCTCGGCCCGCATAAGGTCGGCGAACCGCACGGGATCCAGCGGCGCCGTCGCGTCCTGGGTCATTTCGGCTCGGTCTCGCCTCGCCGCCGGAGAAAGCTCCACGACCTTCTTCATACTCGCCGCTTTCGCTCCCACAGCGCCAAGACCCTGGGGGCCGGCCAGCGGATCGTCGGCTCGAGTGTCCGCGCCCTCCTTCGCGGCACGCAGGCCTTCACGTTCGCCCGCACGCCCCCGCAGGCGGCCGAGCAGACCGCGCAGCTCGCTTAAAGGCCCGCGGCCCGCACGTGCCTTCGAAGACGCAGCTTCCGAAGCCTCCCCGCTGTACACCTGCGGCATAATCCCCTCGCCCCGTACCATGCAGAACTGCGCGAGCAGCGCCGAGTCCACGGCGTTGAAGGGCACCTCGTCGAACGGGGCCAGCTGGGTTTGCAAGTATGTGAGCACATCGTTCATGACTGCATTATGAGGGCGCCGCTCTAAGCCGCATGGCCGCCTCCCCCACCAGACACGGAGCCGTTGCCAAAGCAGCCTCCCACCACCATGACCTTTCCACTCGTCTTCCGCTACAATGGCGCTGCAATCTCATTCAAAACGCTCGGGAGTCCAATGCAAAAGCATCTGGAATCCCGCACCAGGAAGGTTCCCATGACCACCGACACCCCCTCCACTTCCCCAGTCCGCGCCTCGGACAACAACGCCGACGCCCCCACTTCGCCCGCCGCGCCCCGCGAGCACTTCGCCAGTCGTCTCGGCTTCATCCTCATCTCGGCCGGCTGCGCCATCGGCCTGGGCAACGTGTGGCGCTTCCCCTACATCGCCGGCGAGTACGGCGGCGCAGCCTTCATCCTGATGTATCTCATCTTCCTCGTCATTTTGGGCCTGCCCGTCATGGTCATGGAGTTCGCCGTCGGCCGCGCCTCCCAGCGCTCGGCCGCCCAGGCTTTCGACATCCTGCAACCTTCCCGGCGCTGGCACTGGTTCTCCTGGTGGGCCTACATCGGTTGCATGCTGCTCATGATGTTCTACACCACCGTTTGCGGCTGGATGCTCGCCTACATGGCGAAAATGGCCACCGGCACCTTCGCCGGTCTTGACCCCGACGGCGTCGCCGACGTCTTCGGCACCATGCTCGCCAACCCCTCCGAGATGGTGGGCTGGATGCTCGCCGTCGTCGTCATCGGCTTCTTCGTCTGCAGCTTGGGCCTGCAAAAGGGCGTCGAGCGCATCACGAAAGTGATGATGATCGCCCTGCTCGGCGTCATGGCGCTGCTCGTGGCGCGCTCCGTCACCCTGCCCGGCGCCGCAGAGGGTCTGGAGTTCTATCTGGTTCCCGACTTCGGCAAGATGTTCGCCGGCGGCCTGGCCGGCTTCGGGGACGCCGTGTACGCCGCCATGGGCCAGGCGTTCTTCACGTTGTCGCTGGGCATCTCGGCCATGGAGGTCTTCGGCAGCCGCATCGGCAAGCAGAACTCGCTCACGGGCGAGGCTCTGCGCATCTGCGGCCTGGACACCGCTGTGGCCATCCTCGCGGGCCTCATCATCTTCCCCGCCTGCTTCGCCTTCGCCGTCGCCCCCGACCAGGGTCCCTCGCTCGTGTTCGTCACGCTGCCCAACGTGTTCAACCAGATGCCTTTGGGACAGCTTTGGGGCACCTTGTTCTTCGTGTTCATGAGCTTCGCGGCGCTCTCCACCATCATCGCCGTCTTCGAGAACCTCATCACCTTCACCATGGAGAAATGGGATCTCGACCGCAAGCGCGCCTTGGCCCGCACCGCCGTGCTCGTCACCGTGCTGAGCCTGCCTTGCGCCCTGGGATTCAACGTGCTTGCCGGCATCACCATTCCGGGTATCGGCGACATCCAGTCCATCGAGGACTTCATCGTGTCGAACAACCTGCTGCCCCTGGGCAGTCTGCTGTACGTGGTGTTCTGCGTGTCGCGCAAAGGCTGGGGCTGGGACAACTTCCTTGCCGAGGCCGATGCGGGCACGGGCATGAAGTTCCCGCGCTGGGCCCGAGGCTGGCTCACCTTCGGGCTGCCCGCGCTCATTGTCATCATCTTCATCATGGGCTACGTGCCGAAGATCATGATGTGGGCGGGTTTGGCATAGCGGTTTGGCGTAGTTCGGGGAATTCCCTAAGCGTCGCCGATTTCACCTCGACGTTGGCGAGCCCTTCCGCTATACTGCACTGGTGCCCTTGAGCCCGAGTGGTGGAACGGCAGACACGACGGTCTCAAAAACCGTTGCCGAAAGGTGTGCGGGTTCAAATCCCGCCTCGGGCACCATCGAAGTCAACGGCCCTGCTCACGCGGGGCCGTTTTGCATGCTTGAGTCGAATGCTCTACTCCGTCGGGTGGTAGTAGATGTACATGTCCTCGTAGATGCCATCCCGGTTGCAAAAGCCGCCGGGAATCATGCCGATGCGCGCGAATCCGAGCTTCTCGTAAAGCGCTCGCGCCCGCTCGTTGCTAGCCACCACGGCGTTGAACTGCAGCCCGCGAAACCCGCACGCGCCCGCTTGGCGCAGGCAGTCCTCCACGAGCAAACGCCCGATGCCCTCGCCGCGGCTTCCCCCCGACACCGCGAAGCTCGCGTTGGCGACGTGCCCGCAGCGCCCGATATTGTTGGGATGCAGAATGTACAGCCCGCGGATGCGCCCACCCGCCGTAGCCACGGCCGCATGGGACTGCTCGGCGAAGAAGGCCCGCGCTTCCTCCAAGGTAAGCGGCTCGGTCTGCGGAAAGGCGTTGCCCGCGTCCACAACCTCGTTCCAGATCTCCACCATCGCCGGCACATCTTCCTCCCGGTACGGACGGGTGACCTTCACGGTGAATTCGTCCAGTGCGCTCATAATGACTTTCTCTCCACAGTATTCGCGAGAACCAATATCGGTAGAGGACAATTTCCATAGGGGCTGGCCTTGGCCCGCCCTCCGCAAGCGGCGCAATGCCGCGCGACAAAAAAGGGGCGACCGAGGTCGCCCCCTACGGGATCGAGCGCAAGGTTGGCGGACGCTCTGGGCGCGAAGCCGCCAACAAGCTCCGAGGCCGGACTAGATGTCGGCCAGGGTGAAGTCCTTCTCGCCGTTGAACACGGCCAGGGCGTCGGCCACAGCCCAGTCGGCCAAGGTGATGGCGGAGATGGCCTTGGTCAGGCGCACCGCCTCGTCCAGGGAGCGCTGGTGAATGTTGCGACCCGTGGCGTTGCCGTCGGCGCCGCCCACGTGAATCTGGTCATACAGCTGGGTGAGGAAGGTCTCGGCATCCACGGTGGAGCCACCCGCGCACACCAGGCCCGTGCGGCCGGCGGCGGTGGAAGCCACCTTCAGCGCCTCGGCCGGAGTGCGGCCGTCCTCGGGCTTCGGCGGGTTCACCTTCACGAAGTCGGCGCCAAGGCAGAGAGCCACACCGGCGGCACCGGCGATGAGATCCGGATCCTTCTCAGCGGTCACGGCCTTGCCGCGGGGGTAGATCCACAGCACGACGATGAGGCCGTTGGCATGGGCCTGGGCGATGAGCTCGCCGGCCTCGGCCATCATGGTGGCCTCGTACTCGGAGCCGAGGTAGATCGTGTAGCCGAGGCCCACGATGTTCACGCCGGCCTCCTTCATGGCCAGCACGGCGTCCAGATCGTACAGCTGCGGGGAGTAGGGATCCTCCTGCTTGGTGCCGACGAGGTTGGTCTTGGAGTTCATCTTGATGAGGTAGTTGATCTCCGGGTAATCCGCCGCGTACTGGGCCACCAGCCCGCGCTGGCCGGCAAGCACGCCGCAGACGCCCTCGGAGCCAATCTTGAACAGGTGCTCCGGATCGAGGTCGGCGATATCGATGCCCTCGCCGTAGAAGTCCTTGTTCAGGTGCTCGATCTTCTGATCGCAGGCGAACAGCATGAGACGACCGGTCTCGCGCGTGGCCTTCAGATAGTTGGTGATGTACTCGTCACGGGCCTCGGGCATGACGTCGGCGGGAACGCGCACCTGATCACGGGTGATCTTCGGCATGGGTATCCTCCTAAAGGTTCGTTGCAATAACGCGCTTATTGTACAGAAACAAAGCCTGACCGCGCCTTCTTTCACAAAGAAAGTAGGCGTAGAACCTCTCGTTGCGCCCAAGCGCTGGCATGGAGGCGGCGCGGCACGGATTACTTCTCGGAGCCGTTCGACTTTTTGGTCACGCGTCCGTATACGACAAGCGCCACGATGGCCACAGCGGCGGTCACGGCGAAGATGATGACCGATTCCACGATATTGCCCGACACAAGCCCCGCTGCCGCGTAGGTGGAAAGCACGATGCCGGGAATGCGGGCGAAGTTCGAGATGAGCACGAAGTTCTTCATGGACATGTGCGTGAGCGGCGTGATGTAGGTGAACACGTCCTTAGGCAGCCCTGGGATGAGGAACAGGATGAACACGATGACGTTGAACTTGTCGGAGGTCTCCCAATCGCGGAACTTGCCCATGTACTTCTCGGGCACCATGGCCTGGACGAACGGGGCGCCCAACTTGTGCACCAGCACGAAGATGAACGAGCTCGAGATAATGCAGCCGAGCCAGATGATGAGCGCGCCCACCCAAGGCCCGTAAATCATGCCGGCGGCCACCTGGACTACCTCGCCAGGGATGAAGGCCACGACGATCTGAAGGAACTGGATTGCCAGCAGAATGAGGAAGCCCCAGGGGCCGGCGTTGCGGATGTCGGAGGTGACGCGGTCGACACCGCCGGGCTCGAACAGCTCGTGGATCATGGGCCAGACGAGCACGACCACCACGATCATGATGACGAAGAACGCGATGAGCCCCACGAACTTGAAGATGTCCGCCGCAGGCATCGGATGCCCGGCGACCGACTTCTCCTCGTGGGCCTTCGCCTCGAGCTTCTCGAGCCGTTCGGAATGGTGGTGGTTGTTCGGGTGCTTTTCCATGGCTTCCAGTCTAATGCAGCCGCCCCACGACGGGGGCGGCTTTCAGGAACTCTTTACCTTAGTGACGAAATCGTAAGCCGCAGGCCCGCGGCGCGCAGATCGGCGCCTCGGCGCCCAAAACGTCGGCGCCCAGCGCCCGCCCACAGCGCGCGGCCTAGTCGTCTTCCTTGCGAGCCTTGTCGTACTCCTCCTTGAAGGCGGAGAACATGCCGCTGGCGCGCTTGATCTGGCGGCCCGTGGCGTAGGCCCCCTTGTTCACAGCTTTGCCCGCAGCCTTGGTGGCAGTGGACACGGCCGGCTTCACGGCCTCCACGGTCTCGCGGGCGCGGTCGGCCACCACGGCCGTGGCCTCGCCGGCCTTCGCGGCCAGACCGCCCTCGACGGCAAGCTCGGCCACCTCGTCGGACACGAGGATGGCGCCCAAAATCGGTTCCTCCCCCTCGTCCTGCCCGTTCACGGAAAGCGCCGCGCCGATGCCGCGCTTGAAGCCGCGGATGAGGTGCCCGGGGATCTCGCGAACGCCGAGCAGCGCGCTGGCCGTGGCCCCCTGGGTCACGGTGAGCGAGCGCACCTCGCCGGTCTTCGGGTCGAAGGACACGTCGCCCACCGTGCCGTACACGGTGCCGTCCTCGCCCATGACGGGCAGCCCCGCCCACAGCACGCAATCGTCGTAGTTCACGCCCATGGCCTTGCAGGCGCCCTTGCCCGTGGCCTCGGGGGCCTGGGATACCACGATACGACCGTCCACCACGTCGTAGCCGTTGTAGGCCACGAACACGTCCTTGCGGCGGAACATCCACAGCAAATCGGGGCGTTTCACGATGAAGCCGACAAAGCGGCGCTGGGTGGGGTGGAACACGCAGTGGCGCACCTTCCCGAGCCGCTTTACCGCCTCGGGTTTCTTCGGCGTGCTCTTGTCGAGAAGCACGCGCTTTCCAACGATCTCGCCCGTGGTGCCGTATCGCTTGGCCATGATTTACTTCTCGTCCTTCTTGCCCTCGGCGGCCTTCGCCACCTCGCCGGCGGCTTCCTTCACCTCGGCAGCCGTCTCCTTGGCGCCTTCCTCGGCCGTGGCGGCGGCGTCCTTTGCGGCTTCCTTGGCCGTCTCGGCGACGTCCTTGACGGTCTCGGCGGCATCGGCGTCGGCGTCGGCGTTCTTGGCCACCTGATCGGCAATGCGCTGACGGGCGGCTTCGATCTTGTCGCGCAGCTCGTCGCCCTTCTCGTTGATCGTCGGGGAGATGTTGCTAGCGGCCTCCTGGATAGTGGCGGCCACATCGGCCCCGCGAGCGGCGGCCTCAGAGGCGATCTCCTGGCCACGGGCCGTCACGTTGTTCACGACCTCGGCACCCTTGGTGGCCGCTTCCTGGTAGATGTGCTGGGCCCCGGCGGCGGCGGAATCGCCCCACTGCTGGGCGTTGCCCGCGAACTCGCCGGCTTTGTCAGCCACCATGGCGCGCATCTCAGCGCCAGAACGGGGCGCGGCCAGCAGAGCTGCAACGGCGCCAACGACGCCACCGATGAGGAACATTCCAAATTTGTTGGCCATAACTGCCTCCTTTATCGACAGAGTATCAGGTTCGCCCATTATAGGCGGAGAGCCCCGCGCGGGGGCTCTCGCTGCTCATTGCTCACCTTACGGTAAACAAGTTGTAATTCGTCATAGATGAGGAAATCTCTCAGAGAAAACCTCAGTCCGTGCGAACCTAGAAACAGGCACCGCGGGCGTAGGCCTCGTTCACGAGCGTGTCGAGCACCGCGGGCAGCGACAGGCCGGCCGCGGCGCAGGCCATGGGGAACAGGGAGCGCTCGGTCATGCCCGGGGACACATCTACCTCGAAGCAGCGGGCCGCGCCGCCGTCCCAGATGAGGTCGACGCGCCCGAGATCGCGCACGCTGTAGGCGCGGTAGACTTCCAGCGCCGCCCGCTCGATTTCCGCGCGGATGGCCTGGGCATCGGCCGCGTTGGGGGAAAGCGACTCGTCGCGCACGGGGCAGAAGAACTCCACAGCGTCGTCGGCCACGCGGGCCGCCGCGTCGTAAAAGCCCTCGCGCGCCACAATCTCTACCGGCGGCAGCGCGTGGGCGTCCCAGCCGGTGCCGAGGATGGACACGGAAAGCTCCACGCCATCGACCCACTGCTCGATGTTCACGGCCTCGTCGTAGGACAGCGCATCGAGCACCGCCTCGCCCAGCTCCTCCTGGCTTTCCACCTTGTGCACGCCCAGGGCGCTGCCGCCGTGGGCCGGCTTCACGCAGACCGGATACCCGCCGATGACGCGGTCGGCCACCATATCGAGCGCCGTGGCCGCGCCCATGCCCTTGAAAGCATCGCGCGCCAGGTAGACACCCTGGGGCCAGGACGCGCAGCCCTCCTCGCCGGTAAGATCGCGGTACTTCGCCAGCGACGAGTGCAGGGCGTCCTTGTTCCAAGCACGATGGCAGACGCTCGCCGGCGAGCCCACGAACGGGATGCCGAGGAACTCCAGCAGGCTCTGGATGGTGCCGTCCTCGCCGTGCTTGCCGTGCAGGGCGTTGTACACCACATCGGGCCGCTCGCTGCGCAGCGTGGGAACCAGCTCGGCGTTGGTGTCCAGGGGCACCACCTTGTGGCCAGCCTCTTCCAGCGCCTCGCACACCACCTTGCCGGAGGCCAGCGACACCTCGCGCTCGAAGGACTTGCCTCCCATGAGCACTGCAACTTTCATACACGTCTCCTTTGTTGTTGAAACTCCTCGGGGGCGGCCTTTATTCTGCCGCAGCTTCCTGCGCCTCGGCCACCTTCTCCTCGGCGATCTCGATCTGCTCGGCATCGCCTTCGCGGGCCTGCATGACCGCTTCCTCGTTCTGCTCGGAATCAACGATGACGTCCTTCCAAGAAGTGGCATTCTCGTCCATGGCTGCATCCTTTCTGTCGTAGCCGGGCAGCGCGCCGGCCTCAATGAACACGCGGTAGAGTTCGAGGCGCTCCTCGATCACCTTCGCTAGGCGTCGGATGGCCTCGGTGATGGATTCGGGCGTCTCGAAGCTGAAGTTCACGCGCATGGAGTTGCGCCCGGTTTTGCCATCGGGGAAGAACGAATTCCCCGGCACATAGGTTACGCCCGACTCCAGCGCTTCGGCAAGCATCGAATCGGTATCCATATAGTCCGGCAGCGTAATCCAGAGAAACATGCCGCCGGCCGGATGCGTCCAGGTGGCCTCGGGCGGGAAGAACTCGTCGAGGGCCGCCAGCATGGCGTCGCGGCGCTCCTTGTACAGCGCGATGAACTTCTGCAGCGTGCGCTGCCAGGCGACATCGGCAAAGTAGTGCTGCACGACCAGCTGGTCGAAGGCGCTGCCGCACAAATCGGCACCCTGCTTCACCAGGTTGATGCGGGCGAGCACGGCCTCGGGCGCGGCAATCCAGCCCGTGCGCAGCCCCGGCCCCAGCATCTTCGAAATCGTGCCCAGGTAAATGACCGAATCGTCCATGGCCTTCAGGGGCACCTGGTGGCCGCCGTCGTAGCGGAGACGGCCGTAAGGGTCGTCTTCCACCACCATGAAGTTGTACTCACGGGCCAGCTCGAGCAGGCGGCGCCGGCGCTCAGCCGTCATCGTGACGCCGCCGGGGTTCTGGAAATTCGGGATGGTGTAGCAGAACTTCAGGCGCGGGTTGTCCTTGCCGATACGCTTGAGCTCCTCTTCCAGAAGATCCATGCGCATGCCGTCCTCGTCGAAGGGGATCGCGCACACATCGGGCTCGAAGGCGGAGAAGGCCTGAAGAGCTCCCAGATAGGTGGGGCCCTCGGTAATGATGATGTCGTCGGGGTCGATGAAAGCCTCGGCGATGAGCGTTAGGGCCTGCTGGGCGCCCGTGGTGACGAGCACCTGGTCGGCCTTCACGCGGATGCCCAGATCGCGCATCATGTCGGCGAGCACGGCGCGCAGCCCGGCGAGCCCGTCGGTGGGGCCGTACTGCAGCGATACCGCGCGGGCCTCGGGGCTTTCAATGGCGGCCAGCGTGGCGCGGCGAATGTCCTCCTCGGGCAGAAGCGACACAGCGGGCATGCCGCCCGACAGCGAGATTACATCGTCGCGCGTAGCAGCGGCGAACAGGTTGCGCACGGCCGACGGGCGCATCTTGCGCACGCGTCGGGCGATCTTGTCGCCGGTGGTGTCGAAGGTGATGTGAGCTGACGACATCTTATTCAACCGTCCCTTCCAGAAGCGCCAAGGCGTCCTTCAGGGCGCCCAATGCGATGAGGTCATCGGTAAAGTTTACTGTAACACGGGCCAAACCGTCCCGCTTCGAGAGCCATTCCGTCGTACCTACAAACGTGGCATCGGAGGCGCAAGCGGGGTTCGCAGCCTGCAAATCGATGACCAGATGCTCCAGCGCGTGAGGCAGCGACGTGCGGGCGAGCACCTCGGCAAAGGGGGCGTCCTCGTCATTCAAGCAGGTGTGGAAGGCGAGGGAGGGGCGCGCGGCAAGCAGCCGATCGGCGCCGCACGCGCCCAAAGAGGCGTCCGCGCCCTCAGGCACGCGCACGAGCAGGGCCATGCGATCGCGCTCGAAGGCAATGCGCTCGACGGCGAGCCTAGGCACGGTCGTCAGCTTTGTCCGAGGTGTCGGGGGCCGAGGTGGCGTCGGCCTTGTCGGGCTCTGCGCCGCCGTCGTCGTTGCCGGATTTCGAGCCATCACCGGTGTCGGCCTTGGCATCTTCGCCAGCCGGGGCCTCGGGCGTGTCAGCCGCCTCGGGAAGCGACGGCGTCCCCGTGGGCGTGCGGGAAAGCAGCGTGACGCCCCGGGCCGCCTCCTCCGGAGCCAGCACGCGCCCCTGGGCGCCCTCGGCCAGCGCGCGCAGCGTCCAGGCGATATCGTCGGCCAAGGTGTCGGCGCCGGAGAAGTCGCCGTCCACCAGGGCCAGCTGGTTGCGATCGAGCGAGAACCGATAGCGGCCGCCGCCCTTCAAGTTGCCGAAGGATAGCTCGAAGGTTTTGTCCTGGTCGTTCAGCGCATAACGGTAGGACACATCATCGGTCAGCTGGATGCGATCCTCGGTGATGGTGATGGACGTAGCCGTGCCGGCCAAATACCAGGTGCCCGCGAAATCGGCCGCATCGTCCTCGGAGAACCAGTGGAGCCACGCGAATCCGCCCGCCGCCGCACCGACAAGCAAAACGACAACGATAGCTACGGACACCACCGCCACCCGCACCGGATGGCGGCGTTTGCGAGAAGGAGCGCTCGAACGGCCTTCCCTCCCCTTCCGCACTTCGCGGCCGCCATCGCCTTCACCGGACGACGCCGCGCGACGAGACGACGGCTTCTGCGCCGTCGCCGTGGCGGCTGTCGTCGCAGCGGAGCGGAGACGACCCTCGGCAG
>CABSMC010000007.1 GCA_902478715.1 uncultured Adlercreutzia sp.
CCGTTAAGGTAGGGCGTGAAATCGCAGCCGCAGAACGGACAGGCCTTCAACTCGATCCCGCCGATCATCTCGATCGCCTTGCCGCATTCGGGGCACTGGGCAGGGCCCGCCGAGGCCACATCTGCTGGTCTGAAGCACATGGTGGTTCTCCTTCTCTCGGATGCGCCGCGCCCGCAGCGCATCTCCCAACAACACATCATTCACGCAAGCGGCACGCCTCCTGCGGAACAACCGAAACAGCTAGGGCTTGGAGGACGCCCCAGCAAGGGCGCCGTGCCCGCAGTGAAGCGAGCACGACAACTTCAAGGGACTCCTTAGTAGATACCCACGTTCGCCATGATGATCATGACCACGAGGGCGCACATGCCAGCACCGATGGAGATGGCGGCGATGTGCTTGTAGGAGTTCTTGTGGTTCAGGCCCATGGCGGCGAGCATGCCGAACATGGCGCCGGAGTTGGGCAGCGCGCCGCCGATCGTGGCCGACGTGGCGATGATCTTCGCCAGAGCCGCCGGATCGACGCCCGTGGCCAGGTACGGCTCGAGGAAGTTCTGGGCGATGATGCCCACCGCGCCCGAGCCGGAGCCCATGATGCCGCCGAGGGCCGCGGCCATCGTGGCGGCGGACACGTAGGTGCCGCCGGGCATGTTGAAGATGGCCTCGTAGATAACCGTGAAGCCCACCGAGGCGGCGGCCACCGTGCCCACGCCCACCGCAGCAGAGGTGAACACGGCCGGGCCCACGCCGGCCACGGCGCCCTTGCCGAGCGCGTCGCGGATGGAGGGCACGTACTTGAAGAAGCAGACGATAGAGGCGATGATGCCGGCCAGCATGCCGATGTACACGACGTTCTTCATGCCGGTGGCGGAGAGGCCGATGATGACGGCGATCAGGATGATGAGCGGCAGCAGGGCCAGACCCACGCTCGGGATGTTCTTATCTTCTTCCACAGCCACATCGTCGGCGTCAGCCACGAAGTGCTCGCCTTTGGCCTCAGCGCGCTTCAGGGCGAACTTGATGTAGACGCAGCTCACCGCAATAGCGATGATGGAGCCCACGATGCCCATGATGGGGGCAGCGGTGAGCGACACGCCGCAACCATTGGCGGCGTTGATCCAGGCCACGGCCGGCACGCCGGGGATCATGGCCATGGTGAACGAGCAGGCGCCCAGCGTCCATGCGGCGCAGAACAGGTGCCACGGGATGTTGCACTCGCGGAACATCGGGCGGGCCAGCGGGATGAGGGCGAACATGGCCACGAACATCGAGATGCCGGCGTAGGTGAGCAGAGCGCCCACAGCCGAGATGCCCAGCAGCACGAAGTACGGGCTCTTCGTTCCCACCTTGGCCATGATGGCCTGGGCGATGGCCTTGGCGGCGCCCGACTTGTCCATGAACTCGCCCATGATGGCGCCGCCCATGAAGATCATCAAGTTGCCGCGGATGAAGCCAGCCAAGCCGGTGGCGTAGGATGTTTCGGTGCCCACCATGGCATTCATGATGTCCATGCCGTTGGTGAGCGCGATGATGATGGCCGTGACGATGGACGTGATGAGCACGTTCCAGCCGCGCATGGCCGCGATGACGAAGAAGACGAGACCGGCAACGATGCCGATAACTCCGATCCACTCCATTTCTTTCCCCTTTCAAATTAACGAACGATTTCCCCTAAGTTCACTTGCAGGTCCTCCACACCCGGAAGTAAACGTAGACGATAGCAAAAGGGCGGCGGGGTGCAGGCACGGGCCGCCGCCCGAGTTGGCGTTGTAGTCGCGCGAACGACCTCGGCGTCTCCTACGCCATGTCGTTGCGCGTGGCGCGCATGAGCTCGATGACGGAGCCGTGCTTCATCTTCAGCTCGTCGCGGCCGATGGTTCCCTCGTCGAAGACCTTCAGATCCTCTTCGCTTTCGAACATGGTGCCCAAGTCGCCGCGCTGCTGGTTGAGCGCGATGGCCTCGTCCACGTCGTAGGGAAGAAGCGGGGTCTTCTCGCGGGGGTTCCAGATGATGAAGGCCGGGTTGGTGGCATCCGGCGCGGGCATGCCCTCGCAGTAGCGCACATCGCCGTACTTCTCGATGAGCTCGTCGAGCGGGCCGAAGTCGAAGGCGCGCAGAGGGCAGCTCATGGTGCAGGCCGGCTGCATGCCCTCAGACAGGCGGTCGACGCACATGGTGCACTTGCTCATCTTGGCCGTCGGCTCATCGGTCGCGAACTTCGGCGCGCCGTAGGGGCAGGCGTCGTAGCACTTGCGGCAGCCGGTGCACTTGTCCTGGTCTACCAGAACGGCCCCGAACTCGTCCTCCTTATACAGGGCGCCGCTCTCGCACACCGCCACGCAGGCGGGGTTCTCGCAATGGGCGCAGGAGAACGCCAGCGAGTGCAGGCGGATGGCCGGGAACGTGCCCGACTCCCACTCGTAGACGGTCATCCACTTCTCGGCGCCGGGATCGATATCGTTCCAGTCCTTGCAGGCGATGCTGCAGGCCTGGCAGGCGTAGCAGCGGTTCATATCGAAAAAGAATCCGTACTGGGTCATAGTTCCTCCTCTCGGATACAATCGGCTAGGCGTTCTCAACGGCGGTCACGGGATCGGCTCCGATGGCTGCAGCCTCTTCGGCCGCCTCGGCCCGGGCGCAAGCCGCCTCCAGGGCCACGGCCGCGGCGTCGCGGTCGCCCTGGGCACGAGCGAGGCGGTCGCGGCATGCCACGGCCACCGACGCGCCGCGGGCGCCGCCGCGCTCGGCCTCGCCGCCGAAGCCCTCGGCGTCGCCGTCGGCGATCTTCTCAACCTCGACGAGACCGGCGATGATGAGCGCGCCCAAGATGTGGGGCAGGTGCCCGTCGTCGAGCAGGATGTTCGGCGTGCCGCGCATATCCTGGCCGAACACGTTCATCTCGGACGTCTCGCCGTTGGTCTGGTACCAGCCGCCATGGTGCACGGCAGCGGTGCCCGGCATGCAGCGGTTGGTGACGTAGGCGGTCAGCACCGTCTCGCCCCGATCGCTGTACACGCGGCAGATGTCGCCGTCCTTGATGCCGCGGGCCTTGGCGTCCACGCCGGAGATCCACACGGCGTGGCGATAGACGTCCTCGCGCATGAAGGGGTTGTTGTCGTTGCTGGAATGCTGGCGGTACACCGACACCGGGGTCACGAGGGAAAGCGGGTACTTCTTCACCTTCGGGTTGTAGAAGCCGTCGTTGGAGGCGGTAGAGATGTCGCCTTCCACGTAGCTCGGGCTCCACACCGGCATCGGGTCGATGCGACCGCGCCAACGGCTCTCGGTCATATCGTGGGTCTTCACGAAATTCGAGGCGAACTCGATCTTCTTCGTGGGGGTGTTGAACGGGCTCTCCCCCTTGTCGAGCGCCGACTTGAACGGGTAGTAGGGCTCATCGATCTCGGTGCGGATGACCGGTTTGGCGTTGAACTCCTCCCAAGTGGGGCGATGGTCGTAGCCGAGGTAGGCCATGATCGTGGCGTTGTCGGCCCATTTCTCGAAAGCCTCCTTGTAGATGGCCTCCTGGGCGTCGACCCACTGCTCCACCGGCACGTCCTTCATGCGGGGGTTGTAGCCCTCCACCACCTCGTCGCCGAGGCGCTTGGCGATCTCGGTCCACACCCATTCCTTGGAGCGCACCTCGCCCGGGAAGTCCAGGCCGCGGCCGCAGAAGGTGAAGTAGTTGCGCATGCCATTGGGGCCGCTCACGAAGCGCTGGTGGCCGTACATGTACTCGTCCATGCCCTCGAACTGCCACACGGGCGCCGGCAGGATAATGTCGCACAGCTCCGCGGTGGGCTGGTTCATGTGCCACTGGAAGCCCCAGTTGAACTCGGTGTTCGCCATGCCGGCGAAGCGCTTGTTCACGTTGGAGTGGTTGTTGCCGTAGTTGTTCTCGAAAATGATCATCTGAATGTTCGGCAAGGGGCTGTCGTTGGTGGGGCTGCCGATGAGATGGCGGAACTCCTCCTCGCTGATCTTGCCGCTCCAGTAGTCGTCCTGGCGCGCGAGAATCTCGGTGAGGCAGTTGTTGTTGAACAGCACCGGCACCTGGTAATCGCCCGGGTTGCGGCCGAAATCGGCGCGCGGGGCCGGCACACGGCCCGGCGTGGGCAGACAGGCGCCCGACTCGCAGCCGCCGTGGCAGGCGATGTTGCCGGTCATGGCCTGCAAAAGCATCGACGCCGACGCCGAGTAGTCGCCCATGTGGCGCTTCGCGCAGGAGTAGAAGTACTGGAGGTGCACCGGCTTCTCGGTGCCGTACAGGCGGGCGAACTCGCGGATGGTGTCGGCGGGCACCGCGGTGATGGGGGCGGCCCACTCCGGCGTCTTCTTGATGCCGTCTTCGCCCTCGCCCATCACGTAGGCGCGCCATTCCTCATAGCCTTCCGCGTCGACCCACTCGTCGATGAACTCGTGATCGACCAGATCCTCCTCGAAGAGCACCTGCGCCACGGCCAGCATCATGGCCAGATCGGTGCCGGGGCGAATCGGAATCCACTGATCGGCCAGAAGCTCGGCCGACTGCGTGTAGCGCGGATCGATGACGATGGTCTTGCAGCCGTACTCGTGGGCAAGGTGCATGTAGTAGGACGTCGGGCCGAACCAGGCGACCACCGGATCCATGCCCCACATGATAAAGAGCTTGGAGTTGAACAGGTCGGGCGCCTCGAAACCGGGCATGGAGTTCTGCAGGCCGCGGGTGACCTTGGTGAGGTCAACACCGAGGTGCAGCATCTCGCCGGCGGCATGGCCCGAGGTGGAGTGCTCGCCCCAGGCGCCGAAGCCCGCCTCCCACCAGGGGGCCAGCGGGAAGCCGTTCTTCTCGAAGGAGGGATACTGGGAATGGAAGATGCCGTAGGGGCCGTACTTCTCCTTGATCTCCTTCATCTTCTCGGCGATGGTGTCGAGCGCCTCTTCCCAGCTGATCTGCACGAAGTAGCCGCGGCCGGGGCCCTTTTCGCCCACGCGCTTCATGGGATGCAGAAGGCGCGTGTCGGCATGGAGCTCCTTCTTCCAGGAATGGCCCATGGCGCAGGGGCGCATCTGCACGTTGCCCTTCCAGGTGTTCTCCCAGCCGCAATCCTCGCGGCTGTCGTTGGGGTTGACAGAGTCGTCGGGCTCAACGGCGATGAGCTTCTCGTCCTTCACATGGCACTTCAGCACGCAGGCCGAGTCCCAGCACCCGTTGGCCGGGCACGACGTGTAGAAGATGCGCTCGCCCTCTCGACGCTTCCGGCTGGCCTCGATGATCCCTTGTTTGTCCATCGATTCCTCCTCTTCTCTTCTCCTTGTTTCCAAGAAGGCACTGAAAAGATCTGCTGAAAGGAGGGTTCGCCCAACCCATTCCGCTTCGGCAGGTTCCGTGCCTTTTGGCTCATCATAGAAAGGAATGGCTTATTGTTAGTTCGTCAGTCACCGATTCGCCGTCGTGGTTCCTTGCAGGAGCTGCAAAGGATCGTTTACATGGAGGTTTTTCTTACAGGCCCCGTCAGAAATCGCTCCAACTTTTTGATTAAAGGCTCTGGACGGATGCCCTTCAAACAGGTTTAATGATTGTCTGTATGGGCAAATTCAGCCGAGCGGGAGCGAGCGGGGCCTGAGCTGGATCGATGCCAAGCGATGCGGAACGTCACCGCCGACGAGGAGGGTTCATGCTGTTCGAAGATATCGAGGTTCTGCTCGTTCTTTCGAAGGCGAAGAGTCTCTCGCAGGCAGCCGGCCAGCTGTACATGTCGCGCCCCGGCCTGTCGCAAAAAATTGCCGCCATCGAGAAACAGCTCGGCACGTCGCTCATCAACCGGACCTCCACCGGCATTTCTCTCACGCAAGCGGGCAAGGTGGCCGTGAAATTCGCTCAGAATATGGCTGACATGGAGCGCGTCATGGCTTCCCAGATCGCCGCTATCGACGAGCATTTCCCGGCCAACATCACCGTGGGGATGAGCTACGCCGACGGAGTGACCCTCCTCCCGCGTCTCGTGGCGCTCTACATGCGCGAGAATCCCGAGGCTCGGGTGCACCTGGACGCCGGCTACGAGCCCGAGCTCGTTCAAAAGCTCGAGAATGGCGAGCTCGACTTCGCCATTCTCGAGAACCAGCCGACCGAGCCGGGCATCGTGACCGAGGTGCTCGGCTACAAGCGCCTTGTCTTCCTGGCGCCCGACAAGGCTCCCTACAACCAGGCGGTCGGATCGGTTCCCATAGAGACGCTGCTGAAGTGGCCCATGATCGTCTACGAGTGGCATTCCGGACGCCATATGGTGGGCAACCGCCACTTCCGGGAACGCTACGGGCTCTCGCTGCGCGATCACAACATGGTGGGCTGCTTCGACACCCACGAGGCCATGGTGGAAGGCGTGAAGGCGGGGCTCGGCTGGGCGACGCTGCCCGAGTGCATAGCCAGTCGCTACCGCAACGAACCGGGCATCATCCGCTTCAAGGTGGCCACCGACACCATGTGGTATCCCGTGTCTCTCACCTGGCCCTCCAGCTGTTCTCCCAGCGACGAGGCGCGCGATTTCGCCAACTTCGTCCGCGAGAATATCCCCGAGGGCTACTTCGCCAACAGCACCGAGGCGCAGCTGCGCTCCTAGCAAAAGACCGGCGGCATTTTACGCAAGCAAAGCGGGCCCCTCACCGTGAGGGGCCCGCTTTCTATTCCCGTGGCGGGAAGAAGGCTGTGCCTGGAAGGATTATGCCAGGGCGTACTTTGCGGCGTTGGTGCCGGCGTTGCGGCCGAAGGTCATGCAGTCGGCGATGGCGTTGCCGCCCAGGCGGTTCTCGCCGTGGATACCGCCGGTGCACTCGCCCGCGGCGTACAGGCCGCCGATCGGCTCGCCGTCGGCATTGCAGGCCTCGGACTCCACGTTCACGCGGATACCGCCCATGGTATGGTGCACGGTGGGCACCTTGCGGCAGGCGTACCAGGGGCCCTCAGTCATGGCCGCATCGGCGGTGTTGTCGGCTACGAAGCCGAACTCGTCGGTGCCGCCTTCCACCACGGCGTTGTAGGCGTCGATGGAGGCCTGCAGGTTCGCGGCGTCCACGCCCATCTCGCCGGCCAGGGCCTCTACGGTGTCGCCAGCGACGATGTGGCCCAGAGCCAGCATGTTGTTGATGGTGGCGCCGTTGGCGTCCGGCTCGTCGGGATCGGGGTAGCGCAGGGTGTTCACGACAATCCAGTAGGTGCCGTCGGGCTGGGCGAAGATGTTCTTGCACAGAACGTCACGCTCGGCGCCCTCGTTCACGAAACGCTTGCCATCGGTGTTCACGAAGATGCGGTTACGGCCGGAGGTGCGGATGTCCTCCATGAGGCCCGTGCCCGGGGTGCCGCAGGGGTGCAGCTGGATGTCGGACAGGCAGATGAGCTCGGCGCCGGCGTTCTCGGCGAGCACCATGCCCTCGCCCTGGGCGCAGGGCTTGATGTTGGTGCAGCCGATGGAATCGTCCAGCACGACTTCCTTCCACACGCCCGTGTTCACCTTCTGACGGTACTCCACGTTGCCGCCGAAGCCGCCGGTGGCGATGACCACGGCGCCGCAGTTCACGGTGACCTCCTGCTCGCCGTCATAGAGCGCCTTCACGCCCACGACCGCGCCGGCGTCATCCAGGATGAGCTCTTTGGCCTGCATGTCGTTGAGCAGCATGATGGCATCGGCGTTGTCGTCGATGAACTGCTGGAACGAGCGGATGTAGGTGTTGCCCGACGGCGTGGCCGGGTAATGGCTGCGCTGGCCGAGCGATCCGGTGGCCGAGCCGATCTCGTCCTTGAACTCGACGCCCAGGCTCTCGAGCCAGTGGACGGAATCCAGCGCGTTGTCCGTGAGGAAGTGCACGAGCTCGGGATTGTTGGTGTTGTGGCCGCCCTTCATGGTGGTCTCGTAGAAGGTGGGGATGGAGTCCTCGATGCCCTGGGGCTCCTGGCGCTCGGGATCGACGGCGTTCAGCGCGCCCTCGGAGACGTTGGTGGAACCGCCGGTAATGCCACACTTCTCAAGCACGATAACGCTCGCGCCGGCCTGCACGGCCGCGATGGCCGCCGCCAGGCCCGAGCCGCCGCCGCCCACGACGCACACGTCGGCGTCGTAGACCTCTTCCACCGCCGGCTTCTCGGGCACGGGCGCCTCCGAGAGCACCTCGAAGGCCTGAGCCTGCTTCGCGCAGTCCTCAAGACCGGTCTGCAGGGAGAGCGAGGACAGCGTCGCGCCGGTGACGGCATCGATGTTGATGGTCTGGTTGTCGATGGCCTGCTGCTGCAGGGCCTTGAGCGCATCGGCGCCGACGCCGAGCGACTCCTGGTTGGCCGACGTGTCGATGGCCGTGATGGCGTCATCGGAGAAGGTCACGGTCATGGTGTAAGGGGCATTGTGGCCCGTCACCTCGGTCGTGTAGGTGCCCGCCTTCCACGGCGCGGAATCGGCCAGCTCCTCGGCACGGCTGTGGGGCGCGCAGCCGGCCAGGCCGAAGCTGGCCAGACCGCCCCAGATGCCGAGCACGGCCGCCCCTTTGCAGAACGTACGACGAGAGATGCCCGTGAGGGGAACAGAATTGGATGTGCGGGTCATGATGAGCCTCCTTCTAACGCGTCACAGTAAGGGAACCGGGAATCGCTTGAAGGATCAGCCTGCCGAGCTATCGAACCACCCAAGTGACTCGAACGATTACCTGATAGCCGGACTTTAGCGCGCCAGGCGCTGGCAACAACAGGTCAACAGGCTCTTGTTAGCTTTGTGCGCGAACGGTGTAAGACTTCTGAAACCCTGTCGGCAATTCGTCACATTGGGCACCGATTTGTTTGATTTGCACCGCGAGAAAACCGCTACCGCAGGCGCGCGGCCAGCGAGACGGCCTCGCGGCCCAGCTGACGTGCCAGGGCAAAACCGATCTCGTCGCCCTTCACCGAGCGCCACTGGGGCTGACCCTTCTCGTTCAACCCTGCAAACCCCGTGGCCACCACGCCGCCGGCCAGCGGTGCGCCCGGGGTGCGGGGGTGCACGGCGAGCATGCCCTGGGTGGCGAACCAGCTGTCCAGAAGCGCGAGCGTCCCCTCCCCTCCGCAGTTGTTGAGGCCGGCCGTGGAAAGCGCGCCGCTCACCTTGCCCGTCAGCACGTTCTCCGCCATATGGAAGGGGCGCGTGCGATCCATGAAGTTCTTCATCCGCGCGCTCACCGTGCCGAAGTAGTCCGGCGAGGCGAGCAGAACCACGTCGGCGTCCCGCAACTTCTCGTAGAGGTCGTTCATGTCGTCCGCGAGCGTGCAGCTCGTCTGCGCGAGACAGCGGTTGCAGCCGATACAGAACCCGATATCGAGCCGGGAGAGCTCCACCAGCTCGCCGCTCACCGGCACTCCGAGCGCCGTCCCCTGCTCGGCCGCGCCGTCGAGCGCCGCCTGCAGAAGTGCCGCCGTCCCCTTTCCGGCCCGATGGCTCCCATTGATTCCCAGCACTTTCATGGGTATTCTCCTCTCCAACGAAGGGAGCCCCGGCCTTGTGGGCTGCGGGGCTCCAGATAGCAGGTTCGGTTTTGCCGATCCTCTCTTACATGTTGTGGAAGGCGTACTTCTCCGGGTTCTCCTTCACGTCGGCACGGTTCTTCGGGTTCATCTTCAGCGTGCCCATGATGCCGTCGTTGGTGTTGGAGGCCAGCACCTGGTTGCGGTTCTCCATCTTGATGCAGTTCTCGAAGCTGGTGCCGTCCAGCGAGCACTGCAGGGCCTCCTTGGTGAGGCGCAGACCGAAGGGCGCGGTCTCGCGGCACATCTCCTCGGCCATGGCCACGGCGGTCTCAAGCACGTCGTCGTCGGCCACCACGCGGTTGGCGAAGCCCCACTCGTAGAGCTTCTGGGCGTCGAAGCGGGCCGGATTCATGAGGATCTCGCAGGCGCGGGCATAGCCGACGATCTTCGGGAGGAAGAAGGAGCCGCCCATGTCGGTGCCGGTGTAGCCGATGGACAGGTAGCCGGCGTTCATCTTGTAGGACTCGCCGAGCACGCGCATGTCGCAGGCGCAGGAGATGGACAGGCCACCGCCCACGGCAAAGCCCTTCAGGGCGCCGATGATGGGCTGCTCGCAGCGGCGCATGTTCACGATCTGGTCGGAGCACATGCGCTGCATGATGTAGAAGTCGCGCTGGATGCGGCCCATGTCCTCGGGCGGATCGAGGGCGAGGTCGTTCAGGTTGAAGCCGGCGCAGAAGGAGCGGCCCTCACCGGTCAGCACGATGACGCGGCAGTCCTTGTCCATGCGCACCTTGATGAGGAAGTCGTTGAACTCGGCCATCTGGGCGTAGGACATGGCGTTCAGGTTGTCCGCATCATTGAAGGAGCAGATGTAGACCGGACCGCGCTGCTCGATCTTCAGCTTCTCGTAGTCGTAGGTGAACTCGGGCAGATGGTAGGCCTCCTGGTAGACACTCATGGATGAACCCCTTTCGCGCTTGTTTACTCAAGTTTTACTTTTTAGCCCATTGGAATTTTGTTCCGCCTGACATGCTTCTGATTTTTAAGGATGACACAGCGGTTTTCCACGGACAATTTTGAAATATTGTTTCTTTTACTACCCAATTAATTGATTTTGTGGGTCTATAGATTTTCACGCATCGCTTGGCCCTATTGACTCATCAATTATTCCAATTATCTTTTCTCAATTTTGGCTTCCTGTCCGATAAATACCTTTGTATGCTAAAAGCACGAATTTCTTCTGGGTATCAGCGGAGGCGCTCGAGCACCGGGGAGCCGCGCACGAGCGGCCGGGCGCTTCCGTGGCAAAAGGGTTTTAGGTTCTTTAGAAAGGAAGGCCTATGATCACCGATCTCAAGATCAACGAGGAGAAGAAGAAAGAGTACTACGAAAAGGGGTATTGGACGCACGACACCATCCGCGACGTCTGGGAGCGCCAGGCGCGGGCGAACGCCAACAAGGAATACGTCGCCGACGACCAGGGCTGCCGCATGACCTACGGGGAAGTGGACGACGCGGCAAGCCGTCTGGCCGCGTGGCTCGTGTCCCAGGGCATAAAGCCCGGCGACGTGGTCACCCTGCAGTTCCCGAACTGGGCCGAGTTCACCATCGCCTACGTGGCCTGCTTCAAGGCCGGCGCCGTCATCCAGTCGCTCGCCCGCAACTTCAACGGGGCCGACCTCACCTACGCCATGAATCTCGTGGAGAGCCGTGCCTACATCGGGCCCACCTCCTTCCACAACGTCGATTACGAGCAGCAGATCCTCGAGATTGCCGACGATATCCCCAGCCTCAAGGTCATCGCGCTGGTGGACAAGAAGGCCCCCAAGCAGACCGACCTGCCCACCGTGGCCGAAATCGTTGCCACTACCGAGCCCCTCGCCGAGAAGGTGCTCGTCGAATCCGACCAGGTGGCGTGCCTGCTCTCCACCTCCGGCACCACGGGCAAGCCCAAGGAGGTCATGCTCACCCACAACAACATCCTGTTCTCCGAGCGCGTCTTCGTCGAGGGCCTCGAGCGCACCTCCGACGACGTCATGTGGATGCCGGCGCCCTTGAACCACGCCGTGGGCTTCTTCCACGGGCTTGTGGCGCCGATGCTTCTGGGCAGCCGATCCGTGCTCATGCAAGACTTCGCCGTGAAGGACGCCATCGACCTCATCAACGCCGAGGGCGCCACCTGGTCCATGTGCTCCACGCCGTTCATCTACGACATCGTGAAGTACCTGGACGCCCACCCGGACGAGTCGCTGCCCACCTACGTGCTGCACTCCTGCGGCGGCGCGCCGGTACCCGGGGCGCTCATCGACCGCGCCCACAACCACGACATCCTGCTCTGCGAGATCTTCGGCTCCACGGAGAGCTGCCCTCACGTGTTCGTGCCCCCGAGCAAATGCGTGGAATGGAACGGCGACTGGTCCGGCATTCCCTTCCCCGGCATCGAGGTGCGCTACATCGACGAGCAGGGAAACGATGTGGCCCCGGGCGTCCAGGGCGAGCACATCTCCCGTGGCCCGCACCAGTTCGTCGGCTACCTGAACGAGCCGGAGCGCACCGACCGCGCGCTCACCGACGACGGCTGGTGGTTCTCGGGCGACTTGGGCTACATGGACGAACAGGGGCGCATCCGCATCAACGGCCGGCGCAAGGAGATCATCATCCGCGGCGGCGAGAACCTGTCGGCCCGCGAGATCGACGACAACCTGGTGGGCTGCCCCGGCGTGGGCGAGTCGGCCACCATCGGCATGCCCGACGACCGCCTGGGCGAGCGCATCTGCACCTTCGTGGCGCCTTTGGGCGATACAGTGCCGACCCTGGAGTCGGTCACGGCCTACCTGGAAGGCGAGGGCGTGCCCAAGCGCCTGTGGCCCGAGCGCATCGAGATCATCGACGAGATCCCGAAGACCCTCATGGGCAAGGTGCGCCGCAACGTCCTCACCGACGAGCTCGCGGCTCGCATGGCCTAAGGGCGGCGGGAACGACAAGCTGACACGATACCGATAGGGCATTCCTATGAATGCCCTTTTTCTTACTATGACCGTTTCGGCTCCATCGTTTGTATGATGGTAGCCATAAGGTTCGGGCCGCCCGGGGATTGATAGCGGCCGATCAGAGAGCAGAAGGGGCTGACATGATCGACGACCTGAAGATCAACGAGACGCTGAAGGAGCGTTGGTACGCCGAGGGGTACTGGACGCACGACACCATTGCCGACATCTGGCAGCGCGCAGCCGTCGCGCACCCCGATCGCGAGTACGTCTGCGACGACACGGGAAGCCGCCTCACCTATGGAGAAGTAGACGACAAAGCCGGGCGCGTGGCCGCATGGCTTATCGCCGAGGGCGTAAAAGCCGGCGACGTTGTCACCCTGCAGTTCCCCACCTGGGCCGAGTTTACCATCGCCTATGTGGCCGTGCTGAAAGTCGGCGGCGTGGTGCACCCGGTGCCGCGCAACTACAACGACATGGATCTGGAATACGCCATGAATCTCGTGGGCACCCGGGCGTATCTCTCCCCCACCTTCTCTCACAACACCGACTACGAGGCGCAGATCCTCTCCGTTCGCGACGCCGTGCCGACGCTCGCCGCCATCGCCGTGCTGGACAAGCAGGCGCCGAGCCACTCGGAGCTACCCACCTTCGACGACATTTACGAGCGCTTCGAGCCCTTGCGCGAGCCCGTTCCGGTGTCCGCCGATTCCGTGGCCTGCATCCTGCCCACCTCGGGCACCACGGGCAAGCCGAAGCAGTCCATGCTCACCCACAACAACATCCTGTTCTCCGAGCGCGTCTTCACGAGCGAGTTGGGGCGCACCCAGGGCGACGTCATGTTCATGCCCTCGCCCTTGAACCACGCCACCGGCTTCTTCCATGGGCTCATCTCGCCGCTTCTGCTCGGCGGGCGGACGGTGCTGCAGCAGGACTTCCGCCCGCGCGAGGCCATCGAGCTCATGAACGCCGAGGGCGTCACCTGGTCCATGTCGGCCACGCCGTTCATCTACGACATGCTGAACGTGCTGGACGCCGAGGACGGCCTGGCCTTCGACACCCTGCGGCTGTTCTGCTGCGGCGGCGCGCCCTTGCCCCCGGCGCTCATCGAGCGCGCGGCCCGCTACGGGGTGCTACTCTGCGAGATCTACGGCTCCACGGAGAGCTGCCCGCACGTGTTCGTCCCTCCAGAGAAGTGCGCCGAATGGAACGGCGCCTGGTCGGGCGTGCCCTTCGCGGGCATCGAGGTCAAGGTCATCGACGAGGCCGGCAACGAGGTGCCCCGGGGCGCCCAGGGCGAGGAGATCTCGCGGGGGCCGCACATGTTCGTGGGGTACCTGAACGAGCGCGACCGCACCGATCGCGCCCTGGACGATGAGGGATGGTTCTATAGCGGCGATTTATGCTACATGGATGGGGAGGGGCGCATCCGCATCAACGGGCGCAAGAAGGAGGTCATCATCCGCGGCGGCGAGAACATCTCGGCCCGGGAGATCGACGACGACCTCATCGGCGCGCCGGGGTTGGCCAACTCGGCCACCATCGGCATGCCGGACGCGCGCCTCGGCGAGCGCATCTGCACCTTCGTCGTACCGAGCGACCCCGCCGCGCCTCCCACCCAGGACGATCTCATCGCCTACCTGAGGGAGCGCCACGTGGCCAAGCGCCTGTGGCCCGAGCGCATCGAGATCATCGACGAGATCCCCGTCACCGCCACTGGCAAGGTGAAGCGCTTCATCCTCGCGCAAATCTTGAAGGAGCGCATGGAAGCGGAGTGCTCTCTTCACCGTCGGTAGAGTAGGCTGCCGCTGGGAGGTGTGCCTCCACGCGCAGTTCCGCAGCGAACGAAAGTGCCCAGTGGGCACTTTCGCCGAGCGAGGACTGTTTGAGCATGGAGGTATACCTCCTAGCGGCAGCCGGACAAGCAGCAAAAAGCCCGAGCACCGCTGATCGCGCTCGGGCTTTTTGCTAGAGACTTCTTTTAACTTATCGGTACTCCCGGTCGAGCTCCTTGGCGATGGTCATGCGCTGGATCTGGTTCGATCCCTCGAAGATCTGGAAGATCTTGGCGTCGCGCATGAGCTTCTCAACGGGATACTCCTCGGAATAGCCGTAGCCGCCGAGCACCTGCACGGCGTTGCTCACCACCTCCTGCATGGCGTCGGTGACGAAGGTCTTCACGATGGCGCCGTCCTTGCGCACCATCTCACCGGCGTCCATCTGGCGCATGCAGTTGTTCACGAGGACGCGCGCCGCCTCGGTCTTGATGGCCATATCGGCCAGCATAGCCTGCACCATCTCGAAGTCGATGAGGCGCCGCCCGAACTGCTTGCGCTGCTTGGCGTAGGCCACGGCCTCGTCGAGCGCCCGCTGCATGATGCCCACGGCCAGCGTCGAGATGAAGGCCCGGGAGAGGTTCAGCGCGTTCAGCGCGATGGACATGCCGCATCCGACTTCCCCGATGACGGCGCTTCTCGGTACGCGCACGTTCTCGAGAACGACCTCCGTGGTGTCCGACAGGCGGAAGCCCATCTTGTGCTCCTTGGCGCTGGCAGCAAGGCCCGGGGTGTCGCCGTCGATGAGGAAGCCCGTGATGCCGTGGGCGCCGGCTTCCGGATCGGTCTTGGCGAACACCACGTAAATGTCGGAGATGGAGCCATTGGTGATGAAGGTCTTCGTCCCGTTCAGGACGTACTCGTCGCCGTCGAGCACCGCCGTGGTACGCATGGCGGCGACGTCCGACCCAGCGTTCGCCTCGGTGAGGCAGAAGGCGGCGAATCCGTTGTTCTCGGTCTTTTCCACGAAGTGGCGCGCCTGCTCCTCGGTGCCGTTCAGAAGGATGTTGCGGAAGGCGACGAAGTTCGTGACGAAGGTGTCGGCGTAGGCGGCGTCAACCCAGGCCAGCTCCTCGAACATCATGGCGCAGGTCTCGTAGCTTAAGCCCATGCCGCCGAACTGCTCGGGGATCTCCACCATGTGCAGTCCCAAATCGAAGCCCCACTGGTACAGCTCGCGGGGGCACTCCCCTGCCTTGTCGGCCGCGGCCACGTACGGCATGACCTCGTTGCGGGCGACGTCGCGCACAAGCTTCACGAGCTCGCGCTGCTCCTCGGTGTAGGTGATGGCCATAGGTTTCCTCTCTCTTTCAGCCCCGCGGGGCACTTGCATGCAGCTCTATCGCGTGCCGGGCGGAACGAGGCCGCCGGCGCTAGCGGTTCTCCTGCAGGATGCCCTCGTCGAAGGCATAGCGCAGCTGGGCGTTCACCGAGCGAACGGCGCCGTCGTGCAGCTCGGGCCGCACGTCGTTGTACACAGCCTCTACTAAGGCCTCGGCATCGGCGGGGATGCCGCTGCGAACCGCGGACACCACCTGCTGCAGCCGCTGGAGGCGGTGACGGCGCGCCTGCTCGATGCGCTCGGAGGGGTTCTCGATCACCGGCCCGTGGCCCGTCAGCAGGCGCTCCACGCCGCGCTCGGCCACCAGGCGCCCGAGCACGTCCAAACTCGCCAGATAGTCGCCCATGCGCCCGTCGGGCCAGCAGACCATCGTGGGGCTCTGGGCGAACACCACATCCCCCGTCACCACGAGCGCGCCCTCTTCCACAAGAAAGCCCACCGAATCGCTGGAGTGGCCGGGCAGCGGCACGACCTCGATAGCCAGCGACACCCCGGGCAATTCAAGGGGCCCAGGGCCCAGCGTGCCCGACGCCACGCCCAGCACCGGCGCGCCGAAGACCCGACCCGCCTCCTCGGCGCACTCGGCGTGGTCGAAATGATCGTGGGTTACCGCCACGGCGGCCACGGTGAGGCCGCGCCGAGCGCAGGCCTCGGCGATGCGCCCGATGCAGGCGGCGTCGTCGGGACCCGGATCCACCACCAGGCAGGCCCCGTCGTTCGGAGCGGCGAGAATCCAGCTGTTGGTGCCGTGATAGGTGAGCGGCGTGGCGTTGGGATGTCGCACGCACTGGGCGAAAGGCCCCACCATGGCCTCGTTGTCCGGAGGCGTGAAGCGCGCACTCATGTCTCGCTCACCTCGCAGCCGAGCACCACCTCGCCGCACGCCCGCGCCACCGGATGCGGCCGCACGTGCCCGTCGAAGGGAGCGTTCCACGCCTCGTCCACCGACGTCGCTGCCACGATGGAGGTGAGGTTGGAAATGGTCGGAGGCACGAGCTTGAGCAGGCCCGCATCGAAGCGCGCCAGGGCCTCGCCCGGGGCGATCCAGGCCGCCTCCACGGCCTCGCTCGTGCGGCCGTCGGCGTGCTGCCCCTCGGGCAGCCGCGCCAGGAAGAAATAGGTATCGTAACGCCGTGCCTCGCTTTCGGGAGTGACCCAATGGCTGCGCAGGCGCATCAGATCACTGCGCAGCACGAGCCCCCGCTCGCGAAGGAATTCCCCGAAGGAGACGCGCCGCGTGGCCACGGCTTCACGTTCGGCAGCCCAATGGTCTTCGCGCTCGTCGACGGGCGCGCCTCCGTCGGGAGCAGAGGCCAGAAGCACGCCGCTCTCCTCGAAGACCTCCCGGGCCGCCGCCGTAATGACGCCTTTTGCCACGGACACGGGACAGCTCATGAGACAGGCCCACTGCTCCGGAGAAGGCCCGGCCCAGGGCACGGCACATTCCACATCCCGCACGTCCATGCCGCCGCCGGGAAACACCACGGCGTCCGGAGTGAAGGCCATGGTGGAGGCGCGGCGCAGCATGAAGACATCCACCGGAGCCGCATCCACGGTCTCCTCGATGGGCGCTCCCCCCGCCAGCGGGCTCTCGAAACGACGGTAATGGGGCTTGCCCTCGCTCACCAGCATAACCGTGGCGGCCATGCGCGGGGCCACCGGCTCGCCGGGCGTTCCTGCGAGGAAGGCCCGGGCGCGTTCCACCACACCAGGCTGATCGTCCACCGAGTACTCCACGTAGGCGCCGGGGGAAAGCGGCTCTCGGATGCTCTGGACACGCCGTCCCTCCGCCGCGCCCGCAGCCGTCGCGCCCACCGCCTTCGCCGTCTTCTCGGCTCCGTGCCTCATCTTGCCCGCGCTCTCGCTCATTTTTCCGCTCCTGCCAACAGCTCGGCGATGTCCCTCACGGGCACATCGGAATCTGCCGATACCATACCATCGGCGAGCATGGTCAGACAGAACGGGCACGAAGTCGCCACGAGATCGGGGTCGGTGTCAAGCGCCTGGGCGCAGCGCGCCTCGTTGATGCGCGCACCGGCGCTCTCCTCGAGCCACATGCGACCGCCGCCGGCTCCGCAGCAGAAGCTCGTCTTGCGGGCGCGCTCCATCTCCGCCACGCTTCCGCCGGCGGCACGGACCACCTCGCGCGGTGCCTCATAGATGTCCTGATAGCGGCCCAGATAGCACGAGTCGTGGAAGCACACGCGCCCGAGCGCCTCTCTCGCGCGGGGCAGGCGCCCCTCGCGCACGAGCCGTGCCAGAAGCTCGCTGTGGTGGATCACCTCGAAATGCCCGCCCAGCTGCGGGTAGTCCCGGGCCAGGGCCTGGTAGCAATGGGGGCACTGCACGATGATCTTCTTGACCCCGTAGGCCTGAAGCGTGGCGATGTTCTCGCTGGCCAGCATGAAGTAGACGAACTCATTGCCCATCCTCCGCGCCGCGTCCCCGCAGCACTTCTCCTCGTTGCCCAAGATGGCGAAGCTCACACCCGCCTCCGCGAGCAGCGACACCAAGGCCGCGGACACCTTGCGGTTGCGGGCGTCGAAGGCCCCAGAGCAGCCGGGCCAGTAGAGGTACTCGGCATCAGGCGCCTCGGCGATGGTGGGCACATCCAGCCCCTCGGCCCACTTGGCGCGGGTCTGCCAGCCCAGTCCCCACGGGTTGCCGTTGTTCTCCATGTTGCGGAAGGTGGCCTGGGCCTCCGGCGGGAACGCGCTTTCCATGGACACCTGGTAGGTGCGCATCTTCACCACCTTCGGCACGTGCTCCACGAAGGCCGGGCAGGCCTCCATGCAGGCGCCGCAGGTGGTGCAGGCCCACAGGGTCTCGGGCGCGATGACCGTGCCCACGAGCGGGCGGTCGACGATGGCGCGCTCGGCGTCGGCGAGATCGGCGTTCTCAAGGAGCGCCTCGGACGGCGGCAGCTCGGGAACCGCTTTCGAGCCCTTCCCGCCCTCGTCGGCGGCCGCACCGTTCTTCTCCAGGGCCGCCGCCTCCTTCTGCAGGCGGTAGATAATGGGGCCGCGCCGCTCCAGCTCGGCGCCCAAATCCTGAATGAAAGACTTGGGGCTTAAGGGCTTGCCCGTCGCGTAGGCCGGACAGAGGTCCTGGCAGCGGTTGCAGCGCACGCAGGCCTGGGTGTCGAACAGATCCTTCCACGTGAGCTCCTCCAAGCGGCCGCAACCGAAGGAGAGCAGGCCCTCGTCCTCCATGTCGATGAAGGGCAGCTCGCCTTTGGGTTTCAGATCGCGCCAGTAGACGCCGGCCGGCACGAGCAGCACGTGAACGAGCTTGGAATAGGTCCAGTAGGCGATGAGCGCGAAGGCGAGCGCCATGTGGAACCACCACAGCACGCGGTGGGCAAGCTCGATCTGACCCTGGTCCCAGCTGACGAAGAGCCCTGCGAAGAGGCTCCCCACCGGCGACCAGGCGCTCCAGGGATCGCCCGTGCCGGCGATGCGCAGGCCCTCCAGCACGAATCCCGTGACGCCGATGGCCAGCAGCAGGCCCAAAACGACGATGTCGCCGGGCTTGGTGTCAAGCGCGCGGTTCGCGATGCGACGCACGATGCAAGCCACCATGGCGATGCAAAAGGCGGCGCCGGCGATGTCGACGGTGAGCGAGAGGAAGTACAGGTAGAAGTCGCCTTGGACGAGAGGGAGCCCCAAATCGGCCTGGGCGGCCACGGTGGCAGTGGCGATAAGCAGGATGATCATGGCGACGTACATGGCCACGTGCACGAGCCCGGGCCCGCGCCGCTCGGCCACCTTCACCTGCAGAAGGGCGTCGCGCACCGCGCCGCGCAGACGCTCGCCGCGCCTATCGGAGCGATTCTCGGGTTCGCCGATCTTCCACAGGCGCCAGCGCCGCACGAAGAAGACGACGGCTACGGCCAGCGCCGCGATGAAGCAGGGGTAGATCAGCCAGTGGCCCGTGATGTTCCACAGAACCTCGCGTGCCGGCACCTCGCCCATGACGCACCTCCCCTATTTGCGCTCGCGGACGGCGGCCTCCAGCAGCGGCACCGCCTCGAAGAGATCCGCGACGATGCCGTAGTCGGCGCCGGCGAAGATCTCCGCCTCGGGATCCTTGTTGATGGCCACGACGCACTTCGAGGCACCCATGCCGGCCATGTGCTGGATGGAGCCGGAAATGCCGCAGGCAATGTACAGCGAGGGCGCCACGGTCTTGCCCGTCTGGCCCACCTGGTACTGGATGTCGACCCAGCCCTCGTCCACGGCCGGGCGCGAGGCGCCCACGGCAGCCCCCAGGGCATCGGCCAGAGACTCGATGACCGCGAAGCCCTCAGGCCCCTTGCAGCCGCGTCCGCCGGCCACGACGATGTCCGCCTCGGCCAGATCAACGCGCTCGGAGGCGGCGCGGGCCACGGACTGCACGATGCGGGCGAGGTCGGCTGCGTCGGCCGGGGCCGCGACGACCTCGGCGGTGCGGGAGGCGTCGGCCTCGGGCACCGGAAGCGCCTTCGGGCGCACCGTGGCCACCACGGTGGGGGCGGCTGCGGTTGCGCGCTCGATCACCTTGGCGGTGTAGGGCAGGCGCGTGAAGACGACCTCGTCGCCGGCCTCGATATCCATCACGTCCGAGAACAGCGGCGCATCCAGGGCCTCGGCCAGAAGAGGGGCCGCCACGCGAGATTCGGCGCCGTCGGCGAGCAATACCACGGCCGGGGCGCTCTCGGCGGCCAGCCGGACCAGCGTGCGGGCCACGGCCTCGGGGGCCGGTGCGGCCTCGCTTTCCACAATCACCACGCGGTCGGCGCCCCACGAGGCGAGCGCCTTGGCGTGGCCTGCGGCGGACGCGCCCCACACGATGGCGACGACCGTCGCGCCCGCCTGGTCGGCCAGCGCCCGGGCACCGCCCAGCATTTCGGCATTTACCTGGCGCAGCGCCTCATCGGCACCGTTGACCCCTACCCATATATCAGCCATGAGAAAACCTTTCTCTAAAAAACCTGCGCGAACGTTGGAAGCGAATGAGCGGCGACCTAGAGGACCTTCGCCTCCTCGGCCAGAAGGCGCACCGTCTCGGCGACGGCCTCGGGCGCCTCCCCCGCCACGATGCGGCCGCCGGAGCGACCCGGCTTCAGCTCCCGGGAGACGACGGTCACCGTTGTCGGCTCGGCCGCCGCGGCAAGGTCGGCCACAGGACGCACCTCGGCGCCACGTCGCCGCGCCTGCATGACGTCGCGCACCGAGGGGTAGCGCGGCTCGGCCAGCCCCTGCTGGGCGGCCACGGCAGCGGGCAGAGGAAGGCGCGCGGTCTCCACGCCGTCGTCCACCTCGCATTCCGCAACGATGGCGTCGCCTTCCACGGAAAGACCCGTGGCCATATTCGCCAAGGGAAGCCCCATGATGGCCGCCATGCGCCCCATGACCTGGGCCGCCGCCGTGTCGCCGGACTTCCAGCCGCCCATGACGAGGTCGGCGCCCATCGTGGAGGCCGCCTCGGCGAGCAGGGCCGCGGCCTGGGCGGCGTCGCGGGCCGTCCACTGGTCGTCCTCGATGAGCACGGCCGCATCGGCACCCATGGCCAGCCCGTGGCGCACGGCCGCGAGGCAATCCTGAGAGCCAAGCGTCAGCAAGGTAACGGTGCCACCCAGCTCTTCTTTCAGCTGCACGGCGCGCTCCACGGCGAACTCGCTGTAGGGATCGATGACCATGGTCTGGCCCGTTAGCTCCACCTCTCCGGCCCCGTCAAGCGCTATGACGGCCTCGGTGTCCACCACCTGCTTCACGCAAACGACGATGTTCATCTCATCCCTTTCACCCGTATACGGTCTCTTAAGGGTAATTTTACGGAAGGTCCTTTACGCGCAACACCACTACTCCCCCGCTTTTGTCCGCACCATACGGACGTATCTTTCTATCTGTCCCAAAATGCACAAAGCCCCGATCGTCCGCAATGGGACAGATCAGGACTTTCTGGGAGTTATTGGAAGTTCTTATGCCCTTATAAGGGACGTTCTGTCCCTCAGGGCGCGGCTACAACCCGCAACCAATGGCCGCCAGAGCGCGGCTCGGCCGAGCGACCGGATCTACTGGGCCGCATGCAGCTCGGCGTAGCGCTTGACGAGGGCCTCGTTCACGCAGGGCGGCACGAACTGGGACACATCCCCGCCGAGCGAGGCGATCTCGCGCACGATGGAAGACGACAGGTACATGTGCTGCGGCGTCGACATGATGAACAGCGTCTCCAGCTCCTTGTCCAGCTGGTAGTTGAGCGCCGTCATCTGGAACTCGTACTCGAAGTCGGTGATGGCGCGCAGCCCCTTCACCACAGCCTGGGCGCCCATGCGACGGGCGAAGTCGACGAGCAGCTCGTCGAAAGGCTCGACGCGCACGTTGGGCAAATCGCGCGTGACCTCCTTCACAAGGGCCACTCGCTCCTCGAGGGAGAAGAGCGGCTTTTTCTTCGCAGAGACAGCCACAGCAACGATGACCTCGTCGACAAGCTGGGCGGCACGGCTGATAACGTCGAGATGTCCGGCGGTGATGGGGTCGAAGGTGCCGGGGGTAAGCGCACGTTTCACGGCGGCTCCCTTTCTCTTAACGGCGGCCGCGCAAGGCGGCTCGAACGACTTGGCTCCGACGCGCGGGCGCGCCAGATGCTCCTTGGAAGTTTACACGATGCGCAGCGCCCCTTCTCCCAGGATTCGAAAAAGGGCCGGCGCACCGCTCGAGAGCCATTGTAGAAAAGACCGCTACGGCATTATATAGACATATTCGTAAATCTGTCCCATTAATTCGTCCGAAATACGATCAATCTTACCAATACTTATTCAATAGCATCCCAATTCATCGGATTCATTGATAGAATAGTCCCAGAGAAGAGATACCGCTTGAATCATTGGAAGAATCGAGGCGGCCATGCAAGTACACGTCATCCATGAAATCGACTGCTCCGTCGAGCGGATCGATCCTGCCGTCGTCGAGGCTTTCCTCGACGCCGAGCTCTCCGACGATCCCATGCTCGCCGACTCCATCTGTGCCATGGCGGACGCCATGAGCGCCGAGCTGCATCCGCGCGGGGTCTACAAGCTGTTCAATCCCGCCATCTGCACCCTGCCGCCGAAGTACACCGAGCCTGCCATCAAGCTCGTGGGCACGCTGGCGGTGCTCTACGGCAGCGCCGCCTACGAGCGCATGAGCGAGGCGGAGCACACGGCCATGGTCGTCTCCACGGTCGGCACCGACGAGGAGATCGGTCGCCTTCGCGAGCGCCTCGTGAAAAGCGACATGGACGCCTTGCTCTTCGATGCCTGCCTGGAGGCCATGGCCTCCCTGGCTGCTGACAAGCTGGCCGAGGCCGTGGCCGACGACGCCCACGAGCGCGGGCTCCACCGGGGCAGCACCTTGGAGACCGGCGTCGAGGACTTCCCCCTCACCATGAACACAACGCTCGCCTTCTTCACCCAAACCGAGAAGCGCTTGGGGCTCACCGCCGCCGAGGACGGCACGCCGTCGGATCGCTGGAGCACCTGGGGCGTCATCGGCCTGTACAACGAGACTCAGAAGAAGCGCCGCGGCTGCGCCTACTGCCACAACGTGCGCACCTGCACCATCCGCAAGATCGGCATGACCTGCCACGGCCGCCGAACTAGAAAGAAGGCAAAGCCCACCCCTTCCGCTGACCAGCAGTAATCGACCTCACGAACCTTAAAGGGCACCGACAGGTGCCCTTTTTCTGCATCTCATTTCACTGGTTCAAAGCACTCGGGATGCTGCTCGCCGCCCCCCTGCGCGCGCTCCGGAAGGTGCTGCTCGCCGACCTCTGCGCGCCCTCCGGAGAACGCGGCCGTTAAGAAATAGCTTCCACTTCAGCAGCAACGATGCCGGGACGGTACCGACTGATGTGCGTCATCTTCGCTATTTCTTTTGCCGCGTTCGCAGGAGGAAAAAGCGCGCAGCGGGCGGCGAGCAGCACCTTCCGGAGCGCTTCCCCCAGGTCGATTCCAAGCAAAAAAGGGACCCGCATGCGCAGGTCCCTTCCATCCGAGTTGTATCGCAGGAGCGATTTAGATGGTCCAGAGGTAATCCGGATCCTCGGCAGCCTTGGCGTACTCCTTGAGGATGCCACGGCCGGAGATGTGCACCATGATCTCGACGGTGCCGCCGCCGATCTGGAAGCCGCGGCAGTCGAGCATGAGGCGGGAGACGCGGGTCTCGTCGGTGAAGCCGAGGCCGCCCATGAGCTGCAGGGCGCGGGAGCAGCAGTCGGTGAGCGCCGGGGCGCCGTAGCGCTTCAGCATGGCGGCGTCGTTGTTCACCGGGATGCCGTTGTCCATCTTCCAGCAGGTGCGGTACAGGAAGTTACGGGTGTTGGTGAGCTCGATCTGCATCTCGACGATATGCTCCTGCACGAGCTGGAAGGTCTTGATGCCCTTGCCGAACTGCTGGCGCTCGTTGGTCCAGGCGCAGGCGTCGTCCATGGCGGCCTGGGCCTCGCCGAGCAGCTCCGCCAGAAGCACGCAGCGCTCCCACTCGAAGTTCTTCATGAGCTGCAGGAAGCCCTTGCCCTCGATGCCGAGCAGCGCCGACTCGTCAACCACGACGTCGTCGAAGATGACCTTGGAGAAGGGCATGATCTGCATGCCGATCTTGTTCAAGGGCTCGATGGTCACGCCCTTGGCGTTGGCCGGCACGAGGTACATGGACATCTGCTTGTTCTCGGGAGAGGGGTCCTCGTTCTTGCAGACCACGATGAAGCCGTCGGAGTTCTCACCAGAGGTCACCCAGGTCTTGGTGCCGTTGATGTGGATCTTGCCGTCCTTCTTGGTGGCCGTCGTCGTCATGTACTGGTTGGCGGAACCGGCCTCGGGCTCGGAGATGGCCAGGCAGTACGGCGGGTAGCCGTTCTCCTTGTAGTAGTCAACGGCGTACTGGATCTGCTCGGGGGTGCCGAACTCGACCATGTCGAACATGATGAGCAGGTTGGGAGCCATGGGGATGTTGCCGCCGCAGTGGTTCAGCTCTTCGATGATCATGGCCATGGTCTGATGGTCGACGGGCTTTCCACCGTACTCCTCGGGCAGGCCGTACATTCCCCAACCGTCGTCGACCCACGCCTTGGCGATCTCGGGGGCGATGCCGCGGTTCTTATAGCCGGCAGCGATGGCCTCCTCGGTCAGGTGCTTCTTGCCCCACTCGCGGATGCCGCGCTTGATCTCGAGCTGCTGCTGGGAATAGCTGAAATCCATTTCTTCCTCCTTTAAGGAACGTTGCCTTTATTCAAAACGCCTGCGCGTTTGAACCAAATTGGGAAAGCGGGCGCCGCGCCGTTTCAACCCGACGCCCGCAACCGGGGATACGCCCGATTTAGATGGCCATGGAGGCCTGGTAACCGCCCTTGACGGCCTCGAGGGTGCGGTACACCTTGCCGGCCGGCGTGGTGGCGTCGCCGATGAGCTTGGCGTGCGGCCACACCTTCACGATCTCGTCGTACAGGTCGGTGTTCTGCTCGACGCCGAGGGAGGTCAGCACGGTGTCGCACTCGATGAGCTGCTCCTCGCCGGTCTCGACGTTCTTCACCTTGGCGCCCTTCTTGGTCACCTCGATGAGCTCGGTGAGCGGCATCAGGTGCACGCCCTTCTTCTTGAGCAGGTTGATGGTGGGGTTCTTATCGATGATGCCGATGCCGTTGCCGAGCTTCTTGGCCGGGTCGATCACCCAGATCTCGCGACCGTCGCACATGGCCTCGGCCACTTCCAGGCCGGCGAAGCCGCCACCCACGACCACCACGCGCTTGCCCACGATGGCGGTCGGGCCGCTCTTCATGTTCAGGCCCATGCGCATGAACCCGACGGTGCCGCCCTGGGCCTTAATGGCCGCCACGGCCGCCTTCCAGATCATGCCCTTGCCCTCGGGCACGATGCCGTTGCACATGGCCTTGATGTCCTCGGACTTCACGACGTTCTTGCCGTCGATGCCGGGCACGTCGATGGGGATGATGCCGCCGCCGGGCGAGACAATGACCTGGTCGGGGTTCAGAGCGCGCAGGGTGTCCACGTCAACCTTGGTGTTCAGCTTGATCTCGATGTTGGGATGAAGCTTCATCTCCTCGTTCCAGTAGGAGACCAAAGGCTCGATGTTGGCGTTGAGCACCTGGGCCATGGTCAGCAGGCCGGCGAGTTTGTCGGACTTCTCAAGCACGGTCACCTTGTGCCCGCGCTCGGCCGCCACGCGGGCCGCCTCCAGGCCGCCTGGGCCGGCGCCCACGACGGCGACGTGCTGCTTCTCGGTGGCGGGCTTGTTCTGGGGCAGGCCCACTTCCACGCCCTCCCACACGTTCGCGTTCACCGAGCACTGGCAGGGCTTGCCGATGAAGATGTTGTCCAGGCAGCGGGAGCACACGATGCAGGGACGCACCTGCTCCGGACGGCCCTCCTCCACCTTGCGGGCGGTATCGGGATCGGCGATGAACTGGCGCGCCATGCCGACCGCGTCGCCGTAGCCCTCGGTGACGACCTTCTCGCACATATCGAGCGTGTTGATGCGGGTGCCGGGGAAGACAGGCTTGCTGGTCACGGTCTTCACCTGCTTCGCGAGGTCGATGAACTCGCCCTCGGGCACGATCTGGTTGGCCACGGGGCGGGGCGCCTCGTGGAAGCCGGCCTGCACGGACCAGGCGTCAACGCCGTGGGCCTCGATGATCGGGATGAGCTCGAGGGTGTCGGCGATGCGGTTGCCGTCGGGCATGAGGTCGTCGGCGGAGATGCGCACGAGAATCGGCATGTCGTCGCCGCAGGTCTTGTGAATCTCGTCGATGATCTCGCAGAGGAAGCGGGCGCGGTTCTCGGCCGATCCGCCGTACTCGTCGGTGCGGTGGTTGGAGTACTTGGAAAGGAAGCGCATCACCATGTAGCCGATGCCCGCGTGGATCTCGATGATGTCGATGCCGGCATCCTTGCAGCGGCGGGCGGCCTGGCCGTACTGCTTGACGACCTCGGCGATCTCCTCTTTGGTGTACTCGCGCTCGGGCATGCCCACGAACGGGCCGGAGGGCACGTCCTTGGAAGGAGCGTAGGACAAAAGCGGATCGTCGCCAGAGGCACGCCACTCGTAGCAGAGCTGGAGCTGGGCGGCAACCTTGGATCCGTGCTTGTGGCACACCTCGGCGATGCGCTGGAAGCCGGGGATGAACTCATCGTCCCAGCATCCGCAGGCGCCGGTGGTCGTGTGGTACTTCGGCTCGGTGCCGAAGCAGTCGCACACGTAGCACGACCCGATCTCGATCAGACCGGCATGGCCCTTTGCGCGCTGCTCGTAAAAGTCCACCAAGTCGTCGGTCACGTGGTAGTTGTCCACCTTCTCGATGGTCATCGGCAGCATCACGAAACGGTTGCGCAGCTCGACATTGCCGATCTTAAACGGCTCCACCAGTTTCTGGTACTTCGCCACGGCTAAACTCCTTTCAATTACTTCCCCACAGGTTTCAAGGGTATTAGGTATGATTTCAAGCTTTTGACCATGTTGCCTTCTCATGATCCTCGCATTTGGAAATCTCTACCCAATTTGACTTGCTTTGTCCGCCTTTCGAAGCGCCGACCGAGCTGAAGTCTCCTCGTGACTCTTATTCTACGGAGATTGTTTTGCTTTACGATGGACAGATTTATCTATCTGTGTAGTACTTCATAGGCAAATCTTCATCATCCATAGGCATTTGCCGCATAAGTAGCCGTTTTGACCCCGTTAAATAGGCGCAACTAACCGAGTCATCGGCAATTCCATTGCCCATTTCGTTTTATCTGTCCCATATTTCTTCGAAAGATCCTATAATGAGCGCAACGGAAGAGAATTGAAGGAGGAACCCATGAACGCGCTTTCCACCATGTTGCTCATCTCCGACGCCTTCGTGGAGCTGTGCGACGAGATGCCCCTGCGCAAGGTGTCCATCAGCGATATCGTCGAGCGCACGGGGAAGAACCGCAAGACCTTCTACTACCACTTCGAGAACAAGGACCGCCTCATCATCTGGATCTTCCGCTACGACATGGGCCAGTGCCTAAAGCAGCACTTCTCCGAGTCGGTGCTCCTCTACGACGACGACCCGGAGGATCCCACCTCGCGATTCCCCTACTATATTACCCAGAAGTCCGGCGTGCGCTCGCTCGACCACGCCGAGTTCTTCCAGTGCTTCGCCGAGGTGCTGGAGGGGCGCCGCAACTTCTACCGCCAGGCGCTCGTGGACAACGGCCCCTACTCGCTGCGCAACTACCTGTACGCGCTGTATCTGGCGGCCATGAAGCGGGACATCGACATCATTTTGTCCAACCGCTACCTGCCGAAGGACAACATCGACTTTCTGGCCGAGTTCTACACCTGTGCCTTCCTCTACTACTACATCCGCCGCTGCGACGCCCGCGGCGTCGAGTCCATCGGCGGTCAGGCCGGCCCCTTCGCCAACATCATCCACAGCTCCCTCGAAAACGAGATCAAGGAAGCCCAGATGCGGCGCAATTTGTAGAAGTAGGCCCCTTCCATAGCTTTTGCCTATTTTCCATTGGAAATTTTCGGGCGGTTTCTATTGGACGAACCTCAAGACGGGCTGTCAAACTGTTCATCAGGGTATACGCGCCCGCGCGCGATGGCACGGGCACACGATCACGAGGAGGCTTTATGGGCAAGTTGACCGACGAGGAGTTCCGTGATTTCCTGAAGACCTGCCGCGAGCTGGCGGAAGGCCCCTTCGAGGAGATGCAGCGTGAGGTGGAGGTCACCAACAAGTTCCCGCAGGAGTTCATCGACCTGGCCCGCGAGAACAACCTGTACCGCTACGCGCTGCCCGAGGAATACGGCGGATGGGGCTTCACCGAGAAGGAGATCCTGCAGGTGCAGGAGGAGTTCTCGCGCGGCCCGGGCGGCATGCGCATGCACCTGCACTACGCCGCCGACCTGAACTGGCGCATCCTGGACGACTACGGCTGCGACGAGCTGAAGGCCGCCTACATGGACAAGTTCGCCGACAAGACCATCTTCACCTGCTTCGCGCTCACCGAGCAGACCGGCGGCACCGGCGCCGACGTGCACACCACGGCCGTGAAAGACGCGGATGGCAATTACATTCTGAACGGCGAGAAGTGGCTCATATCTCACACCGACGTGGCCCAGTTCGCCTACGTCATCGCCGTGACCGACCCGGACAAGAAGGGCGACGAGCGCCTCTCCGCCTTCTTCGTGCCCATGGACGCCGAGGGCTTCGAGCTCGTGGACATGCCGCATATGATGGGCTGCCGCGGCGCGGGGCACGCCGGCTTCAAAATGACCGACGTGAAGCTCGAGCCGAAGTACCTGCTCGGCAAGGAAGGCCAGGGCATGGAAGTGGCCATGCACTCGCTGGCCATCTCCCGCGTGCACATCGCCGACTCGAACCTCGGCATGTGCCAGCGCATGCTGGAGATGTCGCTGGCCCGGGCGCGCGACCGCGTGACCTTCGGCAAGACCATCAACACGCGCCAGGCCATCAAGATGAAGCTGGCCGACATGGCCTGCGCCACCCACGCCCTGCGCTGCATGATCATCGATTTCGCCGAGGACTACGACCGCGACCCGCACAACCCCTACATCGCCGAGAAGGCGGCCATGTGCAAGCTGTTCTCCATCGAGGCGGTAAAGAAGGTCTCCGACGAAATGCTGGAGATCTTCGGCGGCGACGGCTACTTCGAGGACAGTCCTTACGGCCCCACCGAGCGCCTCTATCGCGACTGCCGGGCGCTGTGGCTGGAGGAGGGCTCCCCCACCATCCAGCGCATCACCATCGCCCGCGAGCTGGAGCGCCACGACGGCGTCGTGGAATACCCCGCCCTCGACTGGATCGCCGGCACCGACCTGTAGGCACCAAACGACAGCCATCCCCCTCACGAGCAAGGCCCTGCGACGCAAATCGCAGGGCCTTTTTCAAACTCTACCCGAAGCGGTACTCCACGCCCATGGTGGGCTGGGGGTTCTCCCACTTCCTCACGATGGTGCCCTCGCAAGCGATGCGGCAGGTGCCGCACTCCAGGCAGCCGGCGTAGTCGAAGCTCGTCGCGCCGTCCTCGTCGATCTTGTAGAGGGCCGCGGGGCATACCCGCACGAGCTTCTTGAACTCCTCGATGTCCGGATCCTCCACAAGCTCGATGTGGGCGCTCTCCTCGTCCACCTCGTACTTGTTCACGGCGATCAGCTCGTCAACGTTCACGGTAATCGGTGCGATCTGGCTCACAGCGCGCTCACCGCCTTCCTCACCTCGTTGGCGGTCTTGAAAAGCCCGCGCTTCTTGATAATGGGCATGATGCGGCGGCGCAGGGGCTCCTGCGGGCGCCCGTCCACGCTGAACATGGCGTTGAACACCTCCGCCGCCATGGTCGGGTAGTCGTTGAACATCGCGTCCCACTCCTCCATGACGTGGGGCCACTTGCGGAAGGTCTTAAGGTCCTTGATGACGAAGGAGTCCTCCATGCGGCGCGCATATCCGGAAAGCCCCGCCGCGCTCGCATCTCCCGCGTCGATGGCCTCGACGGCCGCCTCGGCGGCCATGCGCCCGCTCGCCACGGCGAAGTCCATGCCGCGCACCTGATAGCCCATGTTCATGCAGAGGCCGGCTGCCTCGCCGGCCAGAAGCGCCCCGTCGAACACGTACTGGGGCACCATGTCGTAGCCGCCCTCGGGCACCATGTGCCCGGAGTGCTCGACCATCTTGGCTCCCCGGATGATGGGCGCCACCGCCGGATGGCCCTTGAAGTCCTCAAGCATCTGGTAGACCGGCGTGTCGTTTCCGCCGCCGGCCGCCGTGGAGATGGTGGCCACGAGTCCCAGCGAGATGGAGTCCCTGTTGGTGTACAAAAAGCCTCCGCCTACCTTGCCGTGGGTGCAGTCGCCGACGAACAGCATCGCGGCGCCCTCGCCCTCGGGCAGAAGGAACCGGTCCTCGATCACGCCCGCGGGCAGCTCGAACACCTCCTTGATGCCGACGGCCATCTGGCAGGGCGCGGGCCGCGCGTTCCCGAGGCAGCGCTCGGACAAAAGCGTGTTTGTGCCCTCGGCCACGATGACGACCTGGGACGTGATCTCGTCCTCGCCGGCGCGGATGCCGACGACTTTGCCGGACTCGTCCTTCAAAAGCTCCTCCACGGCGATGCCGCAGATGTACTCGGCTCCGGCGTCCTCGGCCTTCTCGGCCAGCCACTGGTCGAAGGGGCCTCGCAGCACCGAGTAGGAGTCCTTGCCCTCCTCGGCGAGCACGGGGCTCGTGAAGTCGATGGTCATCTCGGAGTCGCTGTTCAGCATGGCGATCCGCTCGTGGGTGATCTTGCGCTCCAGGGGCGCCTCGGACTCGAAGTCCGGGAACACCTCCTTCAGCGAGTGGCTGTAGATGCGCCCGCCGGTCATGTTCTTGGCGCCGGCGTAGTTGCCGCGCTCCACCACGAGCACGCTCTTGCCTGCCGAGGCCGCCACGTAGGCCGCCACCGCGCCCGCGCACCCGCTGCCGACGACAATGATGTCGAAATCTGCGTCAGACACGCTTCTCTCCTTTCAGATTCACGCTCGATCCCAAGGGCGGGAGGCCGGCGACCATGGCCGCGCCGGCGCCTCCCGCCCTCAATCGAGAAGGCCTACAGGGCCGCCGTCAGGGCCGGCAGCACGTCTTTGATGTCGCCCACCAGACCGTAGTCGCACTGCTTGAAGACGGGGGCGTTCTTGTCCTTGTTGATGGCGAACACAGCTCCGGAGCGGTTGCAGCCCACCATGTGCTGCATCTGGCCGGAAATACCGCAGGCCACATACACCTTCGGCGTGAGCGTGAGGCCGGAAACGCCCACGTAGGTGCTCTGGGGCATCCAGTCGACGCCCTCGGTCAAGGGACGGGAGCAGGCCAGACCGCCGTCGATCTTGTCGGCCAGCGCGCGGGCCAAGTCGAGCTCGGACTCCTCGGCGAACCCGCGGCCGCAGGCCACGACGGCCTCGGCCTTGAACAGATCGGCGCCGCCCTTCTCGCGCTCGCGGGAGGACACCAGGCGCAGCGAACGGGCCGGCGCGATCCAGGCCACGGTCTCGGCCACGGCGCTGCCCGCAGGCTCGGCGTCAGCGAAGGTGCCAGGGACCACCGTGTAGAAGGCCACGTCTCCCGCGGCCTTGCGCACGCGCTCGCCCACGCCGCCGAAGTAGAGGCTCAGGGCGCCCCCGTCCTCGAAGGCCGTCACATCGGTGATGGCGGCGGCCCCCGCAGCGGCGGCCAAACGTCCCAGCACCGACTTCACATGGCGGGTCGGCTCAGCCAGCAACACAGCGGGCTGCTCCTTGTCGTAGATGGACTGAATGGTGAGGTAGGCATCGTCGGCCACGGCGCCCTCGGGCACCTCGACGATATAGGCGGCATCGGCGACGTTCTCCGGAGCCTCGCCGAAGACAACGAGCGCCACCTCGTCGGCGAGGGGGCGGGCGCCGGCTGCCAGCTCGCGGGCGGCCTCGGAATGCTCGGCAATAACCAGTGCTTTCATGTTCATGTCTCCTTATCGGGTCGTGGAATTCGAAACGTGGGGAGGGACGCTTACAGGGCCGCCTTGAGCGCCGCGGCAAACGCCTCGATGGCGCCGTCGGCGGAAGCGTCAGCCACATTGCAGGCGCGCTCGGCGGCCTCGGGAGCCGCACAGGAGACGACCTCGACGGCGCTCACGGGAGCTACGGGAGCGCCCTTCACATCCATGGGCTTCTTGCCAGCCGCCAGAATGTCCTTCATGCCGGGGATGCGCGGCGTGGCGACATCGGGCGTCACGGCGATGACGGCCGGCAGCGGAACCTCCACTTCCTCCACCACGTCCTCGAGCGTGCGCTCGACGACCATCGAGTCGCCCTCGGCCTTGATGGCCGTCACCGCGTTCACGGAAGGAACTCCAAGACGGGCGGCCAGCTGCACATCGACCTGCTGGGCGTATTCATCGGCAGAGCCGTCGCCGCACAGGATGAGATCGAAGCCCCCCTCGCCCACGATCGCGGCCAGCTCCTCGGCCGTGCCGGCGGTATCGAGAGCGGCCAGCGCGTCGTCGGCGACCATGACCAGATCGTCGACCCCGCGGGCGAGCACGTTCTTCTTCAGCTTGGAGTCGTCGATGGAGGCCGCCCCCACCGTCACGGCGGTCACCGTGGAGCCGGGGTTGGCAGCAGCCAGCTGGGCCGCCGCCTCAAGCGCGTTCAAGTCGTAGGTCGACACCGTCCCCTTCGCCTTGGAGAAGTCCAGGGTGCCATCGGAGGCCACCTGGATGTCCTGATCGTCGGGAACCACCTTGAATGCCACTGCGATCTTCACTTCTGCACCTTTCTCTTCAAGAACTTCTCTCACGTATCGGTTCGTTTCAAGCGGAGCGCCTCGCTGCAGCCGATGGCGCTCCGTTGGTGCCATAGTGCCGCGGCTCGCTTTGGCCGTCATCGCCAAAACCCCGTGAAAGCATCGTTACTCAAAATGTAGTGATGCCCCTTAAGCTGGGTATTCCCCATATACCGCGCCCCTTGCGATGCCCTCGAAAGCCGCCCCGCCTACCATAGATTTCGATGCGAGGGACGCATCATCTGGCAATCAGTTCTCAAGAATCTAGGAGGAACCAATGGCTGACTACTTTGGCACCGACACCGTCGTATCCGAGCTGCGCGATGACGGCTTGCTCATCATCCGCATCAACCGCCCCGAGGTGGCCAACGCCCTGAACGGGGTGACCTCCGCGGCCATGGAGAACATCATGAACCACGCCGAGACCGACAAGGCGGTGCGCGCCATCGTCGTGACCGGCACTGGCAAGGTGTTCTGCGCCGGCGAGGATCTCTCCGAGCTCTCCGAGGGCGGCGAATGCCAGACGGTCACCGAGCACGGCTTCGGCGGCCTCACTGCGCGCTTGTGCTCCAAGCCGGTCATCTGCGCCTGCAACGGCTCGGCGGCCGGCGGCGGCATGGAGATCGCGCTTTCCTGCGACATGGTGGTAGCCGCCGAGAACGCGAAGTTCGGCTGCACCGAGGTGGGACTCGGCATCATCGCCTCCACCGGCGGCATCGTGCGCCTCGCCCGCGACATCAACCGCAAGGACTGCATGGAGCTTCTGCTCACCGGCAAGAAGATCAAGGCCCCCGAGGCTAAGGCGCTCGGCCTCATCAACTACGTGGTGCCCGCCGAAGAGGTGCTCGACCGCGCCATCGAGCTGGCCGAGGAGTGCCTGAAGAACGCGCCTCTGGCCCTGAAGTGGACGAAGTTCATCGTGCATGCCGCCGACCAGATGTCCGAGGAGGACGCCATGCGCTTCTCCGATGCGGCCTACCGCTTCCTGGAGAAGACCGACGACGGCATCGAGGGTCCAGCCGCCTTCGTCGAGAAGCGCGCCCCCCACTGGACCGGCCGATAGGCGAACTGCTCCATAGGTATTCAGCACATGAAGAGCCCGCCACCGAGGCGGGCTCTTCTGCCGCTTAGAGGCTGGCGCTCCTTGCTTCCCAGACTACGCGTCCCAAGCCCTCTCTCGAATCCGTGCGGCAAGATCGCCATGCACCAAGGGGGTCTTCCCCCCTCCTGCCGAAGCCCCGCATAAGCAGGAAGAGCCCGTCACTCAGAGGGGCTCTTCCATTCTCGAAATTTAAGATCTTCTGCCGATAGCTGGAACCCTGAGAACCAACGCTCTATCTATCGTCGATGCCGCTCGTCTCGGCGAGGGACTTGCCCCGGGTCTCGGGCGCCAAGAAGTACGACAGAACGAGCCCGAGCAGCACGAGCCCCGCCGCCACGAGCATCACCGGTCCCACGCCCCAGGCATCTAAGGCGAGAGGCGTCCCGTAGGTAGCCGCGATGGTGCCGATGCGCGAGAAGCCGATGGCGATGCCGACGGCCGTCGCGCGCACCTCGGTGGGAAAGAGCTCGTTGGGGTACAGCCACTGCAGGATGCCCGGGCCGCCACTGAAAAACGCGTAAAGCCCGAATGCGAGAATGATCACCGTCACCGGCGCCGTGGGCCACAGCCCCAGCACGAGCAGACCCGCCGCCATGAGCGCGAAGCTCATGAGCAGCAAGGGGCGCCGCCCCATGGAATTCAGCCAGAACATGGCCGGAATGCTTCCCACCAGGAAGAACAGGCTCACAGCGCTCTCGCCCAGAATGGCCTCATGGCCCTCCCCGAGGCCGAACGCGGTCATAATCTCGGGACCGAAGGTGTAGATGGCGTACATGGGCACCACCTGGCACAGGATGAACACCCCGAGGAAGATCATGCGCTTGAGGTACTCGCCATGCAAAAGCGTCGCCAGCGGCGTCTTGTCCGCCGGCTTTACGGGCGCAAGCTCCACATCGGGGCCGAACACGCGATCCATCACGGCCCGCGCCTCGGCATGGCGCCCCTTGCTCGCCAGCCACAAGGGGGACTCGGGAATATCGTGCCGTCCTACGAGGAGAACCACGCAGGGCGCCACGGCGCTGCCGAGCATCCATTTCCAGCCGTCTTCCACGCCGTAGAGCCCGTAGCCCACCACGGCGGCCACGGTGGCGCCCAGATACCATGCCGCCGACACCATTCCCATGGAGATCGACCGATGCTCCTTGGGCGTGAACTCGGCGATGAGCGAGGTGGCGATGGGATAGTCGGCGCCGACGAACACGCCGATGAGGAACCGGGCGGCCACGAGCTGCCAGGCCTCGGCAACGAATACGCTCAGAAGCGAGAACAGCCCGATCGCCACCAAATCGATGATGAACATCTTCTTGCGGCCGATGGCGTCGGTGAGGTAGCCCCCCGTGATGGTTCCCACGAAGATGCCGACGAGCACCGACGCGCCTATGGCCGCGCTCCAGACATCGGTCAGCCCGAAAGCCGGCACGATCTGGGTGAGCGCCACACCGATGAGCGACAGCACGTAGCCGTCGAGGAAGGAGCCGCCCGACGAGAAGAACGTGATCTTGCGCAGAAACGGCGTCATGGCCACATCGTCCATGGTCCTCTTCGCCGTCTGGCGCACCTTGCGGGCCATATCTCCGCTGATCTCCTTCGCCGCAGCGGTTGCCGGCGGGCTCGCCACCTGGGTCATCGCCTTCACATCGCTCGCCATGGCGCGCCCCCTATTCCCACTCGGCGAGGCAGAAGTTCAGAAACGGCCGGGCCGCCCCATCGTCCGCGTCCACCACGCGGAAGCGAGCCTCGCCCTCGCCCATCTTCCACACCTGGGTGCAAAGGCGCGTGCCCGGCAGCACCGGAGAAGTGAAGCGGCACTTGAAGCGACGCAGGCGCTCGGGCTGTCCGGGGATGAGCAGCGCGATGAGGTGGCGCATGGCGATGCCGGCCGTGCAGACGCCATGGTTGATGGGGCGCGCCAGCCCGGTCTGCTCGGTGTAGGCCCAATCGATGTGCTGCTGGTGCCAGTCGCCCATGAGCCGGTAGATGAGGGGCCACTGATAGCCGCACACCTCCTCGTAGGTGAGATCAGGCTCGCGGTCGGGATACTCGACGACGTCCTTCGGGGGCCTCTCGCCGCCGAAGCCGCCGTCGTAAATGCAGCAGTCGTAGGTCTCCACGGTGCACAGGTGCACGCCGTCGGCGGAATAGGACTTCCCCACCTGCTTGGAGAGCGACCCGCGGCCCTCCCCGCGATCCCAGATGGCCTCTTGCGTGACATAGGTCTCCACATGATCGTTCATCTTGAAGGGCGCATGGAAATAGGCGTCGATTCCGTAGTGCAGCGAGCCGCTGTAATCGAAGCCGTAGTCCAGCATGGTCGTCATCTCCTCGTTCACCGTCAGCGGCACGCCGAAGATGGGCAGCACCTGAAGCCGCGGGTTCTCGGCGTCGTGCTCGTTCACGTACTCCAGATCGGTCTTTCCGTCCCAGCCGGCGCCGCAGCCGAGCGCGCAGATCTCCAAGTCCTTGAAAGTGTAGTCCCGAACGAACGGGCCGAACGTCCTGCCGACGATTTCCGTTGAGATGGCCATGCTGTATCCTCCTCGTCAATAGGGTTTCGTATCTAATCAAGAGAGCAGAGCAGCTTCTTCTCCACTTTTCCGACGCTCGTATGGGGCAGCTCGCCCACGATCTCCATGATGGTGGGCACCTTGAAATCGGCTAAACGGCAAGCGGCGAAGCGCGTGATCTCCTCGACGCTGGCCGCCTGTCCCTGCGCCAGCACGACAAAGGCCTTCACGGCCTGGTCGCGCACCGGGTCGTCCACACCGATGACGGCACACTCGGCCACGGCGGGGTGCGCCGAGAGCACCTCCTCCACCTCGGTCGCCGACACGTTCTCGCCGCCGCGCTTGATCATGTTGCACTTGCGGTCGACGAAGTAGAACCAACCCTCCTCGTCGCGGTAGCCCTTGTCGCCGCTGAGGTACCAGCCCTCCTCGCTCACGGTGCGGGCCGTGGCCTCGGGGTCGTCGTAGTAACCCTTCATGAGGCTGATGCCCGGGATTCCCTTCACGGCGATCTCCCCCACCGTGCCCGGAGCCGCGGGATGCCCCGCCTCGTCTAGGATCTCCACCTCGTAGCCCAGCCCCGCGCGGCCCACGCTCGGCCAGCGGCGCGGGCCGCACGGCAGGTCGGTGAGCGCCCAGCAGATGGACTCCGTCGCGCCGTAGCAGTTCTGCAGGCGCACGGAGAAGCGCCGCTCGAAGGCCTCCTTCTCCTCATCGCCGATGGGCAGGTAGTACTGCACCGACCGGACGCGGTGCTCGTGCTCGGCGGCATCAACAGGCTGCATCATGAGCGTGCGGGCCATCATCGCCACCATTTGGATGGCCGTGGCGCCATGCTCGCGCACCTGGCGCCAAAAGTTGCGCGCGCTGTACTTCTCCAGCACGACGAGGCTGGCGCCCGCCGTGAGCACGGGCATGAGCGCCGCCAGCTGGAAGTTCGAGTGGAAGGCGGGCATGGTGGTGAGCATCCGGTCATCGGGCCCTAAGGCGCATTGCCAGTCTCCGTAGTAGCCGGCGAAGAGCATGTTCGCATGGGTGATCTCCACGCCCTTGGGGCACGAGGTGGTGCCGGAGGTAAAGATGATCATAGCCGTGTCCTGGCCGTCCAACGCACACGGATCGTCCAGCGCATCGCCGCATGCGCTCGCGCCGGCATCGAAGTCCACGGCGCCGGCGACGAGTCCATCCCCGCCGCTGTGGGCGACGAGCACCCGCTCCATGGGATAGATGCGGCGCTCCTCGCAGGTGTTGTTCGGGCACGGGGGCGCGGCCTCGGCGAAGTAATAGCCGAGGCAGTCCGGCTCGCAGATAACCGTGCGGATGCCGCAGCGGTCGAATTGGAAGGCGCACTCGTCGAAGACGAGCTGCATGTTGATGGGCACCGCCACCGCGCCGATCTTCGCCAAGGCGAAGGTGGCCGACACGTACTCCGGCGAGTTGTACAGCTGGATGGCCACGTTGTCGCCTTGCCTCACACCGACGGCCAAAAGGAAGTTGGCCATGCGGTTCACCAGGCAGTCGAACTCGCCGTAGGTGAACGAGCGACGGTGGCCGGCCCGATTCTCGCAGGTCAGAAAAAGATGATCGCCGCGGCTTGCGGACAGCTCGTTCCACAAATCGCGGAGATTCTCATTGCCTACGACGGTCGCCATGGCGTTCGTTCCTTCCCTCGAACTTGTCAGTGGGAGGAAGGCCCGCCCTTCCCCAGCGGGCCTTCCCTGCGCATAGTTGACGCGATGCGCTCGCGCGGACGGCACGGCTACTCAGCACACTTCACAATGCCATCAGCCGCGAATCGGGCAATCTGCTCATCGCTGTAGCCGAGCTTGGTCAGCACGTCCACCGTGTCGCCGCCCTGGGCGGGCATGGGGCGCCAAATGCGACCGGGGTTGTTCTGAAACTTCGGGAAGACGCCAAGCCCATGGAAGGTCTCCCCGTCGGCCGTCTCCCAATCGACCCAGGTGTCGCGCAGGCGCAGGTGCTCCTCCTCGACCAAATCCTCCATGTCGTTGATGACCTGAGCGGCAATGCGATGGGCGGCGAAGTCCTCTTCGATCTCGTACTTGGAATGGGCCAGGCAATACTCCTCGAAGGCGCGCTGGATCTCCTCGGCGTGGGGATTCGACAGCCACAGCCCGCTCGTGTCCTCGGGAATCTCCGGCGTGCCCCACAGATGCCCCAGGCCGATGGTCTCGAGGAAATACTTGTTCTGGTCGACGCCATAAAGGCACACGCCCAAGAAGCCGTCCTTACAGGCGAACTCGCCAATGCCGCAGAGATTCTGGTTGCGCGCACCGGGACGCGGCCACTTGATGCCCTCGTTCAAGTAGTCCACCAGGTAGTACTGGCCGATAGCCAAAAGCGTCTCGTACATAGCCAAATCGATGGACTCGCCCTTCCCCGACTTCTCAGCCTTGTACAGGGCGGCCAGAGCCGAGCTTGCGATCATGAGCGTGTTGAAGTAGTCGCCGGCATAGGGCCCCGGCAGCATCGGCTGCTCCTCGGTACCGTTCTGCATGATGATCCCGGCATAGGCCATAACCGTCAGATCGTAGGCCGCGCGCTTGACCATCTTGGGATCGCCCGTCTGGCCGAAGCCGGACACGTGCACGATGACGAGCTTCGGGTTCACGGCCCACAGCACCTCGTCGGTCAGCCCCTTGCGAGCCCACGTGCCTCCCTTCGACGCCTCCATGAAGATGTCAGCGTCGCGGATCATGTTGAGGAATATCTCGCGACCCTCCTCAGAGAAGTAGTTCAGAGCCACGGAACGCTGGTTGCGGCGCTCGGCCTGCTTGATATAGGCCGTGTCGCGAATGGTGTCGCCAGCGCCGGTGTTCTCGAGCCAGGTGACGTCCGCGCCCCAGTCGGCCATGAGGTCGGCGGCCTTGGGACAAGCCAGCTCAACAGCGGCATAGACCACCTTCACGCCATCAAGCGGACCGTAAGAGGGTTTCTCGGTAGGGATAGCCATTGTTTCTCTCCTTAAATCGTGTTTCTCTCAATACCTCGCTGGTTCGCCCAAGGAAGTTAGGCCTTGTAAGCCTTGCAAGCACCCTTAGAGGTGGCGAGGATCATCATCTCGTCGGTGCCACCGGAGACGCGGTCGACGCGCAGATCGCGCCAGATGCGGTTGATGCGGTGCTCGGAGGCCACGGCGATGCCGCCCATCACCTGCATAGCGTCGTCGGTCACTTCGAAGGAGGCGTTGGCGCAGTAGTACTTGCACATGGCGGCCATGGCCGGGTCGAAGTCGCCGCCGTTGTTGTCGGCCATCCAGGCGGCCTCGTAGAGCATGTTGCGCATGTTGGTCAGCTTGATGCACATCTCGGTGATCTTCAGCGAGTTCAGCTGGAAGCGGCTGATGGGCTTGCCGAAGGCGATGCGGGTGTTGGCGTGCTTCATGGCATCCTCGAAGGCGCAGATGGCGGTGCCGTAGTCGCAGGCGCCCACAAGCCAGCGCTCGAAGTTGAAGTCGGACACGCCGCGCATGAAGCCGTTGCCCTCGCGGCCGAAGATGTCGGATTCCTCCAGCTCCACGTTGTCCAGGTACACCTCGCAGCAGCTGTCCATGCGCAGGCCCAGCTTCGGCAGCGGGGAGAGCTTCACACCCGGCTTGGACATATCGACGAAGAACTCGGTGAACATCGACTCGTCATCGGCGTTCTTGGCCATGATGACCAGGTACTTCACACCGGCGGACGAGGTGATAAAGGTCTTGGTGCCGTTCAGGTAGATCTTGCCGTTCTCGCGCTTGTACGTGGTGGCCAGCGCCCCCACGTCCGACCCCGCGCCCGGCTCGGTGCAGGCGGAGTTCCAGATCTGCTCGCCGGAGCCGAGCGTGCTCATGACAGCGTCGATCTGCTCGGGCGTGCCCTCGCGGATGATGGTCTCGAAGCCAGGCAGCTGGTAGAGCACGTAGGTGGGCGCGCCGTAGCGGCCGAGCACCTCGTAGACGGCCATCAGCGTCACGCAGGGTTGCTCCAGGCCCAGGCCGCCGTGGGACTCGGGCAGCATGATCTGGTCGAAACCCAGCTCGCACAGGCCCGCCACCCAGCGCAGGGGATACTCGTGCTTCTCGTCGCACTCGTGGAAGTAGGTCTCCCAGTTCTCGCTTTCCATGTACTCGCGGTAGCTGTCGACGATGAGTTCCTGCTCGTCGGTGAGTTTGAAGTCCATTCTTCTGTCTCCTTTCAAAGGGTGCTTTGCAAAGGGGGCGCGCACCGGGCGCCCCCGGATTGCCGATAACTAGGCGAGGCCCAAGGTCTCGCGGTAGAAGGTGGCGCCGTGCTCCAGCGCGTCGTTGGCCGCATCGAGCATCTTGGTGTAGTGCAGGAAGGCGTGGATGACGCCCTCGAACAGCTCGAAGCGAAAGGGGGTGCCGTACTGCTCGCAGATGGCGGCCAGGGTGACCGAGTCGTCGCGCAGCGGGTCGAACTCGGCGGCGGCGATGTAGCAGGCGGGCACATCATGGGTCAGATCGTTCAAAAACAGGTTCGCGTAGGGCTCCGCCGCAAGGGCCGCGGAATCCTCGGCGTACAGGTTCAGGTAGAACTGCCAGTCCTCCTCGGTGAGGCCGTCCCACGGGCCGCCCAGAAGCCGCATGGAGGAAGAGTCGGTCAGACCGAACCACCCGTAGAACAGAAGCAGGCACTTCACGAAGTCGGCGCCGCCCATTTCCTCGCGCAGGTACAGCGTGGCGGCCAGGCCCAGGTGCGCGCCGCCGGAGTCGCCGGCAAAGGCCAGGCGGTCGCCGTCGACGCCCCAGTCCTTTCCCGCCTCGTGCAGGTGCGTAGCCACCGCCGCCGCCTCGCGCACGGCGGAGGGGTACTTCGCCTCCGGGGACAGCCGGTAGTCCACGGCCACCACCGGCACGCCGGCGCGCTTCGCCAAGATGCGGCAGACGCGGTCGTGGGTGTCCAAGTTGCCGAGGACGAACCCGCCGCCGTGGACATAGACGATGGCCGGCTCCGTCACACCCTCGACGATTTCGCAGGGGTAGTAGCGCCGCACGGCAATAGAGCCGAAGGGGCCCTCCACCGCATCGTCGACCACGCGGTCCATCTCAGGGGCTCCCTCGTTCCACCAGGCGCGGCCGGCCACGTAATTCTCGCGCATCTGGGCGAAGCCGGCACTCGTGTCGTTGGCGTCCCCGGCCAGCTCGTCCTCCTTCGCGAGAACGGCGGCCATCTGCGGGCTGATGCGGGCGAGCACGTCAATCTTGTTCGGCATGATAGGATCTCCTTGTCCTTTCCCGAATCCTGCGGTCTTTCCGATTGCCTCGCGTCGCTAGATGGTGGCCTCGCCGCCGGCGATCTCGGCCGCCTCGGCCTCCTCGGCCTTATCGACGGACTCGGCGCCGAAGTGCTTCTTGATGGTGCGCAGCAACATCACGAGGCAGACGCAGCCGATGACGCCGAACATGATCTCGAAACCGAAGATGCTCGTGTAGGCGTCGATGCCCTGGGCGTCAATGAGGCCGCCGTACCAGGTGTGGATGAACACGTCGGGCATGAAGCCGACCACGGACAGCACGCCGGCGGCCGTGCCGAAGATGCGCATGGGAATCTTGATCTCCGAGAGCGGAGAGCTTCCGATGGAGAAGGCACCGTAGGTAGTGAACCCGAACACAACAACCAGGGTGGCGGCGACCATGGCCGCGCCCGGATCATGCGGGAAGACGATGAAGCCGAGCAGCACCGCGATGGACAGAATGAAGGCGCCCAAGATGACCTTGGAGGGGCTCTTCAGCTTCGTGGCCAGCCAACCGACCACAGGGCCGGCGATGAGGCCGATTCCGTAGGTGCGGATGAGGCCCACGACGTTCACGAGGTTGCCGTCGGCGTTGAAGCACTGGGTGAGGTAGGGCGTGGTGTAGGTAGCGCCCTGGTACACGGCGTAGACGCAGAAGTAGGCGACGCAGGCCCAGATGACGCCGGGGTGCTTGATGGCCTCGACGGCCTCCTTCAGGCTGAACAGCTTGGCGTTCTTGTCGATCTCGCCCTTGAAGTCGGGGATGAGGAAGATGGAGGCCACGCCGAGCACGGCGATGACCACGGCCAGGAAGATGAGCATGACCTGCACGCCCTGGGCGACGTTGGCGATGGCGGCGATGATGCCGGCGTTGATAAGGCCGATGACCAGTCCGGTCACGCCGTAGATGGAGTAGCTGATGCCGATCTTGGAGGCGTACTCGTCCTCCTCGCAGCACAGGCGGATCACCTTGAAGCGGGTGCCCCACCACACGAGGATGGAGGTGATGCCCATGGCCACGAACAGCACGAGGCAGATCTCCACCGACGGCAGCATGGCGTAGATGCCCACGAGCACGGCCGTGGCGAGGAAGCCCACGGTGGCCAGCGTGCGCATGCGGAACTTGTCGGCCACGATGCCGGAGGGCAGGTAGCAGATCATGGCCGCGATGCCGTAGGCCGACACCATAAGCCCCAGATCGGCGTTCGTGCAGCCGAGCGCCTGCATCAGCGGATCGTAGAACACATTCTTAAGGTACATGGGCGCGTAGATGATGGACGAGCCCATGGAGATGAGCACGACGAGTGCCCACTTGTGAAGCGACGTCAAGTCCTTGTACGTCACTTCCCCCTTGCTCTTTGCAAGCAACGACATGGTGGTGCTTCCTTTCTCTTCTTCTTATCCCGGCACCGCGCCGAGCCTTAAAGGATCTGCTCGGCCGGTACCGCATTGCCGACCGATCTGGTGAGAATTCTGCCTTCCGGGGAGCGACCCGCCATCGCCTGAGGAAGAGGAAAGGAAGATTACGCATTTTCTTGCGAGGAGACGCATTTCAGCGAAAAGTGGGGCAAGGTATCGCAAAACCCCTGCGAAAAGCGGAGTACTTAAAAACTTGCGATCCCTTTTTCCCAGATGACCTTTACACTGGCAGCTTGAGTTTGGTACCGTGGAATCCCGGTCGACGCCATGTCAACCGAAGCGCCAAAGCGATGCCGCAGTCCGCAGGATGGCAAAGGGGAGAGCACCGATGGAAGCAAACCGCGCCGAGTTCGATTCGCCCGACGTCCGAGAGGAAGAAGACCCTTCCGCCATTTTCGATCGACCACTGCTGAAATATGTGGGATTCGCCTTGCTGCTTGCATGGCACTACGTGCTCTGGTTCGTACCGAGCTTCTTCTTCCACACCCAGCTGCTCGACGAGAGCGTGACGCTCAGCTGGGTGGCGAGCCTGTTGGCGACGGCGGCGTTCCTCTTCGTCTTGGCGGGACTCCTCGGTCGCAAGCGCCACCTAAGCGACTACCCCGCCGTCCTTCCGGCCGCTATGATCGTCGCCGCGGCAAGCACCGTGGCCCTGGGTTTCTTCCCCTTCCATCTTGCACCTGCGGGCCTTTATCTCGTCGTGATCATCGCCCTCAGTGCCTCCGAGGCCGCGCTCTGGATACTCTGGGGCGAGCGCTATGCCTGCGTGAAGGCGAACTTCACCATCAACCACATCGGCACCATCTTCGGCATCACGCTCTTTCTGTGCGTACTTATCGCCTCGCTTCTGCCGCCGACGATAACGGCGCCGGCGACGGCCCTGCTCCCCCTGGCATCCGGAGCGCTTTTGGCCCTCGCCCGCAAGGACGGCCAGCGCACCTTCCCCGTGCTTTTGCCGCGCAGCGCCACGAACAGCGGCTTCAAGAACATGCTCGGCGTGGGCTTCGTCACCCTGCTCGCCTGCGCCGCCTGCTACTTCCTGTGCTGCATCATTCCCTGGGAGATGCTGCCCACCGGCGAGGACTCCTTCACCTTCGGCATCCTGGGCGGGGCGCTGTTCATTCTCGTCATCGCCGGAATCTACACGCTGTCCCGCGACCGGCTCAACATCTTCAAAATCTACCCGGCCCTGCTCATCGCCATCATGGTGGGCTTCTCGCTGTTCCTCTCCTCGGCGCTCGCTTACTTCCCCGCCTTCATCGTCGGCATCGGCGTGCAATCGCTCTTCGAAGTGCTGCTCATCATGTACTTCGGCATTCTCACCACCAAAGGCTACGCGACCCCCGCGCTCACCTTCGCCATGGCCGGCGGCTTCGTGCGCTTGGGGCTCGCCGCGGGCAATTCGCTGGCCCTCTGGTACGAGAGCATGGCGGCCCCTGTGGCTCAGGCCCTCACGCCGCCCACCAGCCTGGCCTTCATGTGCCTGCTCGCCATCGTGCTCGTTCCGCTCGTGCGCATGGAGTTCAGCATCGTGGCCCTCACCGCCGCCCCGCCGACGCGCAACGAGATCGAAGAGATCTGCACCGAAGCCGCAACCGAGTTCGGCCTGTCGGCCCGCGAGGCGGAGATCCTGCTGCTCATCGCGCGAGGCCATACCACCAACTCCATGGCAGACAAACTCGTTATCTCACCCTACACCGTGAACACCCACATCCGCCACATCTACGACAAGATGCAGATCCACAAGCGCAGCGAGCTTCTGAACTACCTCAACATGCAGCGCTCGGATTTCTAGAGCGCGACCCATTCCGCAGGGGCTGACCTCGCTCAACCCCTCAAATCCCAACTGCCCCGTAGGGGCTGACCTTGGTCAGCCCTCCCCTCGTAAGTCAACGTCGCTTGAGGAGGGGCGACCGAGGTCGCCCCCTACGGGATAATGCGATAATCTTTCGCGACAAGTTCGTGACACGCAAGATGAAGCATTGCCATTCCTTAAGATTCGCTGTATATTTACAGTTAATCTTAAGGAGGTTGCTATGCCGCAGATAAAACCGCTGTCCGAATTCAATCGGAATCAGAACGCCCTCATCGAGGATCTCAGCCAGTCGGGCGAGCCCTTGTACCTCACACGCAACGGATCGGCCTGCGTCGTGGTGATGGACTCGGCCGCCTTCGACGCCGCCATGGCCTTCCGCAACGAGATCTACGAGCAGGAGATGCGCACCTACCGCGGCATGCTCAAGGGCATTCAGGAAATGCAGGAGGGCAAACTCCACGACGCCCAGGACGTCATGGACGAGCTGCGGGCGCTGAGGGGCTGGTAGTGATGGCCTCCGAAGGCATGCGCGTTCTCTTCACGGACTCGGTGCGCACGTTCATCCTGGAGAACGTTTACAGCGAGCGGGTAGCGCTCGCCATCGATCGCCAAAGGGACATGCTCGCGCTCTTCCCGGAAATGGGCCGCGAGTACGACCCCGTCTACGATGCGGCGCGCCTCTCGGTTCCGTGCCGGTGGATCGCCATTCCCGACACTCCCTTCACCATCTATTACGTGATCGACCACGACGCCGACGAAGTGAGAGTGTTCTACATCGAGCACCAGCGCATGAACCCCATGGGAAGGTTCTCGTAACACACGTCGCCCTCTGTAGGGGCTGACCTTGGTCAGCCCTCATGCCCCGATCTTAGGCGATCCCAGGAACAAAGGACAACCGAAGTCGTTCTTAGAGGCCCGCGCGCTCCCGCTCGAAAAGATCGATGACCTCTTGCCGGGAATGGGTGCCGGTCTTCTTGTAGATGCGGCGAATATGGGAGTTCACCGTGTTGGCGGAAACGAAGAGCTTGTCGCGGATGTAGGGGGTGGAGCGACCCCGGGCGACGTAGGCCATAATCTCCCGCTCGCGGTCGGACAGGCCGAAGCGCTCCCCGATGCTCACCACGGCCGCCCGGTCGAGCTCGTCCTGACTCAGCTGAGGATTCCCCGAAGCGGAGACCAGATACGGGGACAGGTCCTCGAAGTGGCGCCCGGTGGGCTCGCCCAGAATCATGAACGAGCCGAGGCCCAGGGCCGCGAAGGCGACGAAGTGCAGCATCATCTGGAACACGGCCGGATCATCGTGAATCTGATGGGAGAACGCGAGGTAGAGCCAGGTGCCGAGCACCGAGCCGCCCAGATAGATGGCATTGCCGCCGAGAAAGTAGTGCACGGGGTCGTCGGGATCCATGAACGCCGTCTTGGAAAGGCAGCTCCACAGAAGCTGGGGCAGCATGATCATGAGCGCCACGACGAGGGCGGCAGAGGCTGTCAAGAAGGCCGGATTGGCCGCCAGAAGCACGGCGAGACCCACCAAGGGGGCGACGACGGCGAACACCGTCGCGGGATTGATGGCGAACGCGAATCGGAACAGAAGGGCAGCGGCGGCCAGGGCGAGCAGGCATCCGAACCCGATGGCGGAGGCGCTGAGGAGGTAGGCGCCCCCGCTTCTCCCCTCCGTGACAACCGGCAGCAGCAGGTAGCACAGGAAAGCCGCGCCGCCGAGGCCGCCCACCATGGCGCCGCGCATCTTCCACGTCCACGGCGGCCGCGCCCCGGCGAACTCGGGACGGCGCCCCTCGTGGGACGCCCCGGGCCTCTCGGATCGGTTCGCTGCGCACGCCAAAAGCGCGGCGATCAGCGGAATAGCCTGGGCCAGCGCGAAACGAAGGTGCTCGGGCACCCACAAAAGCCCCATGAGACCGAGAGCGGCCGCGAGCACGCCGAACAGGACGACGTGCTCTACCTGCTGGGCAGAGAGGCGCCCGTAGCAGACCGACCAGGCGCACACTAGTACCGTGGAGCCCAAGGCCGCCAGGACGATGCCAACCCCCACTGTTGCCAGGGTGTCCATGGCCATGACGAGGCCGCCGAGCCCCGCGGTCAGCGTACAGGCGATCTGAAGCGGCATCGAGCGCCCGAGCACTGCCGCCACGCGACGGGCGCGGAAGGCGACGAAGCTCAGAAGGAAGAACGCGCTGAGATAGGGTATGAGGGGACTGTTGTCCGACGTATCCGCCGGAGGGTTGTCGAACAGCGAGGTGACCCCGAAGGTCAACAGCATCCACGAGACAACGAGCCCCATGGAAGCCCCAATCAGCAGCTCCTCCGCCGCAATGTTTGAACGCTGGCTCAAGATTCCTCCTCGCCTCCCCCGCTTCCTGCTCCGCCGCTTCGCGATCCCGGACGCGCTCGGCACATTCCTGCCCCGCCCCAAAGGCGACCCAAACCGCAAAACGCTGCCCCGCAGCGGATGCGGGGCAGCCTTAAAATAGCACATCGCCGGACTGAGGGGGAGGGGTATCTGCCGGCGTGGCCTTCGGATAAGCTTCTCGAAGGGGCCTTTTCAGCGGCCCCAGGTTTCTACTTCAGGCCCAGCATGTTCAGCACGGCGTGGCGTCCCTGGGTCATCGAGCGCCCGCAGGCGCAGCCGAAGATGAGCTCGGGATAGTTCCCGCTGAAGAAGCAGCCGGAGACGTTGCCCGCGGCCCACAGGCCCTCGATGGCGTCGTCGTTCTCGTCGATGACGGCGCAGTCGGCGTTGATGCGCAGGCCGTCCAGCGTGCAGTAGGACATGCCGCCCTGGCGGACGCCGAAAAACGGCGGGGTGTCCAGGGCCAGCATGTGCTCGGCCTCCTTGCCGAAGTCCTCGTCGGCACCGGCGGCGCACAGCTCGTTGTAGCGGGAGACCGTGGCGACAAGGGCGTCGGTAGGAAGGTTCAGGCCCGCGGCCAGCTCCTCGATGGTGTCGGCCTGGACGATGTAGCCCTTCTCGATGAGCTGCTGGTTCATGCCCTCGATCATGGGGAACTCGAAGATCTGCGTGTGGCCCTGCGTGGGAGAGTGATCGATGCGGCTGCAGCCCTGGGTGTGGAAGGCGCGCACGTGGTCCTGCCAGTTGCTGTCGTAAAGGGAGACCCAGGTGCGGCCCTTCATCTCGGCCGTGGAGTGCATGGGGAAGTCGTAGGGCGCGTCCTCGTTGCAGAAGCGCTCCCCCTTCAAGTTGACCTTCAGCCACGGCTGGCTGCCCATCCAGAACATCTCGCCCTGGGGATTGTCGGCGCCGATCTCGGCATCGGGCATGACGGCGCCTCGGTCGAAGAACATGAACGAGGTGGAGGCATCCTTGCGGCCGCCGGCCCAAATGCCCGCCTTGATGCCCTCGCCCACGTTGGACGGAAGGCCGCCGGCCTGGGCCTGCAGGGCGTAGGTCTCGGGCTGCAGCTGCTTGATGAGGCCCATGTCGCCCTCGTAGCCGCCGGTGGAGATGAGCACGCCCTTCGCCGCGTTGACGCGCAGATACCCGTCGCCGTTCTTGACGATGGCGCCCGTCACTTTCCCGTCCTCGACGACGCACTGCACGAGGGTCGTCTCGTACAGGAACTCCGCGCCCATGCCGCTCGCCAGGCGCTCGACGGTCTCGGGAACCACATGGAACGACTCGGGGCCCGGCTCCACATCGCCGGGGACCTGCACGTTGCACTGCACCGGCCAGATGGGGTAGATGCCGTGATGGCCCGTGCCGATGTCGGTCTCGCAGACGATGGAAAAGCCCTCGGGCTCAAGATGCCCCATGATCCAGTCGACGCACTCGCCGGACTCCCGGGCCCACAGGTTGATGACGCGCTGATCGGCGCGGTAGCAGGCGTAGCGCATCAGCTCGTTGGCCACCTCGTTCGGGTCGATCTCGGCGCCGACGTCCTTCTGGCACTTGGCGCCGATGCAGCCCCAGAACTCGCGCATGGTGTTGAAGGTCGGCTGCTTATCGATGACGAGCGTGGTCGCGCCCTGCTCGGCGGCGGCCAGGGCGGCCGTGAGGCCCGCATGGCCGGCGCCGCAGATGAGGATGTCCACATCGCGCGTCTCCGCGATGTCGAAGCTCTCCAAGGGCTGGGCCTCGCCGTACCACTCCCCCGTCTCGGCGAGGGGCGCCTCGTCGGCGGAGCCTCCCGTGCTCTGCGCCGGCGCGCAGCCGGCCAGCATGCCGGCCGCGCCCGCGGCCAAAGCGCCGGTGCCGGCGACCGTCAAGAACGAGCGGCGGCTCATCGAACGTGTTTCCATAGTTTCCTCCTTTGCTTGCGGGGCCCCATCGCGCAGCTCGGCGGGGCCCCAATCCTCCCCGGCGGCATGGCGCGCCGCCGTTCGAATGCGACTGCCATCCTAGCCGCATCGACGGAAAAACCGCTGCTCAGACCTAGTGAAAACGAGATTCACCAGTTTCTGCTACAAGCCTTGCGCGGTTTCACCATCCCCCAGCAGAGCATTCACGCGTCCTTTCCCTACCATGTGGCCCAACGGGTCGAAAGGCTCTAGGGAACCCCACGCAAGTGCTGTTGGGTGCCAAGTCGCCTTCCACCCGAGCAGAACCGATTTAAAGGAGGAAAGCGTTATGGGAAGCACATTGAGCCGCCGAGCGTTTCTCGGCATGGGAGCCGTGGGGGCCGCGGCCATCGGCGCGGGCCTTGCGGGCTGCGCGCCGTCGACCAAGGCGGCGCCCACCGAAGGAGGAGCCGCCCTGTCCGACACCGGCCTCTCGTTCCTGAACGCGCCCGATCCCATCCCCGAAAGCGACATAACCGCCACCGAGACCTACGACGTAGTCGTAGTCGGCGGCTCCTCGGCGGGATTGGCCGCCGCAGCCTCGGCCGCCGAGGAGAGCGCGCGGGTGATCTGCCTGGAGAAGACACCGACCCCTGCCGGCGCGGGCACCTACTACGGCTTCATCAACACCGAGCTTCTGTCCCGCAACGGCGTGGCCGCCGTCGACGAGCAGGACTACGAGAAGCGCCTCATCGAGGCGGCGCTGGGCGCCACCAACCCCAAGCTCGTTCACGCTTACGTCAGCAACTCCGCCAAGGTGGGCGACTGGCTCGAGGACGTCACCCAGCAGACGGGCAACGAGCTGAAGTTCTCCGCCGACATGGGCTCGGAGAACACCGCCTGCTTCGATGACAACACTCCTGGGGCCAGCGCCTACGACGTGCTAACCGCCTACGGCACGTCCAAGGGCGCGACCTATGTCTACGAGACGGAGGCCGTGCAGCTGGAGAAGGACGATGCGGGCCGCATCGCGGCCGTGATCGCCAAGACCCCGGACGGCTACGTGCGCTACGAAGCCGAGAAGGGCGTCGTGCTCGCAACCGGCGGCTACAACGGCGACGCGGAGATGATCGAGGCCTACATCCCCTGGGTCGACCAGGACGTGCTCGCCCAGATGAGCCCCATCGCCGACACGGGCAATACCGGAGACGGCCTGAAGATGGCGGCCTGGGCCGGGGCGCGCATCGCCGAGGGGCCCCATTGCCCGATGATCCACTTCATCCAAGGGGCCATGCCCATGGCCGGCTCGCTGTTCGTGAACGCCACGGGCGAGCGCTTCATGGACGAGGGAACGTCCATGGAGGTGGCAGCGCAGATCCTCATGCGCCAGCCCGGGCACCGCATGTGGCAGATCAGCGACGCCAAGCCCTCGGGCATGGCACTGGTGATGGCCATGTCGGCCGGGCAGAGCGCGCCCGATGGCGCCGAGGGCGCTGAAGGAGCCCCGGCGGAAAGCGGCTTAGCGGAGCAGGGACCGATGGCCAACATGGCAGCGGACGACTCCCCCACCTTCGACACCTTGGACGAGCTAGCCGCGTCTATCGATATGGATCCGGCGGTTCTCGCCAGCACCGTCGAGCGCTTCAACGAGCTCGTCGCCGCGGGCAAAGACGAGGATTTCAACTCCGATTTCACCTTGGCCGTCTCCATCGACACGCCGCCGTTCAAGGCCGTCGAGGCGCCTCCCTGCGCGCTGGCCATGATGGGCGGCCCGCAGATCAATGAGGCCATGGCCGTGCTCGACGAGGACTACGCCCCCATCCCCGGCCTGTACGCGGCCGGCAACTGCGCCGGCGGCTTCTACGGGCCCAACTATCCCATGCAGGTGCAATCGGGCCTCGCCCGCGCCTTCTGCACCGTCAGCGGCTACCTCGCCGCCAAGAACGCCCTTGCCTAGCGGAGGTCGGCCGCCATGCAGACGCACACCCTCTCGCGCCAAGCCCTCATCGCCGTGTTCGCCGCGCTGATGATCTCGATGTTCGTCGGCTCGCTCGACCAGACCATCGTCGCCACGGCGCTCCCCACCATCGTCGGCGAGCTGGGCGCCGTGAACCATATGCTCTGGGTCACCACAGCGTACTTCCTCGCATCTACGGTTGCAATGCCGCTTTACGGCAAGCTGGGCGACCTCTACGGCAGAAAGTACCTGTTCTGCCTTGCCCAGGCCCTTTTCGTCGCGGGCTCGATCGTGTGCGCCCTCGGGGGCACCATGGGATGGCTCATTGCAGGACGGGCCATCCAGGGGCTCGGCGGCGGAGGCCAGATGATTCTCTCCCAGGCCATCGTCGCCGACATCTTCCCGCCCAAGGAGCGAGGAAAGTACCTGGGCATCATCGGCGCCTCCTTCGGCGTGAGCATGGTGGCCGGCCCGCTTTTGGGCGGTCTGCTCACCGAGCACCTGAACTGGCGATGGTGCTTCTGGATAAACCTGCCGCTCGGCCTGGCGGCCCTCGTTACGGCCGCCGTCGCCCTGCCGCACCGCGACCACGGAAGCGAGAGGCTGCGGCGCTTCGACATCGAGGGCGCCTTCTGCATGGCGGCCGCCTCCATCTGCCTCATTCTCGGGCTGTCCCTGGGAGGATCGACCTATCCGTGGAATTCTCTTCCGATCATCGGCCTTTTCTGCGGCTTCGCTGTCTTCGCGCTGCTCTTCGTCGTTGCCGAGCGGCGCGCCGCGGATCCGCTCATTCCGCCGACCTTGTTCCGCAACAGGAACTTCACCCTCGCCACAACCGCAGGGCTCGCCATCATGGTGGCGATGTCGGGGGTCATCTCGTATCTGCCCACCTATTTCCAGATTGTGGACGGCCTGGATGCCACCGTCGCCGGCTATATGGTGCTGCCGCTGGTCGGAGGCATGATGATCACCGCCGTGGCCTCCGGCTTCGCGGCGAGCAAGGTGCGCACGGTGAAGTGGCTGCCCGTCGTCTCCTGCGCCGTGGCGGCGGTGGCCATGGGCCTGCTCTCGACCATCACGGTGAACACGTCGCTTTGGCAGATGGGCGCCATGCTGTTTCTTCTGGGCTTCGGCATCGGGCTGGGCCAGCAGATACTCGTCCTCATCGTGCAGAACGAGTTTCCCGTATCAATCGTGGGAACTGCCACAGCGGCAAACAACTTCTTTCGCGAGATAGGAGGCACCGTGGGCAGCAGCCTGATAGGATCGCTGTTCTCGGCAAATCTGGCAGCGCGCATGAGCGAGTACGTGGGCGGTTCCCTGGGCGCTGTGGACGCGAACTCCCTCACCCCGGCTCTGGTAAGCACGCTGGAAGAGGGAGTGCGCGCCGGGGTGCAGCACGCCTACAACGACGCCCTGGCCCCGGTGTTCGCGTGGCTCGTCCCCCTACTCGCGGTCGCCTTTATCATGGTTCTCTTTCTCAAGAAGAAGCCCTTTGCGGAGACGAACCGCTAGCAGGGGCGCTATTCCCCTACTGCCCGGATTTCACCAGTTCCTCGGCCATCTCGCGGAGCTTGAACTTCTGCACCTTCATGGAGGGGGTCATGGGGAAGTCGTCCACGAAGAAGACGCGCTTAGGCACCTTGTAGCGGGCGATGCGCGGAATGGCGTACTCGCGCACATCATCCTCGGTCATGTCCTCAAAGCCCGGTCGCGTGCGGATGAAGGCGCCGACGATCTCGCCGAGACGCGCATCGGGGATGCCCACCACCTGGGCGTCCAGCACGCCGGGCATAGTGAGCAGGAAGTTCTCCACCTCAAGTGGGTAGATGTTCTCGCCGCCGCGGATGATCATGTCCTTGATGCGGCCCGTGACGCGGAAGTA
>CABSMC010000008.1 GCA_902478715.1 uncultured Adlercreutzia sp.
GCTCTCGATATCGTGCTCCCCCAGCGTGCAGATGCGCGCCAGCCGCTTCACTTTCAGCAAGCGAAGCTTCACTGACTCCGCAAGGCGCGGCTTGCCTCCCTCCGTCAGCAAGTAGAACGCGTCGGTGAACTGCGACGGGCTCATCCACAGATCGACCTCGCCGAGCGCTCCCAAGATGAGTAGCTTGCGGGCATCGGCAGCGAAAGGTTGCTGGCTCATCATGCAATCCAGCAAGATGTTGGTATCAAGCAGCAGCTTCATCGGCGATCTTCCCCTACGACGCTAGAAACACCCAACATCAGCTTCGTTTCCATCAAGTCTTTGCGCGATACGAAACGACACCCCCGGAAACCTAGGGATGCCGTTTCTGGACTACGGATATCGTTTTCGAGTTTTACCAGATAGCTGTTAGTTTCTTTTGCCCCTAATCTGTTGAGGCTGCTTAATGGCTGTTCACAACACTTCGCCTATGCACCGCTTTGTAGAAAGCTGTTTGTGGCGTGGAGTCAGGCGTGCACCGCGGCCTGTTCACAGTACGAATTGAGATCATAAACATATTCTTCCGAGTATATAGCATTAGTCGATACGGCACAAGACGCCCCCTTCCCAACAGGGAGGGGGCGTCGTCTTCAAATTTTCGGACACAAAAAGTAGATTCTGTTTCCTACAGATAAGCATTGAGCCATTCTGGGAAATCGGGGTCGTCCACGCTCCAAGACTCGATGAGTTCCTCCTCCTCGTTCCAGGTATTTTCATTCCCATCGAAAAACTTCTGCCGATGGCACTTGTACTTTTCGACAATATCACCTTCAAGACGATACTCGTTCCAATAGTAGTTCTGCTTGCCGTAACCCTTCCATTCGTTCGTAGTGTAAATAACCATTTCAAACCTCCTAGGCAAATTGATCATCAACGATGCTTTAAGCTATTTCTTTATTGTCGGAACTTTGATTCGCCCGCTAGCGCCAAGTCCGACAAGGACGATTGCCCCAAGCACCACGAGAGCACTTACACCCATCTGCAAAACATTGATGCCATGCTTCTGATTGCCCTCATGAAGCCTGAGAACCATTTCCTGTATCCCGCTGATGCCATCCACAATCACCTTGAGATCCTCTGTTGAGAGATCATCCCTTCCTAGTCTGGAATTCAGCTGGTCGAGAGTGGCCTGAAGCGATACGAGAACATGTTTGGACTCGTCTGCATTAACATCGAGTGCCTTGACCATCGTCTCCTTGTAATCACTGGCCCACGAGGCGGCCGTTCTTGCCAAATTGGGAAACTGTTCCAGGGCTTTGAGGGCAACCTCAGGCTCCATTTGCGACATCATAGAGACGAACTCTATTGCTCCACTCTTAGTCATGTGACGAAAATCATCGATGCCCAGGATCTCTTTCACACGATCTTCCGACAGCAGAGTTTCCTTCGCTTTCATTCTCTTTTCCTCCTTTACTCAAATAACCATTCAAATACATCACGCCAATTGTCCTTGCGAAAGTCGGATGTCTCTTGGCTTTAGCGATCAGGCGCAATGAAACTATTCTTTCTTTTGTGTCCATTGGCCATCCTTCTTGCATTCGCTGACGTTCGACTTTCTTGATGTTGTATATTTTCCTCTCGAAAGTTCTGAGTGATTAGGGGTCGAAGCTGCGGAAAAACAGGTTCGTTCCCGGTGATTTCTACGTAAATGGGAGAGCATTATGGGAAGACCGTCGAGCAACCCTGACAAACTGCCCTTTCAAATAAAACGCGAGGAATTGGGCTTGTCTCGTGAGCAGGCTATCAAAAGCATGGGTGGCATGTCTTACGATAGACTCGAGGGCATAGAAAACAGACGGATCGCAGCAACGCCCGAAGACATCCTCCTACTTGCGGAAAGGTACAACGATCCCTCTCTGTGCAATCAGTACTGCTCCGGGCAATGCAGCATTGGTCAGCGTTATGTGCCCGAAGTTAGAGTCGGCGAGCTGCCTAGCATCGTCCTTGGAATGATCGCCACGTTAAATAACGTCAGCGCCATGAAGGATAGACTCATTTCCATAGCCGCCGATGGGATAATCGACGAAACCGAACGGGAGGATTTCGAGGCTATACAAACTCAGCTCGAAGAGCTTTCTATCGCGGTAGAAGCGTTGCAACTTTGGGTCGAAAAAACCCTAGGCAGTGAGCAGCAGTAGCCGAATTCAGCTGTCACCATCTTATCAGAAGGCCGATTGCAAAGATCTTGCGACCGATTTCTCGTTAAATTGCAAGTAGACGTTAGCCCTCAACTATTGGAATTCCTGGTTTCGACAGCCATCATGCGCATTGCGAGGTCGGATGTGCGCCCAACTGGGCTATCTTTTACTGGTCGTCCAAAGCCCCTGGCTAGTGAGAGATCGCTCCTTCCGGGACTCTCGTTTTGCTCCACGAACGACAATCATTCTTCTTCTCGCGCGTTTATTACTCTAGCAAGAAAACGACGACTTATAATTAGACGCATTCCTGCACTCCAACGATCAGCACGCAAAGGACACCCCTATGGCACTCTTCGGAAGCCCGAAACCCGTCGTTCTCAAAGAAGGAAGCGCAGCCGAAGAGCAGCTACGCCAAATGGAAGACGCCAAAGGAACGCTCGGTCCTCGGGCCGAGGCGCGACTGGAGAAAGACCTGCGCCTCGTGCGCGCCGGCATCGACGGTGAACGGCACATCCTGTACGAACTCAAGAATTCCCACATGGATATGTTCATCTTGCAGGATCTTTTCCTGGAGCACGAAGGCCTCACCGCTCAGATCGACTTCCTCGTCATAACGCCACAGCGCAATTTCGTCATCGAGTGCAAGAACCTCGTCGGCAATATCGAGATCAACAGCCGAGGAGACTTCATCCGCACCTTCGAAGGCGGAAAGAAGGAGGGTATCTACTCTCCCGTCACCCAGAACCACCGGCACCTTGAGCTCATCAAGGCCCTGCGCAAAGCCGGCCGGAGCACCGTGGCGAATCTTGTCGCCGGTAGCTCCACCGACGATGCTTATCGTAGCTTGGTCGTGCTCGCCAACCCCAAAACCATCCTCAACGATCGGTACGCCAAACGCGACGTCAAGGCCCAGGTCATTCGTGCCGACCAGCTCATCGAAACGATCAAGCGAATCAACAACGAGAAAGGACCGGGCCGCGACAAGACGTTCCGCTCCGTTACCCAAGATTGCGCTGAATGGTTCCTGGCCCAGCACAAGCCAAGGGAGATTGATTACCTCGCTAAATATCGGGAAAAGCCGAAGACCGAGCAGAAGCCCTCGCGCCCAGAACCCTCAGCCTCGAACAACTCCGATTCGGAACCCTTGGCCACAAGCGTCTCCGAACAATCAGCCGCCAACGAAGTCTCCATCCTCTGCCCGAAGTGCGGCGCTCCCATGGTGAAACGCACCGCCCGGAAAGGAGCGCGCGCCGGCAAGCCCTTCTACGGCTGCAGCAACTACCCCAAGTGCAGGGGTATTGTGAATCTTGAAAGGTGAGCATCGGCACTGCCATAAAAGCCAACTATCTGACAGATTCTTTTCGAATAGCGATCTCGTAGAGGTCGTTAATGAGAAACTCCAGCGTTTTCTTAGCGTGAATGCAAGATCGACGATCTATGCAATGAAGCCCCTTGCCAGGATTAGCGGCCCTTGCGTTCACCGGACAGCCTCCTCCGCATATTCCGAGCGCTACGCAATCCAGACAGCTCTCTTCGTTGAGCGGCACCAGCGATGCCCACTTTCTCCAGAAGGGATGCCTGTTGGCATCAAAAGCTTCATCCCAGATATCGGCCACGTAGTTCTCACCTTCTGCCATCAATCCCTGGCAAATGCCAATTCTTCCATCTGGCGCAAAAAGAATCTGGCCTCCAGAGGTCGCCCCACAATCTGAAAAGTGAATCCGGGCCGATGCGAAAGCATTGAGCTTACGCATGATTCTGTCTTCATAAACCCCATCACCTCGCAAAGCCACGAACGAATCGATTATGAACTGCGAAGCTTTCCGATAATAAGAATCGGACTTTTCTTCATCGCCTTTGGAAAGTAAAACGTTGTAGCCGAAGCCCCTCACCCGATATTTCCGCACCAGCTCGATCATATGAGGCAAGTCGTCGATCGTCTTTTCAGAAAGCGTAACCGAAAGCGAAGGCGCAGGAACATCCAGCTTGGCGTACATCTCTAAAACTTCGATGACACGGGCATAGGCTGGTCGTCCTGCCTTATCAACCCTCATTTCATTAGCTTCTTCGGTAAAGCCGTCGATGGAAATGCTAACAGCAACACCTAAATCATGAAGCTTCAAAATTCGCCGCTCGTCAAGAAGCGTCCCGTTGGTAATAACGGCAAACTGCGTATGAGCGAGAACCGGTCTCTTCCTCACAAGCTCCGTAACCCGCTCTACAACGTGAACGAGAACATCAAACTGAAGCAGTGGTTCACCACCAAAGAAGATAATGTCTGATTGCTCTTCTTCATAGTTAGTGGAGGAAAGTTCAAGCTGCCGCGCAAAAACGTCGATGGCCTTTTCAGCAACATCTTTCGTCATGTTTTTCGTATAAGAGTTGCCGCTTCCGCAAGCATCACTACCAACAAAACAATACTTGCAGGCAAGATTGCAATTTTCGCTCAGAATAAAATACCCAAGCCTAACATCAGGTTCGGGCGCATTCCCCCTGATTCGTGCCAAGACCTCTTCGTCCTCGCCCTCTTTCGCGGTGAGTATTTTTTTGCGCACTAGCTCGTCCCTCAGAGCATCCGAGTATTCTCCTTGCTGAAACTGCTCATAAACTGCTTTGTTAAGAAACACGGGCTGCATTCTCAGGGAGTGCCACAGCGCAACATGCCCGCCCAGGTCGAACGTGTGGGTAAACCTTGAGATCTTCTCCATGCGCAGAAAAACCTTCCATTTGCAATTAGCAATTACTCAATCCAGTTTTGATCTTCAGGCTCTTCTGGGTAGAGACGACCGCAGCGGCAATGGCACGAGCAGTTGCATGCGCATGAGCATAGGTGAGCACCTGCGGCATCCTGGCCAATCGCGCCATACATATCCCGCAAGTCTTCAGCCGTAACGATGATCATTTTCTGCCCCTTTCCTCGGGTAGTTTTCTTGTACTTGAATCATTAGGCATTGCTATATCTAACTAAAGCAACAAATCTTAACTAGAGCCATCTATATCGTTTTGCACAAACCTCCTATACAACAATAGGCTGGGGGAACACTGTTAGAAAATCTCGGAATTCCGCTTCCGACAAGCTATAAGAACACTGCCAGAAGCCGCTTCCTCCATAAGAAGCTATTTTCCCTTCAGTCTGCGCACGGCTTGCTAAGTCGCATCCGCAGTTCTCTCTGATGGCTTTCCCAGGATTGAACGCAAACTCAAACTGGGGCTCTCTTCCCCACATTCGTATTTCTCGGAAATACTGCTCGTTCCCCTCATCGCGCATCAGGCGCATCCAAGCAACCATCATCATTTCATGATATTCAAGAACCTTTTTGGCTCCCTCCCAATCTTTAGCCAAAAGAAGAACTTTAACCCATCCCCAAATAACTTCACTCGAGTATTTGGGCTCAATTTTGAAGGATTCGCAGTAAAGCTCATTGGCTCGTACCAAATCACCCTGCCGCTTGCACTCCGTAGCTCGTGTGTTCAAGTCGCGATATTTCATAAGCATCGCTTGCTCTCGAGGCGTGAGAGAGCACGTTGACAGAAAGTCATCCCGCGTGATGGTCGACATTCTGAGTCGTCTAATTCTAGCGGCAAGCAGGTCATCAACTGAATGCAGGCTAAGCTTTCCCACGGCGCATTCCCTCTTTCGTCATCTCAAACGCTGTCAAAACATGTACATCATGAAACATCTAAAAATGTCTCATTGGGCAATGAGAGCAGAAGCGATGGAAGACGCTTGCCTATCCTTTTCCCTTATAATTCCCCTCATGGAAAACGCTCCGACACATACCAACTCCTCCAGCTACGCGGCCTTTATTAGTTATCGGCATTTGCCTAGGGATGCGGAGGTGGCTTGTGAGGTGCAGCGGGCCATTGAGGAGTACCGACTACCACGGCTTGTTGCGCGAGCAAATGCGCCTGCGGAAACAACTTCGAACACCGCATGTGCATTTCCAGAAGCAGACGCGTATGCTGAAATCGCGCATAAGGAAGCAATCCTGCATACTGAAAACGCGTCTATCGGGACCACCACACGTAACAAAGACACATTCAACGCACAGGAACACAAAGTCCGCCGCCCCACCAAACTGGGCAAATGCTTTCGGGACGAGGACGAGCTTGCGGCTTCGCATTCGCTTCCCGACAGCATTCGGGAAGCCTTGGCGGCTTCGCGGACGCTTGTGGTCATTTGCTCGCCGGAAACGCAGGAAAGCCCTTGGGTGCGGCGAGAAATCGAGATGTTCGAGCAGCTCCACGGGCGCGAGCGCATCATTTGCGTGCTCGCCGCAGGCAGCTCCGAGGAAAGCATTCCACCCATTCTGAAAACGTGCATGATGCCCGGCGCCAACGGGATCTTGCGAGAAATGCCGGCCGAGCCCCTCGCCGCCGATTTGCGTCCCGGGACCAAGGCCAAGCGCAAGGCCGAGCTATTGCGCATCATCGCCGCCGTCGCCGACTGCAACTACGACGACCTCCGCCAACGTGAACGAGCCCGCAAGCGCAAGCGTATTGCTTCGATCGCTGCCAGCACCGTTGCTGTCTTGGGGATCATTGGCGCACTTGCCCTTCAAGCATCTACTGCCAGCCAAGAAGCGCTGATTGCAGAATCGAAGACTCTCGCTGCCGCTTCGTCGGTTCAATTCGAGCAGGGTAACCGCATCCAAGCCATCCAAACTGCGCTCGAAGCTCTGCCCGCATCAGAAGCCGATCGCAGCAGGCCGCTCGTCCTGGAGGCGCAAGCTGCTTTGGAGCGCGCACTGCTTGTGAATCCCGACTCGGCATCGCCATGGTCCCCTTTCTACAACATACAGGACAAGGGCGACATTCTGCAATTCGTGTGCTTGAACAAGCTTTCTCTAATTTGCGTGCTTGACGATACAGGAACTATCACCATTGCCTCAGCGCGTTCTGGAGCGCCCTATCTGATACTCGACCTGCCCTCTTATCTCGACGACACGACAGATTTTGACGCCGAGGATTGGAGCATCGAGGCAACGGAGACGGGATCGCTTCTTGCCTGGAGCCGCAATCTCGACGACCCCCTTCTCTCCTTTGATCCAGGGATAGGCATCCTCAACTGGGCCGTCGACAACGAAGGTGCTAATTCGCTGGCCATTGCGGAAGACGGAGCAACCTGCACGACGGCGCGGTTCGAAGAAGGGTCTTTCAGCTGCAAGCAAATTGATCTCAATAACGGAGAGACATTGCGCACCGTCAGAGAAGATATCCCAGAGGCCGGCGCAACTAAGGAACGGTTTCCTTCCTGCCTGTCTCCGGACAACTCTCATTTATACCTCGGACTAGGCGATCGCGTCATACAAGCATCTTTCAATGAGGAATCTGCTCGTGTGGCAGCACTTTCCTCGCGATGCCTCCCGGGTATCTTCTCCCTAAAGTACCACGAGAACGCATTAGCCGTGGCCTCCGCGCAAATTGAAGGAGGGGGCGGAATCACTGGCTTTCTCTCTCCTTGGCAGGTAAATGCCTATTTCGTCGGAAAAGATCCTTGGGTCGCTTCGGGTACCTGCGACATGAACGTTATTGGTCCGAACAACCAGTGGAAAGTCCTTTTAGGCACGCCGCAAATATGCGGCTTTATTGAAGGCGAGAACGCATCAGTGATTTGCGCGGCAGGACGAACCTTCATCGTATTCGATCTCGCAACAGGCGAGATCCTGCATCAGAAAGAACTCAGTAGCGTCATAGTAGGACTCTCCGTTGACTACAGCAACGACACACCATTCTTGCCCATCGCGACAGCTGACGGTGTTCTTGATGTCCAAACACCAAGCGCTGCGCAAGATATCCTCGGCCTCACGAATAGAACGAGCACGAATTACTATTTCAAGGAGGCCATCTTTCATAGGCAGGATGGCATTATGCTGGCAATCGTGCACCCTATCGATCCACAAGACCAACTCATCGTCTACCTCCTCGATCCACGAAAGGACGATCCTGTGCATTTGTCGCTCGATGAGCTCATTGAAAGAGGGCGCGAGGAAGTAAAGCGATACAAAGCTTTCGAACTCAACGGCGCGCCTCACCCTTTGTAGGGTCCCTTCCCCCTTTTACAAACTCGGATAGCGCGTGACCCTTCATTGCCCAATGTCGGCGCTCGCGGCAGGTATGATAAGCACGTTATCATGTGGAATGCGCCATGGCACACGCGGAAAGAAGGGAGGGATTGGCCAACCAATGACGAAAGTCAGACAGCGCGCGTCCCTTCCCGTCGACGCCGTCAAGCTCGCGCTTGAGCGGGAACGCCAAAAGCGCGAGGACATCAAACCCATCGAGCTTTTGAAAGTGGCCCTGTCCGCCTACCTTGCGTTCGCGTTCAACGAGGACGACGCGAGCGCGACGGGAGGCAAGACGCCCCGCGAGTCAACCGACAGCGCCGCCCTTCGCCGCGGAACCCAGGCGGCCGTCGATCGGCTGCTCTTCAACGCGAACTACTGGCGCGCCGCCTACGAATCGCGTGTTTTCGACGCCTGCGAGCGGCCAGAGGACGCCCAGCTGTGCCTGAAGGCCCTTTCGGTTTGGACGGCGCACACCCTCAAGCTGAACACGCTGTCGCCCAACGAGGCCGTGGCCACCTTCGAGCGCTTCTGCCCGCCTTTCGCCCTGAACCGACGGCGGGGATCCCACGATCGGGATCGTGCGGGAAAAGGCCCTCTTCCCGATTTCAAGCGCGCCATCAGCCAGATCGCCGCAAGCGGAAGCGAGCCCGATGCTTCCCTTGAGGCGCTGCGCGTGCTGCTCGACACCATGGAGGCGGAAGCCGTCGCCTACGAGACCCTGGGGACCGAAAACACCCTCACGTCCCTGTTCACCATCCTGCCCGCCTGGTGCCTGCAGAACCGCATCGAGCTGGTCAGCGGCCCGTGGTGGGACGACTGCGCCGTCATGAGCGCCATCATCGACGCGCTGCACGCCCGCTTCGTCGAGCTCGGCTTCGGAGAGGCGGTCTGCCAGTACTTCCTCGATTCCTGCTACGAGGCACTGGACGCCTACCACCGCGACCTTTCCAGCGAGCCCTGCCCTTGGAGCGAGTTCTCCGTTCCGGAGCTGATCGCCGTCATCCGTGAAGAGCGTGAGCGCCAGCCCAGCTTCGAAACCGACGGGTACGGCAGCAACCTTCCCGCGTGGCTCATCAGCAAAGAGCAGCTCATCTGGAACATCTGGGTCTGCGCCCTGTACAGCCCGGCGAGCGCGCGGCCGCTGTTGGTTGATTCGCCCGACTTGCTGGCCAGCCAGGGGTACACCGGAAAGACCGACGTCATCACCGAGCTGGCCCAGACGTCGTTTCTGCGCTACACCACCGATCGCATCGCGTCGCAGACCGATCAGGAGTACGCCTCCTTCGCGAGCCTGCCGCCCGATTTGCGCGACTCCTCCATCGCCTACATCAGCAGCATTCACAGCAAGCTGGAAACACTCGGCTACGAGGTGCTGCCCGCAGGCAGCTGCTATCCCGAGCGCTGCGTGGCCGCCTTTACCGCGAGCGAGGTGGAATGCCTGGCCATTCTGGAGCACCGCCGTTGGCTGCGCGAGCGGCAGAAGGCCGGCTGGCGCTACGGCACCGCCAAGGACGTGGAGCGGCGGCGCAGCCCCTACATGGTGCCGTGGGAGGAGCTGCCCGACCGCGCCAAGGAGTGGAACCGCTCGGCCGTGCGCAGCATTCCCAGCCTGCTGGCCAGCGTGAACTTGGCCGTGGTGAAGTAGCGGCACTTTCTCGCGCAATAGCGCCATGGTGAAGCAGCAACGAGTCGGTAATGGCTGGCGGCTGCTTCTGGCGCGGCGACGCCTGAGGCTTCTAAGATGGAGGTCGCGCCTGCGCCTGCGGGCGTCCATCGACGAAAGAAGGCTCATCATGAGTGAATCAACTCAAGTTCTGCATCAACTGAAAGTGGCGACCAATTACAGCAAGCTGGCCATGCACAAGTGCGGCCCGCGCAGCTTCAAAAGCGGACAGGGCGCCATGTGTAAGGTGCTCTACAAGTTCGGCGACGGGAAACTGTCGCTGAAGAAGCTGGAGGAGCGTCTCGGCTGGGACGGCCACGAGGTCATTCGCGTGGCCGAGAAGGCCCAGGAGAACGGCTACGTGTGCTTTGCCACTAGCAAGAAGGGCAAGCTGTCCGTAGCGCTGACCGACAAGGGCATCATGGTCGTCGAGAAGCGCCTGGCCGCCGAGGATCGCGCGGCCGACGAGGTGCTGGAGGGCCTCACCGACAAGGAACGCGAGTGTCTGCTGAAGCTGACCGGCAAGGTGATTGAGAACTGCAAGGCCATGGGCGTCGACTACCGCACCATCGCCGTCAAGGGCTGCCGCGACCGCAAGCCCGGCCACCATCACCGCCACGGTTGCTGCCGACACTAAAGACAGCGCAAAAGAGCCGCCGAGCAAACGAACTCGGCGGCTCTTTTATGGTCGCGAGGAGCACTCTTTTATACAACAACCTCTGTTGCACTAGGATTGGTTATCCATTTCTTCCATATTGGGCATAGTTGCCAACCACTGCTAAATCCCATGCGTTTAAGATCATCTTCACTTCTTGTGCTAAGCAATTCAACGGTGTTTCCATGCCAAGAGGTGCTCGGAGCAATAGATTCGAGCAGAAAACTCAAGATGGTGAGCAGGGTAAAAGTCGTGCTGTTATTGACTTTGTAGGGCACATGCCATTCGGGATATCGAGGCTCACGCGGAATCTTCACGCGGTTGCCTAAGCGCCTATTCCATAAACGATCGTGATGCGCGCAAATGTTTCTTGTCGTGTTGAGAGTCAGGAGCCACGAGTCTAGAACTTCAACTGGAACTTCGAGCTCTTCAGCAATCCCTTTCTTGACCTCCTCGGGAGCGGCGCGAAACAACGTGAGCATCATTCCGAAATCCATGATGTTAACGAGAATCCAATATGGGGGAAGGCCGTGTTCGTCTCCGTACTCTTCTTTGAAGTGCTCGACGAACATGGTCTTAGATCTATCGTACGCAGTAAAACAGCGCGACAAGAAATGCCCATACCTGCTTTGATCGATATTGGGCAAAGAGGAGCGCTCGAGAAATCCAAAAGGGCCTGATATCTCCGCCAGCCTATAGGCAAGTTGAGAACGCATATAAATTTCAACGCGCTCTATTGCATTAAGAACGTCAAGCCTAAGCTGTCGGTCGAAAGTGTACAAATCCCAAATATCGGAAAAATCAGTACCCTCAGTAAAAGATTCAACGTCAGGCTCTTGGTTCCGCTTAAAAATATGCCAATAGCCGCTCAACCGATAATAGCCAACTTCAGATAAACGCATGATTAGGTCGGCACGATCAAAGACAAGCCCCCTCGTTTCAAGTAGATTGGCCTGACTCTCATATGATAGCCACGGCTTTGCGTACTTCATGTATCTCCTTAAATGAAAACACCCGCCAAAGTTTGCATCATCCCAAAAAGGGAGCTAGGCATGGCGGGTTCACTGAAAGGTATCTTATCACAGCATTGAGGAGACCAATTGGTGAATCACTTAATGGTTTACAAACCCTGCATAGATGGAGACGCGGAACCCTCGACACGCGCCTACATGGTTGGACAATTGTTTGCGACGAAGCAGGCGTGAAAGTCGAGTACCTCAATTGCGACAACGGAACCCGTGTTGTCTTCCACCGCAACGATCCATTCGCGGAAAGCGCCAATCACGAAGAGTTAGCAAGCAGTTCCCAGGCAGTTCCCGAACAGTTCGCAAACGACAACGAAAACGCAGCTTACGCATACCTAGTAGCTAACGGACCCACCGGTCCAGCAGCAATTGCCGATGTCTTGGGCATGACAAGGCGCGGTGCACAAAAACTTCTACAGCGTCTCGTAGAGCAGGAATACTTGGAGGCGCGCGGAACAACAAGCAACCGTGTCTACTACGTGTCCAACAAACGATAAGAAGATCATCTCCCGCCTCACGCAGCTCGTTCGGAGCCCATCTGCCGCCCAAGCTGCGTGAAGCGGGAAGGGCGGCTGCAGGAGGCCCACACCAGCAAAGGCGACCCATAACAGTGCTACATACTGCGTAACGGTTGATTGCTCAGTATTACGCAGTAGCTATTCAGCAGGTGGCCGAAGTTGGCCAAAGTTGGCCGCAATCGCGCGAGCAATAGATCGCCGTAAAGTTTTGCCAGGTTGCCCCTCTCGCTCCGTTCGCTTCGGCTCCTTGACTATTTCTCCCCCAGCTGTTTAATCGCTCGATCGAAGTCGCTTTCTAGTTCGCGCATTTCGCGGGCACGGTAGGCCTCGAACTCCTTCTCGGCCTTCTCGATGGCCTGCTTGTGGGAAATGGTTCCGTGTCCTTCGAGCAGCGCTCGGCGCGAGTTGACGATTTCCCGATCAAGTTCTTCAACCCATTCGGCCATGGTCATCGCTCGCTCTTCTAAAGCCTGAAATTCGGCATAATCGAGAAAACGAGCGACCAGCAGATTGAGCATTTGCAGCTCTTTTTCGGTGAGATAGTTTTTCGCAATGCATACGTCAGCTTTAGTGATGTAGTCGCCATCGAACGTCGTCATGCCCACAAGCGGCTTTTCGCGGTCGACGCGGTCGTAAATAACCTCAGCCGCCGTGTGCTCATGAACGGCATAATGAAGTTTGTTCTGCACGGTGGCGAAGAACTTGCGCGTCATAGAGGACTTCGGATCATAGTCAATAGCCGTCGCATAGATGTCCGTTACCTGCTGATAGAGGTTGCGTTCGCTAGAACGAATATCGCGAACCCGCTGCAGCAGCTCGCGGAAATAGCGGCTGCGACCGTCCTTGAGCCGACGATCATCGAGCGCGAAACCTTTGACGGCGTACTCCTTGAGAATGCGTGTAGCCCATTGGCGGAAGCGAACGCCTTGCTGAGACTTCACGCGATAGCCCACAGAGATAATAACATCCAAGCTATACACTGCAACAGGCTTATCTGAACAGGCAATTTGCATTTTTTGCAAATTGCTTTCTTCGTCCAATTCGCCTTCTTCGAACACATTGCGAATATGCTTCGAGATCGTAGAGACATCCCGTGCGAAGAGTTGAGACATTTGCGCTTGCGTCAGCCAGACCGTCTCGTCTTCGAGCTGCACGTTCAGACGAATATCGCCATCGGGGGATTCGTAGATCTCGATATCGCTCATGAGGGCTCCTTGCGGCGGGATATAGGCTATCTCGCCCAAAAAGGCAGCCGCCAAGAACGTCTTCCCCAAGCCCATCGCACTTCTCATGCTAAACAAAAAAGCCGCCGAGCGAACTCAGCGGCTGACAATTCTTGGTCGCGGGGGGCGGATTTGAACCACCGACCTTCGGGTTATGAGCCCGACGAGCTGACCAGACTGCTCCACCCCGCAATGGGTTGCCTCAAAGGGCAAAGAGATATATTACTCTCCTGAGCGCGAATTGCAAGTCTTCGATCACACTTCACCTCATTCGGCACAATTCCTGCACATGTTTGCCGCCCCAATAGCCTCCAGCACGATTTGTCGCATCGCACACGGACGATCACGCTGCTCCGTGCTATGATGCCGCCTATGCTTTCCCAGATCAGACAAAACGGACTGCCCTCATGGGCCTACAAGGCGGCGCTGCTTTTGGCGGCCGCCATTTGGGGCATGGGCACGGTGGTCATCAAGTCCACCGTCGACGAATTCCCGCCCGCTTGGATCGTGGGCGTGCGCTTCACCTTTGCCGGCATCATCCTCGGCATTGCCACGGCACCGCGCATCTCCCGCGCCTTCGCCCGCAACAAGCGCGGACATCTGCGCGACGGCGCGGTGCTGGGCGTCTTTCTATTCCTCTCCTACTGGTTCAACTCCACGGGACTCACCGACACCACCGCCTCCAACAGCTCGTTTCTCACCACGCTCTACTGCGTGATCATCCCCTTCCTCGGGTGGATCATCATTCGGAAGCGACCGACCCGCTACAACATTGCGGCGGCCATCCTGTGCGTCACCGGCGTGGGTTGCGTGGCCTATGCCGGCATCGGCGAGTTCTCGCTGCGCTTCGGCGACTTCATCACGCTGGCCTCGGCTCTCTGGCTGAGCTTCCACGTGCTGTACACGGCGAAGTACGCGCCGGGACGCTCCATGATGCTGCTCACGGTCATTCAGTTCATCGTGGCGGGCCTGCTGGGCCTCATCACCGGGCTTATCACCGAGCCCGTACCCAACTTCAGCCAGTTGGGCGCCGACACTTGGATGAGTCTCATCTACATCACCGTGTTTGCCTCTTGTGTGGCCCTAGGATTGCAAAACGCCGCCGTGGCCCGCGTTGATCCGGCCCAGGCGGCGCTGTTCCTTGCCACCGAATCGGTGTTCGGCGTGACGTTCTCCATCCTGCTTTTGGGGGAGGCGCCGACGATTTCCACCTACCTGGGATTTGCCCTCATCTTCGTCGGCATCGTCGTCAGCGAGTATTTGCCCCTGCGCGCTGAAAAGATCGCGGCCCAAAAATCGAGGGCGGCAGCCGAAGCCGCCGCCCTCGATTGCAAGCAGGTCGAAACCCAGGCAACCGACCTCGAAGAAGCCGACGCGTTCATGCGCTAGTTACTCGCGGCCGTCCCAGCAGTAGGTGCAGATTTTCTCCGGATCGATGCCGATGGCCTCTATCATGCCCTGGAGGCTCTGGTAGCTCAGCGAATCGAAACCCATGTCCTCGCAGATGGTCTTCAGCAGGCACTGGCCGCGCTCGGTGCGGGCGTCGGCGTACTCGTCCAGGTGAGCCACGCCCTCCTCACCTTCCAGCTGATCCACTACGCGCCGCGCGATGAGATCCATGTCCGACTTGCTGGACGAGAAGCTCAGATACTTGCAGCTGTACATGATGGGCGGGCACGCGCTGCGCATATGCACCTCGGCGGCGCCGGAGTCGTACAGGAAGTTCACCGTCTCGCGCAGCTGGGTGCCGCGCACGATGGAATCATCCACGAACAAAAGCTTCTTGTCGCGGATAAGCTCGGGCACCGGCACCTGCTTCATGTTGGCGATCTTGTTACGCAGATCCTGGTTCGCCGGCATGAACGACCGCGGCCAGGTGGGTGTGTACTTGATAAACGGACGACCGAAGGGCATCTTGCTCTCGGTCGAATAGCCGATGGCATGGGGGATGCCGGAATCGGGCACGCCGGCCACGAAGTCCACCTCGGGGCACGCGCCGCGCGCTGCCTCGTCGCGAGCCATGATGGCACCGTTGCGGTAGCGCATCACTTCCACGTTCATACCCTCGTAGTTGGAGTTCGGGTAGCCGTAGTACACCCACATGAACGCGCACATCTTCATCTCGTCGCGCGCCGGCGAGAGCACCTCAATGGCATCGGGCGTAAGCCGCACGATCTCCGCCGGGCCCAGCTCGTACTCGTCGTGATAGCCCAGCTTGTGATAGGCAAAGCTCTCGAAGGCAACGCAGTGGCCGTCATCGTCGGCGCCCACGAGCACCGGCAAGCGACCCATGAAGTCGCGGGCCGCAATGATGTCGCCGTCCTCGGTCATAATGAGCAGCGTGAGCGAACCGTCAATCTTCGATTGGGCATACTGGATGCCGGCGACCAGGTCATCCTTCTGGTTGATGAGCGCCGCCACCAGCTCGGTTGAGTTCACCGCGCCAGAGCTGAGCGCCATAAACTGCGCATCGTGATCCTCGAAATACTCTTCCACCAAGGCCTCGGCATTGTTGATGGCACCGATGGTCGTGATAGCGAAGGTGCCCAAATGCGAGCGCACGAGCAGCGGCTGCGGGTCGGCGTCCGAGATGCATCCGATGGCGCTCGTGCCGTGGAAGCGCACGATGTCGTCCTCGAATTTCGTGCGGAACGGCGTGTTCTCGATAGAGTGAATCTGACGCTGGTAGCCATCCTCGTGGTCAAGCACGATCATGCCCGCTCGACGCGTGCCGAGATGCGAGTGGTAATCGACGCCGAAGAAAACATCCATCACCACGTCGCGCTTGGAAACCGCTCCGAAAAAGCCGCCCATGAAATCCTCCGTCTTAGTGTTTCAACGATAGGTCAAAGTATAAATGGTGCACCTGAACGATTGTTGCCTTGCGGTTAATTGGCTCAAAATTCACGATTTTAGGGACACGGCCTGCCAGATGAGCCAGGTGCGTCCGCGCCTACTCGATGACATAGCGATGCTGCCGAACGGCGGCCACCGCCGCGACGTTCAGCGAGCAGCCGATGCCCGCCTCATGGCCCGGGGCATTCAGCGTGATGATGCCGTCGGGGGCGGTATAGGCAGGCACCGTGAGGTCGGCGTCGAAGTAGCGCGCCGTAGCGCCCAAATCGCCGGGGATAACCACTCCGGGCAGCGTTTGGAAGGCCGCGTGGGCAAACCGCGACACGCCGGTATCGTACATGCCGCTCATGCAAACCTCGCGGCCCTCGGCCAGCGCTCGGTGCACGAAGGCGAGCGACCGCTCGATGCCGCCAAACTTCCCGATCTTCACCATGGCGCAGCGCAGTTCCGGATGCTCGAACAGACCGGCGGCCTCTTCGGCATTCACGAAGGATTCGTCAACGCAGATGGGCATGGCCAGTGTATGCTGGAACGACGCGAGTCGGGTGAAAGGGTCTCGCAAAGCCCGCTCGCCCCCGGCGGCGGCCAGGTTCAGTGGCTCTTCGATCCAGCCGATATCCAGCTCGTCGTAGGAACGCAGCTCGGCCAGGTTGTGCAGGCCGAAGCTCTGGTTCGCGTCCAGGGTGATAAGCAGATGCGGGAACGCCCGACGCACCGCGCGTACCGCCGGAAGCCCCCGACCGGGAGCCACCTTCAACTTAATGCGCTGGTAGCCCGCGTCCACGCACTCGCGCACTTCGGCCACCGTTTGGGCGGGCGTGCCCAGGCCCACCACCGCGCCGCTGTACACCTTGCGCGTCGCCCCGCGCCGATCCCCGGGGCACGCCGAGCCCACCGCAACATCCTCCCCCTCGAAAGCTGTCGCGACGCGGGTCATGCGGTCGAACTCCTCGCCAAGCAGCTTCCAGAGGGGCTTTTCCGTGACCTTGCCATACAGGTCCCAGCAAGCCATCTCCAGAGCGCTCACCGCCATGGGAAACGCCTCCGCGCCTTCCAGCGAGAACAGGTCAGCCGCCACTTCGCGCGGATGCAGATAGGTGCCGGCGATGACCCGGGGCGCCAGCGTCTCGCGCAGCACACGCAGATCGTCACCGAGGGTCTCGGGCAGATACCAATCGGTATCGAAAGCCGTGCACTCCCCTAACCCTACGCGGCCCTTGCGGTCGATCACCTCGACAATGACCGTATCTCGGTAGGTCAGCGTCTCCTTCGGCGTTTTGAAAGGCTTGGAAAACGGCAGGCGCCCGTGGTGAAGCACCACGCGCCGGATGTCGATGTTCTCGCTGAACAGCGCCTCGCAAGCAGCGCGGTCGATCTTGCCGATGCCTGACCGCGGCAACTCGTCCACAATGGATATTTGCTCGGGAACGTAAAGCTTCGACAGCCGCTGGGAAAGCGCCTCCCGCAGCGCGCGCGTGCTGATGAGCGGCGCATCCGGCGTCAGCTCCACTACCGCTGCGGGCCGCCGTCCCCAGCGCGCGTCGGGCAGCCCGAACACATAGGCGTCGGCCACGCCGGGAACGCGCACGAGAGCGTCGACGATTTCCGCTGGGTACACGTTCTCACCGCCGGAGATGAACATGTCGCCGGTGCGCTCGCGCACGTAAAGACAGCCGTCGTGAAGCGCCGCCGTATCGCCTGTGAGGAAGAAGCCGTCCACGGTGAAGGCCGCCCGGGCGTTGGCGTAGCCGCCGAACACCCCTGGGCCGCGCAGGGCGAGGCGCCCGAAACCCTCCGCATCCGGCTCCACAATGCGGGCCGAATAACCCGGCAGAAGCCGCATCCCTCCCGTGAACTGGGGTGTGATCAGCATGTTCGCCACTTGGCTCGACGTCTCGGTCATGCCATAGCTGGCATACACGCGCGCCTCGGCCTCTAGGGCCCGGGCCACAGTCTTCGCGTTCAGCGGGCCGCCTCCGAGCAGCACGCACTCGTACTGGGAAAGCGCGTTTGGCCGCGCATTCAGCATATCCTGCAGCATCTTGTCCACCACCGAGATGTGGGTGGCGTGCATCACCTCGGCATCACGCAGCACCGCCGCCGCGTCGAAGCGCTCGTAGATGCGCAAGGGCCAGCGGCTGCAGACGCTGCGCACGAGCACTTGGAAGCCGCCCACGTGGAAAAACGGCAGCACCGCCTGCCACAGACCGCGCCCCCGGACGCGCCCGGAAAGCACCCGGTTCGATGCCTTCGACGCCTCCACGAGGTTGCCCCAGGTGAGCTCGGCGGCCTTGGGCTTGCCCGTCGTGCCGGAGGTGAACATAATGAGGGCCCGATGGCTGGAATCGAAGACATGGGCGGCTCGTTCGGCGAAGTGGATGGCGTCCTCGACTGAGCCGCCGAGGGAGTCGTCCACCCGTCCCGCCCGCTCGTTGCGAAGAAGCGAGTTGCACACCGCTTCGAAGAGCTTGGGCTCACCGGCCGCGTCCACCGTGTAGGCTACCCGCAGCCCGGCCCGCTCCAGTTCCAGCACGCGCGTGAGCTTCTCGGCATCGGTCAGCCGATGATTCAGCGCCACCAGGGCGAATCCCCCGTAGGCCGCCGCCAAGGCAAGGAACACGTACATGGGGCCGTTGGGCAAATCCACCGCCACCACATCGCCTGGGAAGACGCCCTTATCCCGCAGCCGTCGCGCAAGCTGAGAGGCGATAAGCCTCGCCTGGCGATAGGTGTAGGCCGTCTCGTTACCGCGCCGATCGACCGCCGTGAAGAACACGGCTTCCGGACGCAGCTGCGCGGTGCTTTCGAAAATATCGATCATGAACGGCTCGTGGAACTCCTTGGGCGCGATAAGCTGAACAGGACACAGGAAGCCCCCGCCGGCTGCGGCAGGGGGCGAAGCATCCTACGGAAATTTCGGGAACTGGGTGAAGTCGGGAGCGCGCTTCTCCTTGAAGGCGTCGCGGCCCTCCTTGGCCTCGTCGGTGGTGTAGTACAGAAGCGTGGCGTCGCCGGCCAGCTGCTGCAGGCCCGCAAGCCCGTCGGTGGCGGCGTTGAACGACGCCTTCATGAAGCGCAGGGCCGTGGGGGAAAACTGCATCATCTCGGCGGCCCAGGCCATGCACTCGTCTTCCAAATCGTCGAAGGGCACGACCTTGTTCACGAGGCCCATTTCCAACGCCTCGTCGGCCGTGTACTGGCGGCAGAGGTACCAGATCTCACGGGCCTTCTTCTGGCCCACGATGGCAGCCAGATACCCCGCGCCATAGCCGGCGTCGAAAGAGCCCACCTTAGGCCCGGTCTGGCCAAACTTCGCCGTGTCGGCCGCAATGGTGAGGTCGCACAGAATAGAGAGCACATGCCCTCCGCCGATGGCGTAGCCGTTCACCATAGCGATGACGGGCTTGGGCACGACGCGGATGAGCCGCTGCAAATCGAGCACATTCAGGCGCGGGATGTTGTCCTCGCCCACGTACCCCCCGTTGCCGCGCTTCTTCTGGTCGCCGCCGGAGCAGAACGCCTCGTCCTCGTGGCGGCCGCCGTGGTTCACACCGGTCAGCAGAATGACACCTACGGACGCATCGTCGCGCGCCTCGGAGAAAGCGTCGTACATCTCCGTCACCGTCAGCGGGGTGAACGCGTTGCGCCGCTCGGGCCGATTGATGGAGATCTTCGCCACCCCATCGCACAACTCATAGCGAATCTCGCGGTACTCCTTATCGCACTTCCAATCGTAGTTGCTCAAGCTTCTCTCCTTCAGCTCGCCAGCATCGCCGATAGGCATGTTGTCTCAACTGGCATAATACCGTAGAAACTCGCTATCGATAGGCAGAAATGCCTCCGAAGAAGGCCGTTCAGAACAACTTCCCCACCAACGGATACCGCCGGCCCCTAAATCCCGAATTCCTGAAAGAGCTCGTTGCGGCGGTGCGGGTTGGACGAAGCCTCAGCAACATCGTCAATGCGAGACGCCTCCAGCAATTGTGCAACCAAAGCTCCGAAGCGATCTTCGCCCTGCTCGATGCCCTGCTCCATCCCTTTCGCCAGGCCTTCTTCCATGCCGCTGTTGTAAGCATTTCCGAGGCCTTCTTCAACGATCAGCTCCGCCTGAATGCGAGCGTCTTCAATATAAGTCAGCATGTCCAAGCCCTTCTGTCTCCACACGGCATTGCCATTGGCGCGCCTCACTGCCGCTGCAATATCAGCCACAAGCGCATCGCCATCCTCTTCCCCGGCTGCCACGTATTTTAACAGACTGCGTAGAGGCCCTTCTGCCAAGGTCTCCCAAGCCGAAGCATTGAGCACCACCCAATGGAACCCATGACGAAGATCGACCGCCTCATCCTCGCAGCAAACCATTTCGAAATGATACACGGGAAGCGCCGCGTCGAACTGATCCTCAGTGCAGATGAATACGACGTAACTCTCAGCAAGATTCCGGTAAGGCTGGCCCCGTCGAAGAGCCGACGAGTCCATCGCAGATTGATAATAGCGCATTCGCCGGCCAAGCTCCTTCATCGTGTAGGCCTGAATTTCCACATCGTAAACAGCATTCGCGGTACTGGCGAAAGCATCAAGCCGCACGCCTTTCGCCCCCAGTCTCGGTTCGACGGTTCGCTCCACCTCCACGTTGCGTACGCGGTCAACCGGTTCTCCCAGCACCACCTCTAAAAGGCGACGGCAAATATCATGTTCATTGGTCATAACCTGGTTAAACATAGGCCATTCATGGAACAGCAAATCTCTTGGCTCGTCCATCGTCGGGCTCCTCTCTCATTGGGAGAACCTATGCTAGCCGAGCACGACCGCAAAAATGACGCAAGAATGTCCCGATTGATTCCTTGCGCCAACCGCAATAGAATCGCACAATACAAGGAAGGACAACGCACGAAGTGGCCGCATCCGAAAAGGAGCGACCACTTGCGAGGGAGGGGCTACAGGGATGGTATCTTAGGGCTTAGGATTCGGCCAAGTGCTCACCCAAGGTATAGCCCAAAGTAATAGCGCTGCCGATGCTCACCCCCGGAATCGGGGAGAAGTAGGCTGCACCGAATCGTTGACCTAAACAGTTGCCGGCCGCGTACAGACCGGGAATGGGATCGAGAGACTCACCGAGCACATTGCAGTACTTGTCGGTCATGAGGCCACCGACCGTGACCATAACACCACCCACATGGTCAGGTCCCGCCACGACGCCCATAAAGGGCGGCGTGTCCAGCGTGAACAGCACCCGCGAATCCTTTCCAAAATCCTCGTCCACGCCCGCTTTCGCCAGCTCGTTATATCGCTCAATGGAGGCCATCATATTCTCCTTGGCCTCGCCTTCAATGCCCATGTACTGCGCCAACGTATCCCAGTCCTCCGCCACGTAGGTGCCTCGGCCATCGCCTTCGGCCCCATTGGCAAGACCCTGGTCGAACTGAGCGGCAATGTTGGCAATGTTTTGCTCTTGGGGATCGAAGCACGTGTGGCCAGACACCGAGTAGGTGCACGTTTCCTTAAGCTTGGAATCGAAGAGCGTGTAATAGACATTCTGCTTGATGCGGGCGGCAGGCTTGCCCGTCCACGTGGGATCGCCGAAGAACTCGTTGCAATAGCGGTTGCCCTTCTCGTCCAGGTAAATGCCCACGCCAGGATTCATGGAGGGAATGGCGAAATCGCCGTTCATCGACCCAAGAGGACGAGGCTCTAGGCGACCGCCAGCCCAAACGCCCATCTTGATGCCCGAGCCGTCCTTGCCGCCCATGGCGTCATGCCACTCCGTAATGCCTTCCTGCAGACAGTCGTTGGCGGTCACGCAAAGGTCGGTCATCATTTCCTTGTCGGCGCTGAAATCGCCCGCCGCAAGCACAACGGCCTCGTTGGCGCGATAGCGATGGTAGGTTCCGGCGGCATCTACGCACACCACACCCGTCACGGCATCGCCGTCCTTCTCCAGATAAACACCCTTCCGATCGAAGATGAGCTGCAGATTGGGCAGCTCAGCGAGCGAGGCAAAAATCGCCTGGTAAACCTCGGTCATATTGTGCTCGTTGCCCATGCCCCACTGCACCGTGCCCGTCCAGAACTTCTGACCGGCAATCTCATCGAGCATGTTCTCGTGACGTGGCCAGTAAGAGATGGTCATGGTCTCCAGAAGCTCCGCAGGCACCTTCTCGAGGAACCAGTCCACGGCCTCGCCGCTCCGCGTCGCGTACTGCATGATAAGCGAGGGGTTGGCGGCATTCTGGCTGCGCATCATCCAGTCGTTGAAGAACTCCACGGGATCAACCTCGGGCACACCGTGATCCTTCAGATACTGGGAATTCAGGTGCCCGATGTCGTTGCCGATGATGGTGTAATACTGCTCCTCGAGCGCCTCCAGCAAAACAACGCTTTTGCCGCTCTTCTCGGCGGCGCTACGGGCCGTTGCCGTACCGGCATGGCCCGCACCAATAACAACGATGTCGGCCACGGTCTCATCAACGATGGCGTCCTCCGCCACAGATTCCGGCGCTACGCGCCACGAACTCGTCTCGGCCGCATCGGCCACCGTCCCCGTCTCCGACAAGGCCTCGCTGGAAGTTTGCTGCGCCGGAGCGCATCCCAAACCCGTCGCCGCGACCGCTCCCAGCATACCCGTGGCCACTGAGCCTTTGAGAAAATCCCTTCTGCTGATCTGTGCCATTTCCCTTCCTCCTTTTTCTGCGGGATTCACAATGACGGCAGTGTAGAAGGGAATCGGAATGCGCGAAAATACCTCTGTCGATTTGGGAGCAGTCATCTGTCTAATTGGACGATCCAGCCATCTCGCGCGGAATAAGAATATTGAGGGCAAAGCGTCCGTCTCTTGCCTCGATCTGCAACGTTCCCTCGTAACGTTCGATAGCCGCTCGAATACTCTTCAATCCCAAACCGTGCCCCTGCGCATTCTCTTTGTTAGTGGCAGGCAGCCCGTCGCGCCACTTGATTTCTCCCGCAAACGTATTCTCGAAGTGGAGGTAGAGCCAATGCTCGTCCCCATGGATGCGCACCATGATCTCGCGAGCGACCTGTTCCGGCAGACGCATCTGAGCTTCCGCGGCATTGTCGAGGGCGTTGCTGGCGATGGCCACAATATCGCCGGGGCGCATGAAGTCCATGCACTGCGCATCCACGAACAGGACGAGTCGTATGTCCAAATCGCGGCAACGCTGGGCGCTCAGCGACAGCACGGTATCAAGCACCTCGTTGCCCGTTTGCAGAAACTGCTCTTCTCCAAAAGACGTCTCAAGCGCCTCGTTGGCATAGGCGATACGCTCCCCTTCCGATTCAAGACGGGCTATATACAGAAGATGATGCTTCAAATCATGGTGCTTGCGCTGAATCTCGTCCATGGCGCGACGTCGCTGGTCGTATTGGTTGGCCTGCATCCTCATCACCGCTTCCAGCATGCGCGCGCTCTGAGCCTCTTCGCGCATAAAGGCGACATTGTCCACGCCAATCATCACCAGCACGCTCGTGAGACTGCAAAGTTCGTAGAGGAAGAGTCCGAGCGTGTCAGGTACTCCGGTTCCATGGCCAGATTCCAAAGCCTCAATGAGGTATCCCACCGTCAGCACAGGCACCATGGAAAGAGCCATGGGCACGAGCTCCCTCCATCCGATTTGCTTTGGTTGAACCCGTATGCAAAACCTTTTTAGCAGAAAGAAAACTCCAAACGTGAGCCCCGCAGGCAACAGAAGATACACGGTCGCCTCCACGGGATATTCCAGCAGCACCGCATGATTGGCCAGGTTCATGCCCTCCCGCGACAAGGCAAAAGCCGCTGCGGCTTTCTCGACGGCAATTTCTACCAGAAAGAGGATGAAAGTGTAGTAGAGCGTCTCTCGAGAGCTGATGCAATATCGAAGCCGGACAAAGACATAGAGCAGCCCAAACAGCTCCGTCAGCCGAAATGGCCCATACTGATCGGCTTGTAGGCCATCAAGACCGCTTCTTAAAGCAAGCAGCAGCGGCATAACCGTCAAAAGAGCACTGCGAAAAAGCCGCTGCACCGCCTCCGATTCTCCCATCTCCCGCAACGGAAGACCCCGCATAAAGTAGAGAATGCCCGCGAGCTCGAGGGCGAACAGCAGGTAATCGTACAGGACGATCATCGAAGTTTTCCGCCCGCAAGCTGACCGGCAAGCGCCTGCATGAAGGCTGTCCTCTTCTGCTTGCTTATGGGCACCTCACCGCCGGGTACAATGGCGCTGTTGCCCGTCACGCGCTCAACGTACATGAGGCTCACGACCGCCGAGGCATGGCAGCGAAAGAAGCGCCTATCGTCGTTGAGCTTGTTCTCGAAATCCGTCAGTGACTCATAGACCGAGTAATCGCCATCAAGGGTATGGACGTGAAGTTTCCTGTTTATCAGCTCGGCGAAAAGAATACGATCGGTACGCAGCCGCACCAGTCCATCGGCGTTGTGAATCGTTATAAATCGCGGTTGCTCGTCATCGTAATCGCGGCAAAAGAGTCGCATCTTCTCGCTGAAGCTTTCCCACTCGAGCGGCTTCACGATGAAATCCATGGCCCGTACCGCATAGCCCTGCACCGCATATTGACCGAGGTTCGTAATAAAGATGATCTTCACCCGCTGGTCAATGGCTCGAATCTCTTCCGCCACCTGAATGCCGTTTGCATCGGGCATTTGGATGTCGAGAAACACCGCATCGTAGCGCTGGTCAAATACCGACAGGAAATCGAAACCATTGCAGTACGTATCGACGATAATCTCTCGTCTCTGCTCGCAGGCAAAGCGCGCAAGGAAGCTTTCGATGAGCTCGCGCTGCTCTGCCTCGTCGTCCACCACGGCGATACGCAACACAGGCGCCTCCTTCCCTTCAGCCAATATATGATAGCGAAAGAGGCGCCTTACACGGCGCCCCTTGCCCCTTTGGAACGTTCGCCTGTCTCTTTTGTGCTACATTCCCTCGGTTTCGAAGCGCTTCTTCAGGGCTTCCTGGTGGATGGCGTGCTGCAACGCCACTTCTTTGGAGATCGTGCCCTCCTTCACCAGGCGATGCAGGCTCTGGTCCATGGTGCGCATGCCGGCGCCGGACGACGAGGCGATAACCGAGTCGATCTGGTGGGTCTTTTCTTCGCGAATGAGGTTGCGGATAGCCGGCGTGGCGGTCATGATCTCGAAGACCGGCACGATACCGCCATCCACCGTGGGCACGAGCTGCTGGCTCACCACGGCCTGCAGCACGAGCGACAGCTGCATGCGAATCTGGCGCTGCTGGTTGGCCGGGAAGGCGTCGATGATACGATCCACCGTGGAAGAGGCCCCGGTGGTGTGCAGCGTGGAGAACAAAAGCTGCGCCATCTCGGCGGCGGTCATGGCCGTGCCGATGGTCTCCTGGTCGCGCATCTCGCCGAGCAAGATGACGTCCGGCGCCTCGCGCATCGCGCTACGCAGCGCCTCGGCGTAGGTGGCGACATCGGAGGGAATCTCGCGCTGGGTGACGATGCAGCCCTCGTGGCGATGCACGTACTCGATGGGGTCTTCCATGGTGATGATGTGCCCCGTGCGCGCCTTGTTCAGCTTGTCGATGATGCAGGCAAGCGTCGTGGACTTGCCGGCGCCTGCAGGACCGGTGACCAGCACGAGGCCCTTCTGGAAGTCGGCGCAGGCCATGACGTCGTCGGGGATGTGGTAGTCGGCGGGGTTGGGCAGCGTGAAGGGAATCACGCGGATGACGGCACCCAAAGACCCGCGCTGGCGGAACACGTTCACGCGGAAGCGCCCCATGCCCGGCACGGCGAAGGAGAAGTCGTCGTCATGGTTGTGGCCGTCCATGAAGATCTGCTCGTCGCGGCCGGACAGCTCGTAGATGGCGTCCACCAGCTCCTTAGTATCGGCGGGCATGAGCGGCGCCATGTCCATGCGCACCTGACGGCCGTCGGCGGTGTAGGTCAGCGGCAGGCCCGCGACGATGAAGACATCCGAGGCCTTCTTGTCGATCATTTCCTGCAGCAGTGCCTTCAGTTCCATAGAAGCTCTCCTTATCTTTCTAGCCGAGCCACAGGTTCTCGCCTGTGCCGTCGTCGGTCCATTCCGTTGTGACTTTCCATTGCTCAATGGTGTAGGTATCGTTTTGAATGCGCAGCACAATGACCAGCGTGCGTCCGCTTTCCATAGAGAACGTGACCGAGATGAGGTCGCCGTCGCGGACAGCCGAATCGCTGTAGCGCTGCAGAACGTCCTCCAACGTGCCTTCAGCCAGCGCGGCATCCACGTCGGCGACGAACTGCTGGCCAACGGCTTCTAGCTGATAGGTCTCGGTGGTCGTGGCCGCTTGGCGCTCGGTGGTGGAAAGCTCCGCCAGCGATGTCGTAACGGAAAGCACCGTGAGCACGGCCAGACACAGCACAATAATGAGAGTGAACAGGCTGATAGGACCGATGCGCACGGAGCCGTGGGGCTTAGCCATGGGACACCTCCCCTTCGGTCGGAGCCGCGTCCGCGCCATCGGCGGCCGGACCGCCGGTCGCGCCCACCACGGGCGGCGCCGCAGGATCATCCAGCACGACCGACCACGCCGCATCGTCGGCCGCACCGGCAGCCGAACGGGCGGTACGGGCACCGTCGGCGGCCACATAGCGCGACGTCTCCAACGTGTACACGGGGCTCTCTTCCCACTTCTCGAAGCAAAGACCGCCAGGGGCAAATCCAATGCCTTCCTCGGCTGCCTTGGCCGAGTCATTAAGGACCCGCACCTTCCACACCTCGAGCGTCAGGTAGTGCATCGTCCCGGCACCGGTGTCCTCGGTGCGAAACGTGCACTCGGCGGACAAGAGGTCGGAGCCGTTCTCTGCCTCGTGCGCCGGTTGCGACAACCAGCGATCGGCCATGGGGTCGGCCTCGTAAGCCTCCTCGAAGGCAATCGGATCGGCGGCGAACTCCTCGGCCACGTTCGAGGCCAGCGCGAGCCCGTCCATCAGATCGGCGCTCTCACGACCTATGCGGTCGGCCTCGGCGTTCAGATTCATGAGCACCGCCAACGAGCCCGTCAGAAACACGAGCAGAAGCAGCGCCTCCACGATGAAGGCGGCGCCGGGCCACACGGCCCGCTCCTTACGCACGCGCCCGATGCGGTCGTTGTAGCGAGCCAGGCGCGCGTCGGCGACGTTTGCCTCGGCGCGATGGGCCGCCACAGAGGCGGACGCCATGGAGCGGCGGCTGTCGGATCCTCCGGCCATCATGCATCACCTCCCGCCGCGCGCAGGGCCACCGAGACCTGACCGGCGTCGGTGGTGATGGTCAGCAATCCTCCCCCGTAGGAGAAGTCGAAGACAGATGACCGCACGATAGCCGTGGCCTTGGCCGGGTCGTAGGGGGCGTCGGCCAGGGCGTACTCTTCCATGATGACGCCGTCGTAGCGATACAGCCGCGTCTCGTACACCCCGGAGGACAGCGTCTCGCGCAGCACGAGCGCCGGGCCGTCCAGAAGGTTGCGCGCGCCGCCCGTATCGCCCGTCGGCACGACAAGCGCCTCGCGGCCCTCGGCGATCGTCAGCTCGGCGCCGTCCTCCGTCACCCATGCGCAGGCCACAGCGTCAATTTGATCGTTGGCCCGCACATCGTTGGCGAGCAGTGTGAGCGAGAGCCGCTGGTTATCGGCCGCATCCCCCTCGCGGTTCAGCCCGCGGTACACGTCGGTGCCGGCCAGGATGGCCATGAGCAGCGTCGCCACAAACAGCGCGAACAGAAGCCCCGTGAACACGCGACCGAAATCGTGCTCGCGCTGACGGCGCACTCCGCCGGCCCCGTAGATCTTGCTCGATGAGGCGAGCAGTGTCGCCCCGCGCAACTTCTCGGTCATCGCGGCACCACCACCACACTGGGCGGCACATTGGAGGCGAAGGCCTCATAGGTAACCGCGTAATCCTGGTGGTTCACGATGAGCCCGTAATGCTCTTCCAAATAGCTGAGCCGCGCCGGATAGGCCCCTTCCACCGCAGCGCACTGCATGGCCGCATCCAGCACCGCCGTGCGCACCGAAGCCGCCGACTGAGCCTCGGTCTGGGCACTCGCCGTATCCCAGGCAAACCACAGCAGCACCGCCAGCACCACGGCGACAATGGTGCCGACCACCCGCCGGGTGCGCCGCCGCTGCATTTGGGCTGTCTTCCCATGAATCATGATGGCTAGCCGATCGAACCCATGATGCCGATCAGCGGCAGCATGACCGAGATGAGCGTGGCCCCCACGGCAATGGTGAGGAAGGCGGCCAGGGCCGGCTCGATGTTGTCGATGGCCGCGTCAATTTGCAGAATGGCGTCGTCGAAGAAGTTGGCCGACAGCCGGTCCAGCGCCGCGTCCAGCGAACCGGAGCGCGTGCCGATGGTGAGCAGGCGCGCGTGAATCTGCTCGAACACCTCGGCCTCGCTGATGGCCTGGGCCAGCGAGCGCGGATTTGTCGGGTCAATCATGAGCCCGTAGGCGGCGCGGGCCTTCGCCGCGAGCCCCTCGTGCTCCACCACTTCGATGGCGCGCCGCATGGCCTCGTCGGTGTTGATGCCCGAGGCGGTGTAGGCAGCCAGCGCCGAGGCGAACCGGGACACGGCCAGCTGCTCCATGGCGGGACGGGTGGCCGGGAACTTCTCCATGAGGTGCATCACCGCGATGCGCCCCGCCTCCGAACGGCAGGCGATGGCGGCGCCCACAGCCACGATGGCGCAGATGAGCGTGATGCCCAGTGCCACCCAACCGATGGCCACCGACACGCCCACGGCCCCCGAGGAGCCGTCGGTAAGCGAGCCGGCCATGGAGACGTACACGTCCTCGAACACCGGCAGGATGATGATGACCGTGAAAGCCAAGATGATGTTCATGATGCACAGAAGCGCCGCCGGATAGCCCACCGACGAGCGAATCTTCGCGAAGAGGCGGTCCTCCTCATCGTAGTAGACGCCGAGGGAGCGCAGCACTTCCTCCAAGCGGCCCGAGGCCTCGCCCACGCCCACCATATCCACGGCGTAGCGGGGGAAGGCGCCGGAGGCCTTCATGGCTGTAGCAAGGTTGTCGCCGGCGCACAGGCGCCCATAGACGCTCTCGCACGTTGCCTGCAGAGCCACGTCCCCGATGTCCTCGGAAAGCATCCCCACGGCCTCGTCGGTCTGGATGCCTGCCGCCAGCATCATGGCAACGCTCTCGCAGAAGAGGCTGATGCCTGCGCTATCGAGTTTTGGTTTGGCCATGGCGTCCCTGTCCTTCTTCTAGTAGGTGTAACGATCGGTATAGCTCGTGCCGTCGCCGATGGTGCTCGCGGCGCCACTGGCGGCAAAAGTCAAATCTACACGCGTCCAGCTGTTCGGCTTAATGCTGATCTCGACGCTTACCCATTCTCCGTCAATATATACCATGTTCCAGGCATGGTACACGTCATCAGGAGAAACGTAGCCGGTAATCACTTGGCACGGAATGCCCAAACTGCGCAGCATGGCCGCGCCCAGAGAAGCGTAGTCGAAGCAGATGCCCGTGCCCGCGGCCAAGGTGGCATCCGGATCGGGCACATAGCCTGTGGCCGAGGCCAGCTGGGCGGCCTTGTCGTGGTCGTAGGTGATGTTGCTCACCACCCACTGGTAGATGTTGCGCACCACGTCCCCCTGGTTGGCAGCGCCCTGGGCCAGCTCGCGCGCTTTGGCCACCACGGCGGAGGACTCGTTGTAGTTCACGAACATGTTCGGCACGAGGTAGGGCGCCGTCTCGCTGGAGAGGTTCACGTTCTCGATGACGCTGAACAGCTCCACGTAGTTGTTGCCCGAGGTGTTCTGCATGACGCGGAAGGTGTAGGGGCCATCGCCCATGTTGATGGGCACAATGATGGGCGTCCCGTCGCCGGGCAAATCGTAGTTGTAGCTCATCTCGCCCTTGACTATCTGGAACTTCAGACGCGCATCGCTTCTCGCGGAAGCGCCCACGACGCCCTGGGCCAGCTGCGAGGTGTCGATGGCACACTCGTTGCCAGTCTGGGCGGCGCCCTCGTTGAAGGCGACCAGGGCCACCGAACCGGGCACGGAGTAGGCCGGGCCCGAAGTGGTGCTCTCGCCACTGTTCGGGTCGCCCGAGCCTCCGGGAATGCCGGATCCGCCCGTGCCCCCCGAGCTTCCCGACGAGCCGCCGCAGGCCACCAGCAGGGCCGCGCACGCCAGCATCAGGGCCACGGTAACGACGGTCGCCGCGCGGCGGTATGTCAGTCTGCGCGCCAAACCGCTACAGCCACTCCTTCAGGGTCTTCACCAGAAGCTCGATTTCCATAGGCTTGGACATGTGGGCGTTCATGCCGGCGGCACGAGCTCGGGCCACATCATCGGCGAAGGCATCGGCCGTCAGCGCCACGATGGGAATTTCGCCCAGATCGGGACGCGGCGTAATCGTCGTGTCGTCGAGGCCCTTGCCCTCGGCGGCGGCGCGAATGGCGCTTGCCGACTCGTAGCCGTTCATCACGGGCATCTGAATGTCCATGAACACCAAGTCGTAGTAGCCCGGCTCCGCATCGAGCAGCTTCTCCACCGCGATGCGGCCATTCTCGGCATGATCCACTTCCAAGCCCGTCATGCCCATGATATCCAGGGCAATGGCGGCGGCGATGGAATTGTCCTCGGTCAAAAGCACGCGATGCCCGCTGAAGTCGCTCTGCTTGAGTACCTCGTACTCGCTGGTCGGCTCGCTCTCCTCTTCGGACGTGAGCAGGCCCTTCATCACATGCACGAGACGGCTCTTGAACAGCGGCTTGGCAATGAAGGCGTCCACGCCCACCGAACGGGCCTCCTGCTCGACGGCCGTCCAGTCGTAGGCCGACAGGATGATGATGGGCATGTCATCGGAGACAATCTCGCGAATCTCGCGGGCCGCCTCGATGCCGCTTTTGCCCGGCATCTTCCAGTCAAGAATAACGGCTACGTAGCTGCGCTCATCCTCGACCGAATGGCGCACCGCCTCAACGGCATCCTCGCCCGACAACACGTAGTCGGGCTCCATGCCGATGGACTTCAGCACCTCGCAGGCGCTTTCGGCGGCAGCCTCCTCGTCGTCGGCCACCAGCACCCGCAGGCCCTCCAGAGGCGTCAGATCCTGGTCGTCGCCGTCGCGCAGCTTCATGTACACCGTCACCGTGAAGGTGGTGCCCTCGCCGAGCTTGCTCTTCACGTCGATGGTGCCGTTCATCAGGTTCACCACCGAGCGCACGATGGACATGCCAAGACCGGTGCCCTCCACCTTCGTGACGCGCGAATCGTTGGCGCGCGTAAACGGCTCGAACACCGTCTTCACGAAGTCCTCGGACATGCCGCAGCCCGTGTCGGAGAACGTGAACTCGTAGCAGCCCGAGCCCTTCACGCGGCTCGGCAGCTCCTTGATGCGCAAGCTCACGGTACCGCCTTCGGGCGTGAACTTCACCGAGTTGCCCATGATGTTCACGAACACCTGCTGCAGGCGCATGGGATCGCCCACCACATGCTCGTGCTGGATGTCGGCAATCTCCACCTTCAGGTTCAACTTCTTGTCGTTGATCTGGGGGGTCATGATGGACATGAGGCTTTCCACCGTCTCGGGCAGGTCGAAATCCTCCTCCGACAGCCCCAAATTCCCACTCTCGATCTTCGCCATGTCGAGCACTTCGTTGATAAGCCCGAGCAAATGACGGCTTGAGGTGGTGATCTTCGTAAGGCAGTCCTTCACGCGCTCCGGGTCGTCCAGATACATGGACGCGATGGCCGTCAGCCCCATGATGGAGTTCATGGGCGTGCGAATGTCGTGGCTCATGGAATTGAGGAAGTCGGTCTTGGCACGGCTCGCGCGCTCAGCCTCGCGGAAGGCGTCTTCCAGCGCGTTGTGGTTCGCAATCTCGCGCTCTTTCACGTCGGTGACATCCTGCACCGAAAGCAGCACGCTCGTCACCTGGTCGGAGGCGTCGCGCTGCAGCGGCAGCATGGAGGCCTGCAACCAGCGAACCTCGCCCGTGTCGGGATCCTTCAGGCGATACTCGAAATGCAGATACGTCGTGTCCGGCGTCAGATGCTCGCGAATGTGCTCCGGCGTGAGCTCGGTCTTCATGCGCTCGGCTTCCTCGTCGTCGCAGAAGCGCGTCTGCCAGTAGTAGCGGAACATATGGTACTCGCCGTTGCGCGGCAGGTCGTCCTTAATGCCCTCGTCCTTCAGATACTCGTAGGTGTTAGCGACCAGATCGATCACCGCGAAGCGCTGGAAGAGCGCCAGCGAAGAGTTCACGATGCTCGTCACATGCGCGCTCTCGCTTAAGAGCTTACGGCGCTGGCGCATAGTCTGCACGAGCAAAAAGCCCGCCACCAGGGCCAACGCGCCACCAACGAGGGCCACCAGCATGAGACCGGCCGCATTCGCCCTGCTCTGCATGCCGTCGGTGATAGAGCTGGGGAAGGTGCGCATGATGAGCCAGTCGTAGTTCTCGATGGGCATGACGTACGCCGTGCCCGCGCCCGAATCCCCCTTGTAGTTGAAGGTGACGGACACGCCGCTTTCCAGAGACGCCTCCAGCTCGGTACGCGAGATATTGCCCGAGGATTCGTCCTCGAGATACAGATCGACGGCGTTTTTCACCCCGCTGGTATAGGTGATGGACGAGTGGGCCATAACGTCGCCGTTGCGATCGAGCAGGTAGGTGTTGGTCTGCTCGTTGAAAATATAGGTGCGCAGGAACTTCTCCATGGAATCTTCCCGATACGCGCCGCAAATGACGCCAACCACCTCGTCCTTGAAGTAAAGCGGCGTGTAGAAAATGACGGAGAGGTCGTTGTAGAACAGCGAATTCTCGACCGCGCAGACGCCCGACTCGCCTTCCATGCCCCGCGCGAAGTATTCGCGATCGCTCGCGTCGGCCTCCTGGCCCTTGTCATCGATGGTGAGGCCATCGCTGAGAGAAATCGTCGTGTAATCGAACTTCGTGTAGTTCGCCAGCTGCTCGATACCGGCAGCGCTGATCTCGTCGACACTCGCAAGCGTGCTCTCGTACATGGAGGACAGGAGCTTGATCTCGGTCTGAGAGTCGGTCATCCACTCGCTGATGCGCCGCGCCGACTGCTCGGTTGAGCCCTGAAGGTACTTGGTGTTCTGCTCGGAGATGCGCTCGTTGTTCATCGCGATAAACGAAACGAACGCGGCGATGACTATGGCCAGCGCGATAAGAATCACGGCAATGCGGCCGTACCTCGTTTTGTTGTCTGTTTCAGTCATTCGCTGTGTTCCTTTGTTAAATGATAGCGATGGCGTCGACGACCGTGGCGTAAGCGTCGCGCACGGCCGGCATGAGCTCGGGGACCGCTTCCATGTTGGCCGGCACGCCGGCGTCATCCAAACGCAGCGCATCGGACAGGGCGGCGGCGGCTTCGAACAGCGGCGTGAAGCCCAAATCGCGGCTCACGCCCTTCAGCGTATGGGCACCGCGATAGGCCTCGGGGAGGTCGCCCGCCTCAAGAGCGCTTTCCAACGTCTGCATCGATGTGTCCTGCAAAAAGATCTTCGCGAACTTCTCGATGCGCTCGTCGGTAAGCAAGCGTCCGCGCACGGTTTCCAAATCGCCGCCCATGGCAGCGTAAGCAATCTCCAACGACATCTCGGTCTCCTTTTATCCCTTGGGTGACAGTCTACTGGTCGGATTCGTCTCTGTCGATGCCCGAGAGCGCCGTATGCGCCCCTTCAAGCAACAAATCTCGCTCTTCCTCGTCTAAATCGCCGTAAAACACGTACCCGCTGCGGCCGCCGCGCTTCTTGTGGTACAGCGCCACATCGGCCCGGCGGAACAGTTCATCGTAGTCGCGCACATCGCTGCCGGCAATGGCCACGCCCATGGAAACCGACAGCGGGAAGCCCTCGAAGTCGCCCTCGAGCGACCGATGGATGCGGTCGATCAGCGGACGCGGATCAACAGGGCATTCCATGCACAAGAGGAACTCATCGCCCCCCACGCGGGCCACGACGTCCTCGCCGCGCACGCTTTCCTGCAGGCGCTCCGCGAAGTGCTTCAGCACGCGATCGCCGAACTGGTGGCCGTAGGTGTCGTTGGCCTGCTTGAAGAAATCCAGGTCGCATAGCGCCAGCACATGACGGTCGCGATGGCGGTCGCACGCCTCCCCCGAGCCCAAGCGCTCGGCGATGACCTTGCGGGCGAAGGCGCCGTTGACCACTTCCGTCAGCGGATCGTGGTAGGCCTTGAACTGCAGGTCGATCAGCTCAGCCTGGCGATCGTCGATATCGATGAGTTTGCCGATAGAGCCCAGGTAAACCGGATCGGACGGCCCCGACCACAGCGCGCGGGCCAGCACGTGGAACCAACGCAGCTCGTCGCCCACGGTGGCTTCCATCTCCATATCGACCACCGGATCATCAATGGTGGTGGCACGAAGAAGACGGCTGAGTTTCTCCAGGTTCTCCTTGCCGAACGTCGCGCAGAAGGCCTCGTCGTTGTAGGGATCCATGATGATTTCGGGCAGATCGAGCTTATGGTCGCTCCAGTCGGACAGCACGATCATCGGCGGCTCTTCGGTGAACTCGAACTGCACCTCATTGCTCATGGAAGCGAAGAAGTGGTACTTCATGCGCTCGTAGTCGAGCAGCTCGAGAGTGCGGCTCGAGGCCTCGGCGTCGCCGTTATCCAGCGTCGCCTCGGACAAATGCAACGAGTCAATCGAAATCTCGCGGCCCGTGATGCCGTGGTTCAGGCGCTTCTCCAAATCGCCCGCCACTGCCGTCAGACATTCCAGAATAAGCGGATTGAACGCGCCGCATTCTCCTTCGCGAATCATGCGCAGAGCCTCTTCGTGGCTGAACGGCGGCTTGTAAACGCGGCGGCTCGTAAGGGCGTCGTACACATCGGCCAGGGCAACTACCTGGGCCGATATGGGAATGTCGTCGCCCACAAGGCCATCGGGGTACCCCCGGCCGTCCCAGCGCTCATGGTGCCAGCGGCAGATGTCCCGCGCGACCTTCACCAGCTTCTCGTCCTTGTACAGCTCCAGGTCGTCCAGCATATCGGAGCCCACGGCGGAGTGGGTCTTCATGATGGCGAACTCTTCGTCGGTGAAACGGCCCGGCTTGTTTAAGATCTCCTCGGGGATGGCGATCTTGCCGATGTCGTGCAAGCTGGAGGCCATCGTGATAAGCGAGATGTCCTCGGTGGTCAGCGGATACTGATCGGTCAGGCGCATGAGCTGCGTCAAGATCATCTCGGTCATGGCCTGCACATTCAGCACGTGCATGCCGCTTTCGCCGTTGCGGAACTCCACGATGTGCGACAAGATGTACACCATGAGGTTGTTGGACTTCTCGCGCTCGTACACCTGGTCGGCCACCATGCCCATGAGCGTGCGCTGCTTCTGGTACAGCATGAGCGTGTTCATGACGCGGCGGCGGACGATGTTCACGTCGTAGGGGCGGTTGATGAAGTCGGTCACGCCCAGCTCGTAGGCGCGTTCGATATAGGCGGCGTCGGACTCGGCGGACACCATGATGACCGGGATGTCCTTGATCCAGCCGTTTTTGTTCATGACCTCCAGCACGTCGAAGCCGTTCATCTGCGGCATGACGTAGTCGAGCAGCACGAGCGATATGCCCGCGCCCTCTTTCTGCAACGCCGCCACGGCCTGCTTGCCGTCCTCCGCCTCGATGATGCGGTAGGCATCGCCGATCATGTCGGCAAGCAATGCGCGATTCAGCATCGAGTCATCAACGATGAGGATCGTCTGCTTCTCACTCAAGCTCGTAATGATGGCTCTCGCCCCCTTTCGAATGCGGCGCGCTTAGTAGCGGCTGTCGAAGATGCGCTTGGTCTTCTTTTCGGAACGCGGCAGCTCGCCCATGGGCACGCCCTTCGCCTCCGGCGTGCAGCCGAGCTTCGCCTTGAAGATGAGGGCGAGCTCCTCCTCGCAGCGCGCCAGCGCCTCGCCTTCAAGCGGCGTTTCGAACAGCACGGTGAGCACGTCGTGGCCATCGACGGCCTCGATCATCACCTGGTATTCGGAGCTGGTGCCGTCGGTGGCCTTGATGACCTCCTCCACCTGGGCCGGGAACATGTTGCAGCCCTTCACCTTGAACATGTCGTCGGTACGCCCGGTGAGCGTGGCGATGCGCGGATGGCGGCTGCCGCAGGCGCAGGTGCCGGGCACGATGCGCGTGAGGTCGTGGGTGCGGTAGCGGATGAGCGGCGCGCCCTGCTTGCGCAGCGTGGTGAGCACGAGCTCGCCTTCCTGGCCGTCGGGCAGCACCTCGCCAGTTTCGGGATCGACGATCTCGATGTAGACGAAGTCGTCCCAGATGTGCATGCCGTCGTGGGCGTCGCAGGAAATGCCGATGCCCGGGCCGTACACCTCGGTGAGGCCGTAAATGTCGTAAATCTCGATGCCCAGCTCGTCCTGAATGCGGTTGCGCATCTTCTCGCCCCAGCGCTCGGAGCCGATGACGCCCTTCTTCAGGTGAATCTTATCGCGCAGGTTGCGCTTGGTGATCTCCTCGGCGAGCAGCAGCGCGTAGGAGCTGGTGGCGCAGATGACCGTGGACTTCAAATCCTGCATCATCTTCAGCTGCTTCTCGGTGTTGCCCGGCCCCATGGGAATGGCCATGGCGCCCAGGCGCTCGGCGCCCAGCTGGAAACCGATGCCGGCCGTCCACAGGCCGTAGCCCGGGGTGATTTGGATGCGGTCGAGCGGGGTGATGCCCGCCATCTCGTAGCAGCGGGCGAACTGCGTGGCCCAGTCGATGACGTCCTGCTGGGTGTAGGGGATGATGACCGGCGTGCCCGTGGTGCCCGAGGAACTGTGGATGCGCACGACTTCCTCGTCGGGCACCGCCTGCAGCCCCAGCGGATACACCGCGCGCAGGTCATCTTTCTCGGAAAAGGGCAGCTTTTCGAAGTCGGCCTGGGTGCGCACGTCCGCGACATCGATACCTTCGAACTTCTTCGCGTAGAACGGCGACCGCTCCTTAATGGTGGCCAACTGATTGGTGATAAGCTCAAGCTGCTCGTTCGTCATTTCCATGGGCGCGCATCTCTCCTTCGTGCACATTTATTGCGAGTATGTTCCATTCTAACAAACTGGCAACAATTAGCACTCGCGATTCACGACAATCGCGCAGGGAAAAGGCGAGGTGATGGCTGGAAAGATGACCTTTTCGCCCATCTAGTCGATGAGAGCCCTTCTACGCGAGGCGAGAGGGCATGCCGCCTGCAACTCTGCACGAGGCGAGGTGGCATGCCGACTACAGCTCTGCGTGAGACAAGGGGGCATGCTGACTACAACTTGCCCCCGGCAAATCTAGCGCTCGTTTTCGGACGCTTTTTTCGAGTTGTTAGACTTCGGGGAATCTCAACTTGAAGCCCAACCGACGATTTCCGGCTCTTTTCGGCGCAAAACCCCGCAAACCAAGCCGAAATCGAACATCGCGCAACATAAGACGTCTAACAACTCGAAAATCTTGCCCGCAAGCGAAGGCGACATTGGAAAAATTGCAAATGGCAAACTTAGCCTTTAACTTAGTAAGTTAAGTAAGTTAAGTAAGTTAAGTACTCAGGTGCGATAGCGCCCTCTCTCCACGATCCCTCTATTCCGCAGTCAGCTTGTAGCCGACGCGCCAGACGGTGAGCAGGTAACGGGGCTCGCTGGGATTATCCTCGATCTTCTCGCGAATCTTGCGCATGAAGACCGTAATGGAGTTCTCGTCCACCTCGGCCACCTCGCCCCACAGGTGCTCATAGATGCGCCGACGCGTGAACACCTCACCGGGACTTTCAGCCAGAAGCGCAAGAATTTCGAACTCCTTGGCCGTGAGCGGCACCGCCTCGCCGCGCAGGCGCACCTCGTAGCGGTCGAAGAGCACTTCCAAGTCGCGGATGCGGCACGGCTCGCGTCGCGCCGGCTCGCCGGCGTCGGCCGATACCTTGCGCGCGTGCTCGATGTCGCCGCGGTGGCGCCGCACATGGGCGTCGATGCGCAGCAGGAGCTCGTCGGCAATGAAGGGCTTGGTCACGTAATCGTCGGCACCAGCCTTGAAGCCCGTGCTCTTGTCCACGATGTCGTTTTTCGCCGTGAGGAAGATGACAGGGATGCGTCGGCCCTCGTCGCGCATCTGGCGGCAGACGTCGAAGCCGTTCATGCCGGGCATCATCACATCGAGGAGCAGCAGGTCGGGATGCTCTTCATCGAGCACGCACAACCCCTCGCGACCGCCGAGGGCGCCGCAGAACTCATAGCCTGCCTCCTCGATCACGGCCCGCAGGCTCTCATGGATGCCAGGATCGTCATCGATGAGCATCACCTTGATCGGTCGATTCATGACTGCTCCTCCTCAGGGCCCGCGTCCGCAGGGCCCGCGTCTTCTTCGGACGGCGGTTCTGCCACCGGGATGCGCACGGTGAAGGCGGCGCCCTGGCCCGCCTCGCTTTCCACGCTCACGGTGCCGCCGTGCATCTCCGCGTACTCGCGCACGATGGCAAGCCCCAGCCCCGTACCATTGTAGCGACGGGTAGAGGACGAATCCACCTGCACGAACTTCTCGAAGATGCGCTTTTGGTCTGCCGGGGCAATGCCGATGCCGGTGTCGGTCACCGTCAGCCACACCTCATCGTCGCCGGCCGGCGCAGCAGCGGGATGGAAGCTCGCCTCGAGGCGTACCGAGCCGCCGTCGGGGGTGAACTTCACGGCGTTGCCGCACAGGTTCTGCAGCACGTGGACCAGCTTGTCGAAATCGGCCCGCACCAGCGGCACATCCGGCGCCACCTCGCTTGTGAGCGTAAGATGCTCCTTGGCAGCGAGCGGCCCCACCGTCGCGCGCACCATGCCCACCACATCCCCGACATCCACCACCTCGGCGTTTAGCTTCACGCGGCCCGCGTCAAGCCGGCTCATCTCCAGGATGTCGTTGATCATCAGCATGAGCGCCTGGGAATTGGTCTCGATGCCCGCCAAGGCCCGCGCCGCGTTCTCGTCGCCGCCGGCCCCGTGCTTGCCCAGCAAATCGGCGAAGGCCACAATGGAGGTGAGCGGGGTGCGCAACTCGTGGCTCACCATGGAGAGGAAGTCGCTCTTGTATCGGTTCTCATCCACGAGCTGGGCATTTACCTCCTCCAACTGGCGACGCTGCCGCTCGAGCACCTCATTGGCCCGCTGCAGCTGCGCCGTGCGGTCGGCCACCTCGTCCTCCAAGTTCGCGTAGACGTCGGCCAGCTCGTGGGCCATGCCGTTGAAGGCCGTGGTGAGCGTGCTCATCTCCTGGGACGACTCGCTGTAGCTGAGCCGCACGTTCAGGTTGCCCCCGGACACCTCGTCCACGCCGGAGCGAATCTTGCCCAAGGGCCGCGTGACCAGATAGGTCAGCGCCAGGTACACCACCACCAGGCACACCGCCAGCATAACGGCGAAGAACAGCACATCCTGGGCGACGGACTCCCGCTCGTTGGCCTGATACACATCCAAGGGCATGATGATGCTGATGGCGCCCCCCACATCCCCCATCTTCCAGCCTTCCTTGGGCGTGCCGGTCACATCCAGCTCGCCGGCCGGCTCGCCGTGGCACTGCAGGCAGGCCTCCTCGATGGTCATGGGGGCCACGTAGCGGAACACCTGACGCCCCTCGTATTCAGCGAAGCCGTAGTAGTCGGCCCGCGACCCGTCTTCATGGAAGGCCGTGAGGGCGGCAGCTTCGTAGTCGTCGGGCTCGCCGACGGCGTTGCGGGGAGAGAAGTTCACGAAGCGCGTGGTGTAATCGGAATGCATGGTGAAGGACTGCCCGATGATGCGGCCGGCAATGGCGCAGTGAAGTCCCTGGTACACACCGTCGTCGGTGAAGGCCACTCGGGCCAGACGGTCCTGGTTGGCCACCATGAACTCCCAGACGGCATCCATCTGCTGAGCCAAGGCGCGACCCTGCTCCCGCAGCTCGTTTTCCATCTGGGCATGCTTGTTCTCCGACGTCCACGCCAGATTCGCACCGAGCGACACCACGAGCAGCACGGCGATCAAGCAGAGGAACTTCGTTTTCAGCTTCACTTTCCGCCCCCTTCCCTCATCCGGCCAGTGTAGCGCGAAATGCCGGGCCGCACGCTGGGAGGGAATCGTGCGGCCCGGCTAACGGGAAAATGCTACAGAATGAGTTGCTTCGGCTCGCCGGTGAGGGCTGCCGGACGGGCGTCGATGACCACCGACGGGTCAGTCGTGGGCTCGGGCAGCACCGAGATCTGATTCACACCCTCGGGATGGGCGGCACGCAGCTCCTCGATGGGGCCGAAGTCCAGAGCGCGCATGGGGCAGGCCGACACGCAGGCCGGCTTCTCGCCGGCGGCGCGCAGATTGATGCAGCCGTCGCAGCGGTGCACCACATTCAGCTCCTCGATGAGCACGGGGTGGCCGTAGGGGCAGGCCTTCACGCAGTAGCCGCAGCCGATGCACGGGTCGTCATCGTGCTGGACCGTGCCGTCCTCCTCGTTGATGTAGGTGGCGCCGGCCGGGCACACCTCCACGCAGGCCGGGGTGTGGCAGTGGTTGCAGGCCCCGGAGTAGTGGAAGGTGGCGGGGGCGGGAAAGGCGCCCGTCTCGAAGGTCTCCACGCGGCGGAACAAGTAGCCCACCTCGAGGTCGTTCTTATCCTTGCAGGCCACCTGGCAGGTGCGGCATCCGATGCAGGCCTGCTGATTGAAGTAGAAGCCCTGGGGATTCTTGTTCTCTTTCACATCGGCCATGGGTTACTCACCATCCTTGCAGACAATGCGGAGCGGCTGCTCGGCATCGGGAGCCAGCGCCTCGCCCGTGTACTTCTCGATCTTGCAGAGCGCCGAGTTGTAGCCCGACACGCCCTGGCCGTTGGGGGCAGGCCCCGTCAGGTAGTTGTCGGCGCCGGCAGTGTCGATGCCGGTCTCCTCGTCCACGGCTACCCACGCACCGTGGGGCAGGGCCACCACGCCGGGCATGAGGCCCGCGTACACGCAGGCGTTGCGCACGCACTGGCCATAGGGGCTCGAGATGAGCACGGTGTCTCCGTCGGTCACCCCGGCCGCCTCGGCGTCGGCGGTGCTGATGAACACCGGATTCGTCCAGGCCTCGCGCAGCCAGCCGATGTTGTCGAACACCGAGTGGGCGCGGCGCAGGTAGTGGGGGTTCATCACCTGGAGGGGATACTCGGCTCCGGGCGCCGAAGCGTCCTCGTAGCCGTTGGTCACCTTCACGTAGGTGGGGATGGGGGTCACCGTGTCCCAGCCCATGGCCGAGAAGGTGTCCGCCAGCGTCTGGCTGTAGATCTCCAGCTTGCCTGAGGCCGTCTCCAGCGGATTGGCCTCGGGATCTTCCACGAAGTCCTTGAAGGCGATGTAGCCGTAGTTATCGCCGGGGGTGCGCTTGACCTGGTACACGCCGAGCTGCTTGAGCTCCTGGTAGGCCAGCTTGCCCTCCTGAGGCTCACCTTCCACGCCCAGCTCGTCGATGTCTTCCTGGGTGATGCCCACGGCGGGCACGTAGGTTGCGCCGTCCTCGTCGCACACCTCCATGGAGGCCAGCTGATTGAAGTACTGCTGCTTCACGTCGAAGGGATACACGTCGGTGCGCGCGATGCCCAGCTTCTCGGCCAGCTCGCAGGCGATGTCCTGGTCGGACTTGGCCTCGAACAAGGGGTCGATGATCTGCTGGTAGGCCACCATCATCTCGCGGTTCGACTTGTGGCCGAGCGTACCGCCGAACAGGCCGTCGAAGCGCTCCCACTCGGTGGTGAGGGGCAAGATGATGTCGGCATAGCGGGCGGCCGAGGTGAAGAACTGGGCGTGGGCCACCACCATGTCCACCTTGCGATGGGCCTCGATGGCGCGGGCCATGCCCACGTTGGTCTGCAGCTTGTTGCCGCTGGAGTGGTAGATGACGTGGATGTCAATGTCGCGCTTCTCGGCCGGGTCGTAGTGCTTCGTGCCCGTGAAGGTGTAGGTGCCATCGATGACGGCGTCCCACACTTCGTTGCCGTTGATGTGGTCATCCACGGGATTCTCGATCTCAGGCAGGCCGTCCTTGCCCGCCTTGATGAGGGCCGGACCGCCGTTACCCGAGGTCACATGCATGGTGGAACCGGTCATGTGGCCCGACTTGCCCATATGGCCGCCCATGGCGCCCACGGTCATGACGAGCTGGGGCAGGTTGTCGGTGTTGTTGATGCGGGCCGAGGCCGCCGACACGAGGAAGCCCACCTTGTGGTCCTTGCCCATGGCGCTGGCCAGGTTGCGGATGGCCTCGGGCGAGGCGCCGCAGATCTCGCTGGCCCATTCCGGCGTCTTCGGCGTGTTGTCGTAGGCGCCCTGCACATAGTCCTTGAAGTTCGTCTGTTCCTTGGCATCGGCCGGCATGTGCTCGGCATCGAAGCCCACGGTGCAGCGGTTCAGGAAGTCCCAGTCGATGAGACCCTCGGCCTCGTCGGCCTCCAGCATGGCGTAGGCCACGCCGAGCAGGAAGGCCGTGTCGGTGGCAGGGCGAATGGGAATCCATTCGGCGTCCAGGGTGGCCGCCGTCTCGCTGTACATGGGATCCACGACGATGAACTTCGCGCCGGCGGCCTTGGCCTGCCAGTAGTTCCACATCTGACTGCCCGCCGCGCTCCAGGCCGGGTTCATGGCCATCATGACGATGGTCTCGCAGTTGCGCAGGTCGTAGCGGTCGTTGATGGTCTGGTCCTGCTGGTTGTCGTGATGGAACCCGATGATGAACGGGGTCTTCGACCAGGAGCCGTAGGAGTTGGTGTCCCAGAAGTTCGTGAAACCGCCGAAGGCGCCCATGGTGCGGGTCATCTCGGGGTTCCAGCCCTTCAGGAGCAGGATGGAACGGTTGCCGTACTGCTCCTTGGCGCGAGTCAGGCCCTGGGCCACCATATCGAGGGCCTCATCCCAGCTCACGCGCTCCCACTCGTCTTTACCGCGCAGCTCGCCGTTGGGAGCATCCAGGCTCCAGCCGACGCGCTTGAGCGGGTACTTGATGCGGTCCTCGGCGAACACCTGCTTGCGCTGGCTGCGGCCGCGCAGGCACCCGCGCTGCTGCGGGTAGTCGGGGCTGTCCTCGTGGGTGTCGTCGGTCTTCTGGCGAATGACGCGGCCCTCGTGCACGAGCACCTTGTTCAGGCAGCGGCCGCCGCAGTTGTGCCAGCAGGCTGCGGTCTTCCACTCGCCCTGCTCTTGCGTGCCCTGTTCCGACACGGCGCCCTCCTCTCCGGTGCTTGCCAACTCGTCGTTGGCAGACGGCGCGCAGGCGCACAGCGATGCGCTCGCCGCCAGAGCTGCGGCGGCCGTCGTTGCCTTAACGAAGCTGCGGCGCGTCAGTTTCGAAGCGCTCGCGAGCGTTCCCTTGCAGGCCATAGGTCCTCCTCTTCTCCCTTGATGGGGATGCGCCCCTCGTCGGCGCATCCTTTGCGGGACCGCCCCCTCGGACGTTCCCGGTTCGCTGAGTTACCCTCAACGTAACCCAAGGGTACGGGATATGCCCTGCGATAGCCATTACCGCCACCCGCAGTCTTTCTTTCCAAATTATTAATTGACCGCCATTTGCGAACAGTTCCTGATTCTCCGCAGACCCCCTCGCAGACGCCTTCCACGCACCCTTCGGGCTAATACTCGACCAGGCTGTAGGTGTCGATGGATTGGCGCTGGTGCATGATGCGATACACCGTAAGCGTGGTAGAAGGACTTCCCTATCCGTAAGCTTGAATGGCCCTGTCGATGGCAGCGAGGTTCATGGAGACGAACTGGGGCTTTACGCAGGCGCGCACAGCGTCTTTCAGCTCGTCAACGGTGAGCGGCACCCGGCCCTGGGCCACGGCCACAGCGAGCAGCACCATGTTGAGGGACTTGCGGGAGCCCGCACCGGCCTCGCGCACGAGGGCCTCGTCATCCACGGGGATGAACAGGGGCACCGGGTAGCCTTCCACGCCCGGGGCGTTCGTGTCTTGGGAGGTGGTCGCAACCGTTTCGGCCGCTTGCTCGCGGGACGCCTCCGCCTGAAGGGAGTTCGCCAAAGCCGCCACCACGTCGCCGGCGCGATAGGACCGGCTCGCCAGGGCCGCCGTCACTGGCTGGATGGCCGTCGTGGCCGTCACCAGCACACCGCCCGACGCCAGATAGGGCAGCGCGCGGGCCGCCTCGCCCGGCTCCAGAGCGATGACCATGTCGGCCGTACCCGGCGTGATGAGCGGCGAGTACACCGCTTCCCCATTCGATCCCATGCGCACGTGGCTCGTCACATTGCCGCCGCGCTGGGCCATGCCGATGGTCTCGGCGGTGCGCACCTGCCAGCCCTTGCTCTGCGCCGCCTGGGCCAGTACCTTCGCGGCCAGCACGGTACCCTGGCCGCCCACACCTGCAAGCAGAATGTCGATCATCGCGCGCCTCCTTCTTCCACCGCATCTCCACCACATTCCGCCTCTTCCCCACTGAAAGTTAGACCGGAGATCGGGCCCGTTTGGAACGGATCGGGATTCGGGGCGTAGATGGCCGGCTCTACCGGCACCGCGCCGCCAAAACCCACGGCGCCCTGGATGGCGTCGAAGGGGCACACCTGCACGCAGAGCGCGCAGCCGTCGCACAAGCTCGTATCCACAAAAGCTTGACCACGCGTGCCCGACTTCGGACCGCGCAGCCCCTCATCGAAGCCGATGCCAGGGCACCCGATGGAGGTAATACACTTTTTGCAGCCGGTGCACTTGTCGGCATCGATCGTCACTGGAGCATCGGGCTTCTTCAGCTGAATGCACGGCGCGCGGAAAATGATGGCCGAGGGCCCCTCGTAGTCGATGGCCGCGCGGGCCGCCGCCACGGAGCTTTCCAGGCTGTGAGGATTCGCGAACCCGATGTGCTGGATGCCGAGGCCGTGCAGCACTTCCTCAATGACGATGGGGCGGCGCCGCTCGCCCATGAGCGTGACGCCCGTACCCGGGTGGGGCTGACTGCCCGTCATGGCCGTGGTGGCATTGTCCAGGATAGCGAAGGTGACGTCGTGGCCGTTGTACACTGCATTCGCGATACCGGTCATAGCGCTGGCGAAGAACGTGGAGTCGCCCACGAAAGCCACTTGCTTCTTGCCCGGCTCGGCCACGGCAAAGCCCTGGGCCATGGTGATGCCCGCGCCCATGCACAGGCAGGTGTCCACCGCATCGAGCGGCTGGGCGTTGCCAAGCGTGTAGCAGCCGATGTCCCCGCACAGCACAGCCTCACGGCCGCGAAGCGCCTGCTTCACGGCATAGAAGCTGCCGCGGTGAGGGCAGCCCGCGCACAGCACCGGCGGTCGCACCGGCAAGGGCCCCTCGTAACTGAGATCGTTGGCGCCGATGGTGGATGCCACCAGGGCGGCGAGCCCATTGGAGCGGTGGGTGCGATCGAAGAACCGGCCCAGGCGGCCGGCGATGTTCTCCGTCGTGTTCTCGCCGCGATCGTTAGCCTCGCCGGTCAGCTTGCCGTGCACCCGCAGCGGCAGATGGCGCGCCCCGGCCAGCTTCAGCATCTCCTCTTCCAGCACGGAATCGAGTTCTTCGAAGACGATCACATCGGTCAGCCCCTCGGCAAAGGCCGCCGCCGTCTCAGTCGGGAAAGGATACGGCGTCCCCACAGCTATGAAGCGGTAGCGCGGCACGGGGATGCCGGCACGAGCGGCCTGAGACGTGATGAGCGTCAGCGCCTCGCGAGCATAGGCTGCCGATACGCCGCCAGCCACAATACCCACCGCAGGAGCAGACGCTCCAGCACCTTCGACGCCATTCTGAGCGCAAGCGCCCTCACCTTCCCCGCCCCCTTCGAACACCTCGTTGAACTGCGCGAATGCGGGGTCGTGAGTGTAGTCCCAAGCTATTTGGGCCAACCGGCGATTGATCTCACCGTGCGCCTCGAAAGCCCGTTTGGGGAAAATGACCCACTTCGGATCCTTCTGGAAACCTTCTTCAGGCAGCGGACGACCGTGAGTTTCCTCGGCCACCTCGAAGAACGTGGAAGCATGGTTGATACGCGTCGTGGGACGCACGATGACCGGCGTGTGGTAGCGCTCGGACAGATCGAAGGCGGCCCGCATCATGGCGAAGCCCTGCTCGGGCGTAGCCGGATCGAGCACCGGCACCTTCGCGAAGGAGCCGAACCGGCGCGTGTCCTGCTCGGTTTGGGAGGAGATGGGGCCCGGATCGTCGGCCACGAACAGCACGCAGCCGCCGCCCGTGCCCACGTAGTTCAGCGACATGAGCACATCGGAAGCGACATTGAGCCCCACCTGCTTGCAGGTGAACAGCACCCGCGCGCCGCAGTAGGACGCGCCGGCCAGCATCTCGAGCGCCGCCTTCTCGTTGGTGGACCATTCCACATGCACGTCCTGGGCCGCGCCCGCCGCGTGCAGCTTCGCCACGGTTTCCACCAGCTCCGACGACGGCGTGCCCGGATAGCCTGCCACCACGTTCACCCCGGCTTCCAGAGCCGCGTGGGCAAACGCCTCATTGCCCATCAAAAGTTTCTTCACCATGTTCGTTCCGCCACTCTCTTCTCGCAATCGCACGAATCCGCTCAGACAATTTTGCAATGGGTTTCGCGCCAAAAATCGGAGTTGTTAGACATTTCGAATTGACCCAACTTTGTAATTTCGCCAAATATGCCCGATTCTGTCTTGCCTGCGCCTGCTTTGACCCTCTTCGTCGTCAATTCCGTTGCCTGAGCTTAGCACCAATGCCTAACAACTCGGAAATATCCGTCGAAAACGTCATCAAGATTGGCGAGTGCCGTCGATGGGCGAGTCCGACAAGTTGACCGACGCTGCAGACAGAGAGCGTACCTCTTAGGACGCCATCTCTGCCTTCAGGTCGGCCACCTTTTGCAGCATGGCCTCGTCGTTCGTGCCCATCATCTGCACGGCCAGGATGGCGGCGTTCTTCGCGCCGTTGATGGCCACGCAAGCCACCGGCACGCCCGAGGGCATCTGTACCATGGAAAGCAGCGAGTCCAGACCACCCAAGTCGCTCGTCTTCATGGGCACGGCGATAACCGGCAGCGGCGTGAAGGCCGCCACCACCCCGCCCAGATGCGCGGCCTTGCCGGCGGCGGCGATGATGACCTTGATGCCGCGGTCGTGAGCCGTTTCCGCCCACTCGTGTACCACGGCCGGCTTGCGGTGGGCGCTCGCCACCTTCACCTCGTAGGGCACGCCCATGGCGTCGAGCTGCGCCATGCACGGCTCCATGGCCGGCATGTCCGATTCCGATCCCATAATGATGCCGACTACCGGCGTCTCTTCTGCCATGTTCGCGTCCTTTCATCAACTTGTCGCAGGCCAACCCCGCATCGTAAGTTGTCGCCCATTATAAAACCGTCTCGTGGCAAATCGCCTACGAATGGCCGGGCTTCGCCCCAGTCGGTAGCCGATGACCTATGGTGGGAAGCCATCAACTAGAAGGAGGCCCCCATGAGCACGGAAACTTACCGCGACCACGCAGAGCAGCAGGAGAAGCACATCAAAGACCACATCGGCGACGAGATTCGCAAGGTCAAAGAGCGCGAAGAGCGCGAGACCCACGGGTTCCATGACGTCATCGGCGACGAAATTGCCCACGAGGAAAAGGCCGAGCGCCGCCAGCAAGACGAAACCGATGCCGCCCTCACCGAAACCGCCGACACCATCTTGCGCGGAGAATAGGCGATTCCCGAAAAAACTTCTTGCGCCCGCGCACCAAGTCGGGTATTATCAACTTCGCTCTTTTGGCGAAGCCGAAACAGCACCTGCGGGCGTGGCGGAATTGGCAGACGCGTACGGTTCAGGTCCGTATGGGGGCAACCCCATGGAGGTTCAAGTCCTCTCGCCCGCACCATTTTGAAACGAACGCCCTCTCCGGAGGGCGTTTTTCATTTCTGTTGACGCACTGTGGAAGGGTTCTCCAAAACGGCAACGGCCGCATCGGCCGCTTCCTCATGATGAAGCAATGCCTCGAGAACGGCGTGGACATCATCGTGGTGGACGAGGCTCTGGAGCGTCCCTACAAAAGCTGGCTGGAAGTCGCCCAAACCACGGGAGACAGTCGGTTCCTGAAAGAAATTATGGCCGACTGCCAACAACGCTTCAGCCGTAAGATGGACGAGAAGGGCGTCACGCCCCTCATTCCCGATCCTGAAACCGCTGCCCGCTTATTATAAATCGGTGCGCCTCCGAACCGGGCAGCATCGGTTACATGACTAAGCCGGGACTACTTTGGACGGTGGCCCAGCTTCTTCTCTGCCCGCACCATCCGTGGTCACTTCCTCGCCAATAACACCGCGGTGGCAGCTACGTGTATTCCTTCCCCACCCCCCAGGGAACGCGCCGAATCCCCCCATATATCCTTATATACTGGAGGCCTTGCCAAAGACGAAGCGAATTGTCACCGCCCCCAAAAGCGCGCGCAACAAGCGTGCCTCCTATGACCTTGAGTAACTTTCGCGCGCGATTTCCCATGACATGACGCCTTTGCCGAACTCCTTTGCCAAGCCGGCACCCTTTTTCGGAAATAGATGGGAGTTTCGAGCAGCTGGCCATACGAAATAGGGAAGTAGACGGGAGTTTCGAGCATTTTCGGAACGAATTAAGCGCTCCAGAGCCCATTTCATGCTCGAAATTCCTATCTATCTCCGCAGACGCGCTCGAAACTCCCATCTATTTCCAAAATCGCAGTTATCGCGAAGATAAGAAGCGCCAAGCCTGAACAGCTCTCGGTATTTTTCCGATAGACAACAACTCAAAGAAAGACGAATGACAGGTCGTGGATGGAAAGAAAAGGCTTCCTTGGCCCCTCTACACTTACCTCGATGCTTTTGCTCAGAAAACAATGCTGCCATCGAGACGAGGAGACCACCATGACCACTCCCGCAAAACGAACCACTCGCTCCTTCGCGGCTTTCGTTCTCGCCTTGTGCCTGGCTGCGTCTCTCACCTCCTGCGCCTACAGCGCCTTGGCCGCAACGAACGGCGACGAGGGCACCGAGGCAACAACGAGCGCCACGGAAGAGGCGGATGCCACCGAGACGCCCACCGCAGCCGCTGAGACGCCCGCCACAGCGGCTGAGGCCCCCACCGCGGCAGCCGAGACCCCCGCCACAGCGGCCGAGATCCCCACCACCGCGACAATCATGTACTACGAGAACGTCAGCTACGACGACGGTGACACCGAGCCCGACGAGAATGGCCGGGTGCTGCTAGGCAGCTACGAGCTCACCGACGTGCACGTAGGGCAGACGCTGAATGCGTGGAATTACGTGGTCGACATCCCCGGACATTTCTTCTGGGACGGCTGGCCGCAAAATCTCACGCTGACCGACAACCCTTCCGACAACGTCATCAACCTCTTCTACTTCAAGCTGTGGAACAACGAGTACACGGTGAATTACTACCTCATGGAAAACGCTGACCTGACCGCCGACAACTGGAAGGACGCACTGGCGCCCGACGACGTGAAGTTCGTCAAGATGGGGTCGGAGACCTTCACCGACCAGCGCTTCGACAAACTCGTCAAGGGCGACGCCTACGAGTACAAGATTGACGGCACTTACGTGGTGGACACCTACCCGTCCGAGATACGCGTGGGCGTCAACCCCGACGACAACGTCATCAACGTGCTTTACGTGCCCGATTCCGCGAATCTGCCCGACGATATTGAAGTGCCCACCGACACAACGCCGCCAAGCGATGCGACCCAGCCGGACGACACGACGCCGCCCGACGACAGCGGAAACGGCGACAACAGCGCCGACCAGCCCGCCGATGGCTCCGGAGC
>CABSMC010000009.1 GCA_902478715.1 uncultured Adlercreutzia sp.
AGTCATGGCTACGAGGCCCACGTTCTGCGAGAAGGAGGTGACCGGCGAGCAGCCGAACACGCCGGCGAGCGAGCTGACGAGACCGTCGGCCGTCACAGCGCCGGAAAGCTCCTTATCCGTGGGGTTGCGGCGCAGCGCGGCAGCCGTGAGCGCCGAGCAGTCGCCCACGGTCTCGGTGGCGGACACGAGGAAAATGAGCGTGACGGTGATGATGGCGCCCAGGTTGAACTCCGGCGTCACGGGCAGCACTCCCGGCAGCGAGAAGAGCTGCGCCGAAGCGAAGCCGGAGAAGTCCACTTTGCCCAGCGGAATGGCCACCAGATACCCCACGACAAGACCGAAGAGCACCGAAAGCTGCTTGGTAGCGCCCTTGGCGAGGCCCTGGAACGCGAGGCACGCCAGAAGCGAGACGGTGCCGAGGATGAGGTTCGTGGCGCTGCCGAAATCTTCCGCGCCGGAACCGCCGCCGAAGGAGGCCGCCCCCACGCCGAGCAGCGAGAACCCGATAGAGGTCACCACCACAGCAGCCACAATGGGTGTGACGATGCGCCGCCACCAGCGGGCGAACAGGCCGAGCACGCCCTCGATGAGGCCGCCGACGATGACCGCTCCCACGAGCGCCCCGTAGCCCTGGGTCGCCGCGATGGTGCAGGCCACGGAGACGAAGGTGAAGCTGATGCCCATGACAATGGGAAGCCCGCTGCCCACGCGCCAGACGGGGAACAGCTGCACGAAGGTGCCGATGCCGGCGATGAACATGGCGTTCTGAATGAGCGTGGCCCGCAAGTCCTCGGGAAGGCCGGCCGCCGCGGCGATGATCGCGATGGGCGCGAGGTTCGCCACGAACATAGCCAGCACGTGCTGCAGGCCGTAGGGGAAGGCCGCGAGCCAGCCGATCTCGCCATCGAGGGACGAGAGCGCCTTCATCTTCGGGTCGACGAAAACCACGCCGCCCTCGCTTTCCACGTTTCTCTTGCGGCTCATGAGCGGAACTCAATGGCGCCGGTAGCAGGGTCCATAGCCTCGACGATGGCGAGGGACTGCAGGTCGTAACCCGCCTCGCGCAGCTCGTCGCCACCGGGCTGGAAGCCCTTCTCGATGGCGATACCGATGCCCTCCACGGTGGCGCCGGCGCTCTCGCAGATCTCGAGCAGGCCGCGTAGGGCGCAGCCGTTGGCGAGGAAGTCGTCAATGATGAGCACGTGGTCGTCGGGCCCGAGGAAGCGCGTGGAGACGATGACGTCGTAGATGCGGTTGTGGGTGAAGGACTGGATGCGCGTGGAATACATGGTGCCATCCAGGTTGATGGACTGGGTCTTCTTCGCGAACACCACGGGCACGCCGAAATGATGCGCCACCACGGCGGCGATGCCGATGCCCGAGGCCTCGATAGTGAGGATCTTGTTGATGGGCTTACCCGCAAACAGCCGCTTCCATTCCTCGGCCATCTGGGAGAACAGCTCAATGTCCATCTGGTGGTTCAAGAAGGCGTCCACCTTCAGCACACCGCCCGCCTTCACCACGCCATCGCGGCGAATGCGCTCTTCCAACAATTCCACGGAAACCTCCTTGGGCTTCGGGGCCATTTTCGCGTATCGCACTATCTTAGGAGATCGCGCCCCTCTTGGGAACGACTGCCGAAAACGCCCATGAAATAGAGCGGACGGGAAATTGGCGGTTGAGAACTTGGAAAATGTTCGCGCGCAACAGGAAGGGCGCCCCGGAGGGCGCCCTTCTGCGATTTAGTTGGTTGTGCGGTTAAGCCACGCGCAAGTTTTCCTTGCTTGAGGCCTAGTACATTCCGCCGCCGCCCTGCATGCCGGCAGCCAGAGCGCTCAGATCGGGACCCTCCTTGGGGATCTCGTTGATGGTGGCCTCGGTGATGAGGATGAGGGCCGCCACGGAGGCCGCGGACTGCAGCGCCGTGCGGGTCACCTTCACCGGGTCGTTCACGCCCATCTCGATCATGTTGCCGTACTCGCCGTTGGCGCAGTTCAGGCCCTCGCCCTTCGGCAGGCTCTTGACCTTCTCCACCACGACGGAGCCCTCGAAGCCAGCGTTCTGGGCGATGGCGCGCATCGGGGCCTCGATGGCCTTGCGGATGATGTCGATGCCGACTTCCTCGTCCTTGTCATCGGCCTTGACGGCGTCCAGGGCGCCGATGGCGTCCACGAGCGCCACGCCGCCGCCGGCGACGATGCCCTCTTCCACGGCCGCGCGGGTCGCCTGCAGGGCGTCCTCGATGCGGGACTTCTTCTCCTTCAGCTCGGACTCGGTGGCAGCACCCACCTTCAGCACGGCAACGCCGCCGGAGAGCTTCGCCAGACGCTCCTGGGCCTTCTCGCGGTCGAAGTCGGAATCGACGCGCTCGAGCTCGGCACGGATGATCTGGATGCGGTTCTCGATGTCCTCCTTCTTACCGGCGCCGTCCACGATAAGGGCGGTGTCCTTGGTGACCTTCACGGTCTTGGCGGTGCCGAGCATCTCCATAGTGGCGTCGGCCATGGTCATGCCGAAGTCCTTGTCGATGACCTGGGCACCGGTGACCACAGCAATGTCCTCGAGGATGCGCTTGCGGCGATCGCCGAAGCCGGGGGCCTTGATGGCCACGACGTTCAGGGTGCCGCGCAGACGGTTCAGAAGGATGGTGGACAGAGCCTCGCCCTCGACATCCTCAGCCACGATGAACAGCGGGCGCTGGGCGCGCATGACTTCCTCCAGCAGCGGAACCATGTCCTGGATGGAGTTGATCTTCATGTCGGTCAGCAGGATGAAGGGATCCTTCAGCACCGCTTCCATCTTCTCCATGTCGGTGGCCATGTAGGGGGAGATGTAGCCGCGCTCGTACTGCATGCCCTCGACGATGTCCATGTCGATGCCGAAGATGGTCTGGGACTCCTCCACGGAGATGGCGCCGTCGTTGCCCACGGCGTCCATGGCCTCGGCAATCTTGTCACCGATGGCGGCGTCGCCGGCGGAGATGCGGCCGACGTTGGCGATCTGCTCCTTGGTGGACACCGGGGTGGCGTCGGCCTTGATGGCGGCCACGATGGCGTCGGTGGCCTTCTCGATGCCGCGGCGGATGCCGAGCGCGTCGGCGCCGGCGGTCACGTTCTTCAGACCCTCGGAGACGATGACGTCAGCGAGAAGCGTGGCGGTGGTGGTGCCGTCGCCGGCCACGTCGTTGGTCTTCACGGCCACCTCGCGCACCAGCTGGGCGCCCATGTTCTCGACCGGGTTCTCCAGCTCGACCTCCTTGGCGACGGTCACGCCATCGTTGGTGATGAGCGGAGCGCCGTAGGACTTCTCCAGAGCCACGTAGCGGCCCTTGGGGCCGAGCGTCACCTTGACGGCGTCGGCCAGCTTGGAAACACCCGCGGCCAGGCCGGAGCGGGCATCGGTATCGAACTTGATTTCCTTAGCCATTAGTTCGCGTTCCTTTCAGTGGATCTATCTTCTCGGTTTATCTTCTCAGTTATTCAACTACGGCGTAAATGTCGTCGGCGCGCAGAATCAGCACGTTCTCGCCGTCAAGCGTCACCTCGGTGCCGCCGAACTTGCCGTAGATGACCTTGTCGCCGACCTTAACAGGCATAGGAAGCAGCTTGCCGTCCTTGTCCATCTTGCCCTCGCCCACGGCGATGATGGTACCGGTCTGGGGCTTCTCCTTGGCATCGGAGGCCAAAAACAGCCCGGAGGCGGTGGTAACCTCGGCCTCGTCCTGCTTCAGGATGACGCGGTCGCCCAGAGGCTTCAAATTCATAGCTTGCCGTCCTTTCAATGGTTGTTGTAGCGCCTTCGCGCAACTTCCAATTTAACCACTCGGTTGGGTTAAGTGCTAGCACTCGGTAGCAACGAGTGCTAAACAGTTACGCATCATAACAGCTACGGGAAGGAATGCAAGAGGGGACGGAGAAAAACTTGAGTTTTTTTCACTCAAGTTTCCTGTAATTATAATTTTGATCAGGGATTACTTTCCAAGTTGGAATTTGTGCAAGTGAACAGTCTCCCTAGGGAGCAGGCGTCACCAAACCCGTCTCGTAGGCGAAGACGACAAGCTGGGCGCGGTCGTGAGCATCGGTCTTAGCCATGACGCGGGCCAGATGCGTCTTCACCGTGGCCGGCGAGATGAACAGCTCCTCGGCGATCTCGTCGTTGGAAAGGCCCCGGGCCACCAGCACGAGAATCTCGCGCTCGCGGTCGGTGAGGCTCGTCAGCGCGGCGCGGCGCGTCTCGGTCACATCGGCAGCGCCCCAGCCGCCCCGCGGGCGCGCGGCCACGAAAGTCTCCACGAGCCGGCGCATCACCGAGGGCTGGATGAGCGCGTCGCCTCGGGCCACGACGCGAATGGCCGCCACGATCTCGTCGGGGTCGGCGTCCTTCAGCAAAAAGCCGCTCGCCCCGGCGCCCAGAGCATCGTAAACGTACTCGTCCACGTCGAAGGTGGTGAGCACGAGCACCCGGGTTTTTGCGAGCAGAGGATTCGATGTGATGGCGCGGGTGGCCTCGATGCCGTTCATTTCGGGCATGCGGATGTCCATGAGCACCACGTCGGGCCGAAGGCGCTGGGCCTCTTGCACCGCATCGGCCCCGTTTCGGGCCTCGCCGACGATCTCGATGCCCTCGTAGGTGCCGAGAATGGCCTTGAAGCCGCCGCGCACGAGATCCTGGTCGTCCACGACGAGCACGCGGATGGGACCGGCCTCACTCATAAGTCTCCTCCTTCTGGCTGAGGGGAACGCTCACGGCGATGCGCACGCCGCCGAGCGGGCTTGGGGACGCAGAGAACGTGCCCTGCAGAAGCCGCGCGCGCTCGCGCATGCCGAGCAGGCCATGGTGACCGGCCGCGGCGGCCGGGGCAGCGAGCCCTCGCCCGTCGTCGTCGACGACAAGCTCGGCGAAGCCCTCCCGCTCCGTGGACAGCACCAGCGCCGCGCGGCGCGCCCCGGCGTGGCGCACGATATTCGTGGCCGCCTCGCGCGCGATGCCGAAGAGGGCCACGTCGATGAACGCCGGCACGCAGGCGCGGTCGTAGGCGGTCTCGTCCAGCGTGACCTCGATGTCGGCACCTTCCAAATAGGACACCAGATCGCCCATGCGGTCGGTGCCCTGGGTGGGCGTCGTCTCGGCCGGCCCCTCCCCCGCGCGCAGCACGCCGATCATGGCGCGAATCTCCTCGAGGGCACCTTTGGCGGTGCGGCGCACCTCGGCGATGGCCTCTTTGGCCGCCGCCGGATCGCGATCGACCAGGCGCTCGGCGGCCGCGGCCTGGATACTCACAGCCGACAGCGAATGGGCCGTGATGTCGTGCACCTCCCGGGCGATGGAGACGCGCTCGGCCTCCACCCGGCGACGCGCCTCGGCCTCGCGGCTGCGCTCGGCGGCGACCGCGCGCTCCTCGATGGCGCGCGTGCGCTCCTGGTGCTCGTGGAGGGCGTAGCCGGCAAACGCGGCCGCCAGGGCCAGCGCCATGTTCTGGAACACGGCGAGCTGCGTCAAGATGCGCGACTGCTCCGGGGGCGCCGGGGCGACGAGCATCACCAGGCACATGACCGCGCACGCGATGGCCGCCTCGGCCCGCGAGCGCGCGGACGCCAGCGTGAACAGCGCGATGAGGGGGCCTGCCACGGACAGGGCGATGCCGTTCAGCTCCGCTTGAAGCAGGCCCCAGCTGACGAGGCACCACACGAACACGGCCCAGGGGAACTTGCGCCGCAGCACGAGCGGCAGCGTGGTGAGCGCGATGGCCAGAAGCGAGAGGCCCGAGGGCACCATGGCCTGGATGCCCATGAGCCGACGCATGAACTCGTCGGGGATGAGCAGGTTCACGGCCACGGTGAGCTGCAGGCAGCAGAACCCGAAGGCCCCCGCCGCGATGACGGCGTCGATGAGCCAGTCGGTGGCCGTAAGCTTCGGGGTATTTCGGAAGATCTTATCCATGACCGCTATGGTAAACGACTGGACGCCCACGCGCCATACACCGCGGGGTGTATGAAACGAGCCTGTTGAACAACGCCGACCCCAGACGGGGCTCGTTCGCCAGCAGGACGCGGGATCGCCAGCGGGACGCAGCTTCGCTAACGAGACGCGGGATCGCCGTAGAACGGCGCGTCAGGGTACGGAGGCTCCAACGCACGCTTGAAGGCGTTGGCGTCGGTACGGGCGATGACGTAATCCACCAAATCGCGGCTCAGGCCGCTCTCGGCGACGATAGCCGCCGCATCCCTCCCCTCTTCCACATAGGCGACGAGAATCCGATCCAGCGTGGCGTAATCGACGCCGAGGGACTTCTCGTCCTCCTGATCGGGCGCGAGCTCCGCACTCGGCGGCTTCACAAACACGTTCACGGGAATGGGGCCACACGCTCCCTCCTCCACGGCCCGGCGGTTGCGCCAGCGGGCCATGGCGAAGACGTCGATCTTGTACACGCCGCCCAAGGGCGCGAAGGCGCCGGCGGTGTCACCGTAAAGGGTGGAGTAGCCCATGGCCGCCTCGGACTTGTTGCCCGTGTTCAACATGAGCCAGCCGTGGGCGTTCGAGAGCGCCATGAGGCACACCATACGGCAGCGGGCCTGGGTGTTCTCGGCGGCCAGACCCGTTAGCGCCCCGCCGCAGGCCCGGGCGAGCACCGCCTCGAAGGCCTCGAAGGGTTCGCAGATGGGCACCGTGATGTTGGAGATGCCGAGGTTGGCGGCGAGCGCCTCGGCATCGTCGATGGACGACTCGCTGGAATAGGGGCCGGGCAGCATGACCCCGTGCACATGGTCGGCCCCCAAGGCGTCGTGCGCCATGACGGCCACGAGCGTCGAATCCATGCCGCCGGACAATCCGATGACCACATCGGTGAAGCCGGCGCTGCGCACGAAGGCGCCCAAAGCGTCGGTGCAGGCCGTATACATCTGCTGGGGGTTCATAGGCGTCCTCTCGGGTTGGCGCAAGGGGCGGCCCCTCGCTGCGCTCAGGTTGGCACGGCGACAGCATAGCAAAAGCGCTGCCACGAGTATGGCAGCGCTTTGTTTCGGGCCGATTGCCGGCATACGTCCTTCTGGCGACGTGCGCGGCCGTTACTCTTCCGGCAAATCCACTTCGATGGAGTCGATCTGCAGCTCGCGCCCGGCCAGAAGCTCGGTGGCGAACGAGTCGCAGACGGGACAGAATCGGTTGTAGAGGTCGTGCTCGAACTCGTGGCCGCATTCCAGACAGACGCTGCGCGGACGGATCATCGTCAGGTCAAGCTTGGCGCCCTGGGTGAACGGGTCGGCCTCGGCCAGAGCCTCGAAGGCGAACACGAGCGCATCTTCCACCGCCTCGGTGGCCTCGCCAATGGAGACCTTCACGCCGAGCAGCCGCGTGGCCCCGGCCTCCCGGGCCGCCTCCACTGCGGCGTCCATAACGCCGGTCATTAGTCCCAGCTCGTGCACTTACTCGTCCTCTTCCGCGGCAAGCTCCTCGTTCTGGCGCTTGATGCGCCGACGCAGCACCACCCGCGCGATGAGCAGGCTGCCCTCGTAGAGCATGATCATGGCGGCGAACATCAGCAGCATGGTAACCGGCGAGGCGTCGGGGGTCACCACGGCGCAGATGACCATGAGCACCACGTACACCGTCCGCCAGCTGCCGCGCAACTTCTTGTACGGGATGACGTCGAAAATGACGAGGTAGAACACGATGAGCGGCAGCTCGAAGGCGAAGCCGAAGCCGAGCTCGAACTTGATGATGATGTCGATATAGGAGCTCATGCGCGGCGCCACGTAGCCGAGGCCCATGGCCTGGTCGGTGAGCCACTGGAACGCCGGGTTCAAGATGATGAGGTAGCAGAACACCGTGCCGATAATGAACAGGGCCACGGCGGCGGCGAAGGTGGGCATGAACCACTTGCGCTCGCTGGGCTTCAGCGCCGGTAGGAAGAACGCGAGCAGCTGCCACAGGATGACGGGGGACGTGGCCACAATGCCCGCCCACAGCGAGATCTGGAAGCGCACGGAGAACGCCTCGAAGGGGTCGATGGCCTGAAGCGAGGCCATGCCGTCGACGTTGGGCAGAAACTCCGCGATGGGCATGAGGAGGAACTGACCCATGGTAGGGGTGGCCATGTAGAACACGACCACGGCCACGGCGAGGCAGGCCACGATGCGCACAAGGCGCATGCGCAGCTCGCCGAGGTGGTCGAATAGCGGCATGCGTGCCGGTCCGATAGGCATCGTTACGCCTCCTTCTTCTGGTCGGCAGCACCGGCGTCAGCGGCACCAGCGTCGGCAGCCTCGGTCACGGCCTTGGCCTCTTCGGCGGCCTTCTTGGCCTCCGCCTCGGCCTTCCGCTTGGCGGCCGCCTCCTCGCGCTTCTTGGCCGCCTCCGCCTTGCGGGCTTCGGCAGCGGCCTTGCGCTCCTCTTCTTCCTTCTTCTTCAGCTCCGCTTCCTCGGCGGCCTTGCGCTCGGCGCGCTCCTTGTCGTAGCGGGCCTTGCGCTCGGCGAAGCTCTCGGGCTTGGCCGGAGCGGCATCGGCCTTATCGGCCTCGCCCGCGTCCTGCTCGGCCTTGGCGGCCGCTGCGGCAGCGGCGCCGGCGGCAGCGGTCGACGTGCTCTTCTTGGTGGTTGACGCCGCCTTCTTCGACACGGCGCTTGCGGCCTTCTTGGCGCTATCGGCGCCCTTCTTGGCCTTGGCCGCCGCCTCGTCCAGGGCATCGAGCGGATTCTTGAAGGGATCCTCGGCGTCCTTGTCGAACACCATCTCCCCCTTCAGCACGCCGCTCATCTCCTCTTGGGCGTTGCGGAACTTCGCGATGGCCTTGCCGATCGTCTTCGCCATGGCAGGCAGCTTGTCGGGCCCGAAGATGAGGAACCCGAACAGCAGAATGAGAAAAAGCTCGAATCCGCCGATTCCAAACACGACTCGTTTCCTTTCAACAGCTCTACAGCGAGAGCACGGTCAGCGCCATAGTGGGGATGCCCAGGGCGAGTACGAGGATGACGCACACGACCACGGTGAAGATCTTCTTGGTGCGCGCCTTGGCCTCGGCGGCCTCCTTGGCGCGGCGCTCGCGCTCCTCGGCCTGCTTGATGCGCTCGGCCTGCTGCTTGCGCGTGGGATTCTTCGCGCCGGTCTTGTTCTTCTTGCTCGACATCGCGGGTACTCCTCAGGTTCCCAACATTAGGTATACGCAAATATGGCATTATCGCAGAAGCAGGCGCGCCGCGCCAGCGAAAATGCTTGCCGCGGCGCGCCCTCCACGAATTCACAACTGCGCCGAGCGCCCCGCTCAGCGATTGCGCCCGCTAGGCCTCGGGGCGCAGCTTGGAGCGGATTTCGATGACGCGCGCAATGCTCTTCGCCACTTCCACCTTCACGTGCCAGCGGTTCTTCTCGTACAGGACGCTGCCGTCGACCATGGTCATGAGCACGTCGGCTGTGGTGCAGGTGTTCACCACGGCGGCCACCGGATCGGTCGTGAACGACTGGTGCGAGCTGGACAGATCCACGGCGATCATGTCGGCACACTTGCCGATCTCCAGCGACCCCACCTTGTCAGCAATGCCGAGGGCTCGCGCACCGCCGAGCGTGGCCACCTCGAGCATCGTATGGGAGTCGAGGAAGCGCCCGGGGTTCACGGCGCGCTGCAGCAGCATGCCCAAGCGCATCTCCGAGAGCATGTCGGTGGATTCCGTCGCCGCCGGCGAATCGGTGCCGAGGCCCACGCGCAGGCCGGCGCGGATGTACTCGTCAAGCGGCGCTACGCCCATGCCCAGCTGGGCCGAGGCCCGCGGGCACACGCAAACGGCGACGTTGTGGGAGCGCAGCTTCTTCAGATCCTCGTCGTCCACGTAGACCGCGCCGACGATCATGACGTTGTCGGCGTCGAAGGCGTTCCAGTTGAGGGCGTAGCGCACCGGGCTCACGCCGGTGGGCAGCCAGGGCGGGATCTCCACGTAACCGCGCTTCACATCGCCGCCGTGCACTTGGAAGGGCGACGAGCCGTAGCGCACGAAGTCGGACTCCTCGCGGCTGCCGGCGAGCCACAGGGCCACGGGCAGATCCTCCTTGAGGGCGAATTTCGAGATGGCGGAGAGCATGGCCGGGTGGTTGGTGAACAGGGGCGCCGCGGCGATGCCGATGGTAACGCGGTCGGAGTCGACCTCCTCGCGCCAGTGCAGGATGTCCTTCTGGGCGAACTGCATGGCCGCGTCGATGCGGTTCTTGTCCATGGCGCCCACCTGGCGGTAGATCACCGAGCGCAGGCCGAGCTTGTTCACGGCCGTGCAGGAGGCGCCGGTCAGCGTGATGTCGGCCACCGTGGTGATGCCGCTGGAGAGAGCATCCAGGCCGCCCAAGATGGCGGAGTCGAACCAGTCGGAAGCTTCCATGCGCCCGCTTTTCTGGGCCACTTCCGCAAGCCACTGCACATAGGGCGCATCGTTGACCACGCCGCGCAGCACCGACTGCTCGAGGCGGGTGTGCAGATCCACCAGGCCGGGCATGACGGCGGCCAGGCCCTGGTCGACGACCTCTTCCTCGGGGTAGCGCAGGCGCAATTGCTCGGCCTTCCCGATGTCGCGAATGACGCCGTCGCGCACAAGGACCGCGCCATCGATGATGGGCTCGGAAGAAACCGGCAGGATATACTGGGCACACAGAAGCATGGTACCTCCCAATTCATGAGGGGCGTGTTCAATTAGCCACCCATGATAGCACGGCGCCGCGCCGCCTAGGGATATGCGCCCTCGATTTGCGGGCGAGTGCCCTATACTGGGGCCAAACGACGATACGAAAGGCGCGATCTTGCGGGATCGGCATGCCGCACGAGGGAGTTTTACACCTATGACCATCGACACCGCCACCGGGCTTGAGGCCCCGGCCGAGCTTTCCAGCGAGCGCGTGCGCGACATCTTCTCGCATATCGCCCGGAAATACGAGCGGTTCAACGCCCTCTCCAGCTTCGGCGCCTACAAGCTGTGGCTCGCGGGCATGATGCGCCAGGCCCCCATCGATGAGAGCCACGACGTGCTGGACATCGCGGGGGGCACAGGAGACGTCACCTTCACCGTGGCCCGCACCAAGCACCCGCGCCATATCCAGTGCACCGATTTGGTGCCCGAGATGCTGGACGTGGCGCGCATGCACATCGACGAGGGGGACGGCGCCGGCGTGCCCATCGATTTCGAGGTCGTGGACGCCCAGAACATCCCCTACGAGGACGCCTCCTACGACGTCATCACCATGGCCTACGGCATCCGCAACATGCCCGACCGGCCCCGGGCGCTCTCCGAGATGTTCCGCGTGTTGAAGCCGGGCGGCTCGCTTGTGTGCCTGGAGTTCTCCACGCCGCCCAATGGCGCATGGCGGGCGCTGTACCACTTCTACCTGCGCCATCTGATCCCGTTCTGGGGCGGGCTTATCACCGGCGACAAAGAGGGCTTCGTGTACTTGGCGAAGTCGATCCGCGCCTTCCCCGACCAGGAGGGGCTGGCAGAGATGATGCGCGATGCCGGCTTCACCGACGTCACCTGGAAGAACTACACCGGCGGCATCGCCGCCGTCCACGTAGCAAAGAAGCCGGAGTAAGACCCGGGTCGAAGGCGCGCCAAACGGTCGCGAGCATGCGAAACCGCGCGTTTTTCTCAGCAGGCAAAACGAGGCGAAAGATCTCCGAGAAAGGTGAGACGATGTTCGGGTTCGTGGTGGCGGATGCGGGGGCGCTTTCCGAGGAGGAGAAGGAGCGCTACCGAGCGGTGTACTGCGGGCTGTGCTTTGCCCTGCGCGACCGGTACGGACAGCTGTCGCGGGCGTGTTTGACCTACGACCTCACTTTCTTCGTGCTGCTGTGCAACTCCCTGCACGAGCCTGCCGAGACGCAGGGCGCGAGCCATTGCGTGATGCACCCGGCGCCGACGCCCCCGCGACCCTGGGCGCGCTCGGCGTGGACCGACTATGCTGCCGACCTTTCCGTGGCACTCGCCTACCACAAGGTGCTCGACGACATAGCCGACGACGGCGACTTGAAGGCCCGGGCGGCCGAGCGCCTGCTCGCCGGCGCCTACGAGCGGGCCCGGACACGCATCCCCGAGCAGTGCGCCGAGATCGAGCGGGCTATGGCGGCGATTCGGACTATCGAAGAGGCCGGGCGCAGCAACGAAGATGCTCTTTCGGGCGGCGCCGGAACAGCTTGCGACTCTCCTTTTAGTGCAGACGCAACCAATGCCGTCCTCGCATTCGACCCCGATGCCGCGGCCCACGAGTTCGGGCGCATGCTCGGGCGGCTATTCGCCCATAACCAGGGCTTCTGGGCCAAAACCATGGAAGAGCTGGGGCGCGGCCTCGGGCGCTTCATCTACCTGATGGACGCCGCCGTGGACTTCGCTGACGACACCGCTTCGGTCAGCTACAACCCCTTCGTGGCGCTCGGCTCGGACGCCGAAGCCATGCGCGCCACGCTGGCCCTGGCCGCCGCCGACGCGGCCATCCCCTACGAGCGCCTGCCGTTGGTACAGGACGCGCACCTCATGGACGCCATTCTCTATTCCGGCGTCTGGGCCCAGTTCAACAAAGTCTATCCGCCCCAAGACGCCCTCGCGCAAAATGAAGGGAGCCCGCAGAGCGAGCCCCCTCGAAACTGACCGATGCGCGCAACCGCGTCGCCGTTAATTGATGAAGGCGGCGAGCAGGCTGGCGGCCTGCCTGTAGAACGGCACGCGGGAATCCGCCTCGCAGGCCTCGGCGAACTGGGGCATCCACGTCTTCGCGTGGTCGGTCATGAATTCATCCCAGGCCGCCTCAGGCGAGCCGCCGGGCAAATCGCCCGAAGCCACCACATCGCCGGGCTCGGGGCCGTCGTCTTCCGCATCGAACTCGTCGATCTCGTCGCCGATCTCCTTGTACTGCTCGGCCTGCTCCTCGGTGGGAGCGCCGTCGCCGCCAGCGGCGAGATCGGCCTCGGCCGCGGCGTCCATGGCGTCGGCCGCCGCACGCAGGGCCAGATACTCCAGCAGTTCCAACTCAGTCCACACAGCATCGAGCGGCTCGTTGGTACCCTCGGGACGGCCCAAGCCGCAGGCCTTGCAGAAGCGCTCCACGGCCATGGAGTGCGGGTTCACGAACAGCAGCGGCTGCACGCCCTCGGCCTTCGCACGCCACACGCCCTCGTACGGGCTGCACGCCGCCTCGGGAGCGCCCACGAACAGGCGCGTGGCCTCGGGACGCAGCTCCTTCTGGATGTCGTCCGGGTCGGGCAGTGCAGCGGCCTCAGCGGCACCGGGGGCCGTAGCGGCCGTCCAGTCGATCCCAAGCGCGCCGGCGATCTCGTCGGCGGCCTCGCCCCACTCGCCCGATGCGATAGCCTCGGCGAGCACCTTGTCCTCCGGGTAGCGGAACGACAGCGCCAAAAGCTCGCACATCGCCGCGCGCGCCTGCCAGATGTCTGCAGATACGGTCATGGATGGTTCCTCCTTCGCGGATGGGTTTTATTAGAAAGAAGCATAGCATTGCGTGCGCTCATTGGCAGCGCGGCATCGCAGCCAGCGTCGCAACTCCATGCTTAGCGCCAATAAGCCTCGCAGACGGCCGAGTTCGCGTCCCCGCATCATGCCACCTCTGCAAGGTGCCGGAACAACAGGGCTTTACTGCGCGGGAGCCACATCCATATCCACGAACCGATAGAGCACGGCGCGATCTTCGAACAGCGCCAGCAAGTCGGACAGAGGAACGCGCAGCGTGGCCGTGTTGTCGTTGGGATGCACGCCCACGGCCGGCCAATCGCGCAAAACCTCGTCGAACACCACTTGCACTTTCCCTTCCTCGTCGTTCAGCACGCCGAAGGGCGACACCGCGCCGCCACGCAGACCGAGAATTCCGTGCAAGTCCTCTTCCGAGGCAAAACGCAAGGGCCGCGCCTCAAGGGCTACCCTGAGCGCCTTCAGGTTCGCGGGCTTGTCCTCGGGCATGACGACCAAATAGTAGTTGCGTTTCTTGTCATCGCGCAGAAAGAGGTTCTTCACCACGGCCTCGGCGAAGGGCAATTCCAGCGCATCCATCGCCTCCATGGTGAACACCGCTTCATGATCGACCCGATCGTAAACGACCCCGCGCTCGTCCAGATACGCGCACACCTCTTCTTTTCCAAACGCCACGCCTCGCTCCTTTCTCCCGCCAATGTCCCCGCTTACCAGCAAGGCCGTCGAGCGCCTGCGGCACAGTATAGCGAAAGAAGCAGGGCGCTGGGACAACTTGCGTCGGTTGCTATGCCGGGCAATCCCCGCCCTCGCCGCAAAGATCCTTGCGACGACGAAGCACCGCTAGCGCGGCGGGGCCGCGCACGACCACGTGCACGAGCAGGGCCGCCAACAGTACCTTGGCCGCCACGGCGTGCAGCGGATCCCAGAAATGGTAGCCCGAGGCGTACAGCCCCATCGAGGGCAGCACCGTCCCCGACACCATGACGCCGGACACGACGCAAGCGGCCAACGACAGCAGCAACACTGCGTTCAAAGCGAGCCGCCCCATACGTCCGCGGCCACCCAGGCCGTCGGCGCTTACGACCACATGGGCAGCGACCACGATGAAAGCGCCAAGTCCAATGAATTCGTGCAACGGGATGCCCGTAAGAGCCGGATTGGCTGCCAGCAAGTACACGACGAGCGCGGCGACATCGAACAGCACATGGCTACGCTTCATAACAGGCCCCCTCTTCGCCAGCGGTCATCAAGTTTTCCGCGCAATGCCGCTCGGACGGTGCGACGGGCGACGACGCTTCAGCCATCCCGTCATCGGCCCTACTATCGTCATGGACGCGGCCCGGGCGACCCATGCGGCGCACAAGCAGCCACAGACCCAGCACCAGCGCCACGGGCATGAGAATCCACACGTTCAGCGACATGTCGGAGGCCTGGTGGTAGCGCCCGATGAGCGAGTCCCACCCATGGCACTCCACCGACGTGCAGCCGGCCTCAGGGCACATCATCTCGTGCACGCCGTCGGGCTCGGGCACCGCGTCGAACCCGTGGCACAAGCCCGATGCGCACCCCGCGGCGGGACACAGGGAATCCGCGGCGATAGGTCGAATCGCCGAACTCGGCGCCAGCGCAAAGCCGACTGTCGCCATCGCGACCACAAGCGCCGCCAGCACAGCGGCGGCGACCAACTTCTTCGGCATCGCGAGTCTCCTCCCCTTCGCTGAGCCAGACAATTTTCGAACCATTTTGGACCAAGATTTTCGAGTTGTTAGGGGTTTGCCCACGCATTCGGAAGGACCGCGGAGAAAGCGGAGAGGCAAACCCCCGGTCGCAGAGTTTTCTCCTTGTCGATGCGGCCGACGACGCGCACATCGACACCTAACAACTCGAAAATCTCGCCCCCGCGCTCCACTTTTATTTCCCGCGAGCCCCTTTGGGGAGCATTTCTTCCGAAACCACGCTCTCGGGCGTGCTGCGCCTATACCGCCAAAAAAGGGGCCCGCACCGGGAAGGGGCGGCGCGGGCCGGCATGTAAGGGAACGGCTACCTGGAGGGCGCCTCCTCGCCCTTCGGGCGCAGGGGCAGGAACTTGATGCCCAGCAGGAACACGAGCGCGCCCAGGGCCACCACGCCCAGCGTCACACCGAACTCAAGCGGCGTCGGCCAGTAGACCATGCCGCCGTAGATGCCGGAGAGGCCGGAGTCGAAGGCCGTGTGCTGCATGGGAGTGAGCGGGCCAGCGTAGTCCAGGTTGGCGATCTGGAAGCCGCCGACGAGCAGCTGCACGCGCTTGCAGAAGATGCCGAGGATCGCGAGCAGCGAGCCGGCGACCAGCAGGGCGTTGGTGCGCAGCGCCGGCGTGAAGCAAATGACGGCGCAGAGGGCGCAGCCGACGACCTCCGTCCAGAAGTAAGGGGCGAGCGGGCCGGCCGTCAGCATGGCGACCACCTCCGCGCCCGAGCCGCCGGGGAACGCCTCGGTGAGCAGATCGCAGCCGAAGAAGTACAGATCCACCATCACGAAGGCGCCGAGGAGCTTCGCGAGCTTCACCATATAGGACTGGTCGAGCGAGAGATAGCCGACCTTGCGAAGCGCCATGACCACCACCATGACCAAAGCCGTGCCGCAGACGAGAGCCGAGGACACGAACCAGGGAGCGAGCAGGGCCGTGTGCCACATCTCGCGGCCCTGCTGCAGGCCGAAGATCCAGGCGGTCACGGAGTGCACGAGCACAGCGCATACGAGCGCCACCACGCTGATGACGCGCAGGGCGGTATGGGAAACCTTCCCGGCGTCGGCCCGCACCTGGGCCCAAAGGTACACGCAGGAAAGGATGAGGTAGGTGCCCAGCACGACGATGTCCCACATGAGGGGCGAGCCCAGGTTGGAGTAGGCGAACAGCTCCCACAGGCGAGCCGGCTGCCCCAGGTCCACCACCACCAGGCCGATGGCGGCCACCGTGCAGGCGATGGAGCTCATGACGGCCACCTTGGAGATGCCGCCGAAGCCGGCGATGCCGAACGCCTTGGGGACCGACGAGATGATGAGGCCGCCGGCCGACAGGCCCACGAAGAACATGAAGGAGGTGATGTAGAGGCCCCACGAGTCCAGGTTGCGCATGCCGGTCTGCACCATGCCGCCCGAGAGCTGCACGGCCCACAGCGCGATGCCCGCGACCATCACCGCGGCCGACACGCCGATGGCGATGCTCAGGCCACGGCCGCCCCAGGCGACTGCTTTCGCACCAGCTGCCTCCTGGCCCTTTGCGCGGTTTTGAGCCGCACTGAAGTCGAGGTCATCATCAACGATGGCCCCAGAAGAGAAATCAGACATGAGAATCTCCTAGAAGTAGGCGGGCGACGCAACCACGCCCCGCCCGCAATATCGCATGACAAGGAAAAGCGCCCTAAACCAGGTAGTACACCGACGGCTTCGTCCCCTCTTCAGGAAGCAGCTGCTTGTACTCGCGCGAAGCAATGAGCTTGGAAATTTCCGAATTCGGATCGTCCAAATCGCCCCAAATGCGAGCACGTCCAGGACACGCCCTCACGCACTCAGGTTCTCCGCCACCAGCAACTCGGTGCCAGCACATGGTGCACTTCTCAACCGTATGCCGCTGATGTTCCGGCGAATCTTTCGCACCCAAGGTATAGTCGAGCATGTACTCAGGCTCTTGCCAATTAAAAGACCGCACGCCGGTGTAGGGGCACGCCGCCATGCACATACGACACCCGATGCACTTGTCATAATCTTGGCGAACAATACCCGTTTCCTCGTCCTTGTAGGTAGCTCCCACCGGACACACCCTCACACAAGCTGGATTCTCGCAGTGCTGGCAATTTACAGGCAGGTAGTCGATGGAGTTGTCAGGGAACGAGCCTCTGGGAATGTCCATTTCGTTGCTGCCGCCATCAGTCAGGATGCGATTCCACCAAATCTCGTTAGGAAGATTATTCTCAATCTTGCAGGCCACGGCGCAGGTATGGCATCCGATGCACCGCTCTTGGTCAATTGCGAATCCGTAGTGCATAATGTCACCCTACCTCTTCTTTACGTCGACGCGAGTATCGTAAAAATTGAAGGCCACCGACCATTCATCATTGTGCGGGTAGGTGAGCTCCTGGTAACCGCCTTCAATGAACTGGTCACGCTGCCAACCCTTGGGCATGCGGGTCATGCCCTTTGGCAGACTCGGGTCGATGATGGCCTTCACCACCATATGGCCGCGATCGTTGAACACCTCGACGACGTCTCGGTCAGCGATTCCGCGGTCCGCTGCATCTTCAGGACTCATTTTGAAGAGCGGCTCGGGATCGAGCTCTCTCAAGATAGGAGAGTTAAACCACTGGGAATGGGTGCGCCAACGCGTGTGCTCCTGGATGAATACGAGCGGGTAGGTCTTGGCAGCTTCGCTGCGCTCGTTCACCTCGGCTGAGGGCTGATAGTACACCAGATGCTCCTTGGGGAAGCGCTCTGTGACGTCTTGCCCATACATGACGCGAGGGACCGGCTTCTCGGTGTAGAGCTGGGCCAAGCCGGATTCCGTGGGAAACTTCTCCCGCCCGACAATACCAGGCTTGCCAGGTGCCGTGCGCAACTCGATATAGCCGTCTTTGCGTAAGCGATCGAGGCTGACACCGAACGCCTCCACTGCAGGGCCCGACAACAGCATGTTTGCGTAGTCGTCGAAAGTGTACTCCTCGGGAAACGCTTCGGCATAGCCCAGGGCGCGACCGATCAAACCCGCAATCTCAACATCGTCTTTGGCCTCAAAGGGCGGATCTATCACCTTATCCTGATGCACGATATAGGGCAGGTTGTGCGCCTTGCGGAAGTCCTCGTTTTCATAGAAAGAAGCGATGGGCAGAATCATATCGGAGTATCGAGCGGTGTCGGTCATCTCCATGTCCATAGCAAGGAGGAAATCGAGATTGGGCAGAAGTTCTTCGAGGTAGTTAGTCTGCGAGGGCCAGTTGCTTGCCGAGTTGGAGAGAATGGCCACCATGGCCTTAATCGGATACGGCTCGCCGTTGTATTCTTGATCGCGCGCCACCTCATGCAGCAACGTCATCGGGAACGCCGTGGTCATTCCCTTGAACCCGGGAGCGGCCCACAGTCCGGGGATATTCAGGGCGAGGGCGGTATTCAGGTAGATGCCCGTGAAGCCGGCGCCATCGCGGCCCACGTTGCCCGTCAGCGCCATAAGGATGGCAATAGCCCAGCAGGACTGGTAGCCATTGTTGTAATGGTCCATGCCGAAGGAGATGTTCACCGAAATAGCATCGCCCTCCGCGAACATGCGGGCTAAATGCTCGATGGTTTCCTCCGTCATGCCCGTTTCCGCAGCGGCGTCGGCTACGACGTACTGGGACAGCTGCTCCTTCAACAGGGTATACGACGTGGTTACCGTAATTCCTTCATACTCGTAAGACCCCTCGAGCGCCGGATCGGCACCGGTGCCGTACAGCACGGCAGTGCTCCTCTCGGGATCCCATACGTAGAACTCGTCGTCGGCGTCTTCGGGCACCTCTTCGAAATCGCTCTTACGCAGCAGCATGCCAGTGTCCTGGCGCACCAGGAAGGGCGCCGTAGTGCGTTTTTTAATGAATTCGACATCCTGCAGATCGTTCTCAATGATGTAGTTCGACATGGCCAGAGCAAGATAGCCGTCGGTCGTGGGCTTGATGGGATAGTACTCGTCAGATTTCATGGCGGTGGCAGACTTCACCGGATCGATGGTGATAATGCGCGTGCCCTGCTCCTTGGCGCGCTGCATCCATCGCCAGTTCTGCGGTGTGCTGTGCACGGGATTCGAACCCCAAACCACAATATGCGAGGAATCGAGCACGCTCTTTGCCTCGTTAGCGAAATACATCAGGCCGGTGCCGAGCACGCGATCGATGCCGTAGCCAGTGGAAAGGTCGTTCATGCCCGCAGGCTTCGAGACTCCCATGACACTACCCAGGCGATTGAAGATGCCCGTCTGGCCCTGAATCTCGCCATAGTTGCCCGTCCCAAAGTCGAAAACCACGGCCCGGGGACCATACTCCTCAGCGATGCTGGAGAACTTTTGAGCAATTTCAGCGATGGCCTCGTCCCATGTGATGCGCTCCCACTCGCCAGCGCCACGCTCGGTACCATCGACCCGGCGCAAAGGATACTTGATGCGGTTTTCTCCGTAGATGCGATGCATGTACGACATGCCGCGCAGGCAGCTGCCGCGATAAAGATCCTCGCCATAATCGGCAGGCTCCAAACGAACAATCTTACCGTCACGCACATGGGCAGCGTAGCGACAGGATTGCATACAATTCGAACGGCAGACGCCATAGCCAGCAATTTCATCCTCTGTCGGCTCTCCGGCATTCGCGGCATCGAAGGCGCAGCCAACCAGATTGGATCCGACAACAGCAGCGCCAGCAGCTGCACTCGTGGCTTTAAGGAAGCCTCGGCGAGTCAGACCGCCTTGCGCGCTATTCCGATTCGACATCTCTCCTCCTCTTGCGAGTAAGGGAGCACGCAATTCAAACGGATAGCTACTCCGCAGAGTTGACGCATGCATCCCTCTCTTTCCCATCCCCCATGGGCGAATCCGGTTGCATCGCTGCACGATTGATGGGATTCCAACATTGTCTTTAGAATCGGCCGGATTCTGATGAAATTAGTCTGCCATACTCTGTCATAGGTTGTCAAGAGAAAATGTAGGACAATCTATGACAAAAAGAGTTGGAGTTGCACTTTTGGCTCTAGAAAGCCGCGACCCGCCGAAGAATGGCGGGTCATCCAATCAAAGCGAGAACTAGGCGCTTTTCACGGCTTTCGTTACTGCGTCAGCCGCATCGGGGTCGGTGAAGCCCTCGCTGAAGGCACTGGGGATGACGAGCGTGCCGCCGGATTGCTTCACGGCCTCGTAGGCCAGATGCATGGTGCGCAACCTCATGGCCTCGGGGTCGCCCTCGTAGTTGGCGCTCGCGTCCTTCAGCATGTCGGAGATGTCCGCCTCCGCCTCGGCAAGCGTCATGCGGGCGTCGCGCTCGCGGGCCGCAATGGCACCGGCGGCCATCGCCGGTTGCAGCTCGCGGGGCACCACGATGTCGCGCACCTCCACGTCGATGACGTCGATCCCCCAACCGTCCAGCTTCGCCTCCAGCTCATCCTTCAGCTCGGCATCCAGCTGGTCGCGCCGACAGGCCACCTCGGCCAGGCTCGCGCGGCCGATGGCCTTGCGCAACATGGCCTGGGCCATCCACGCCACAGCGCTTGCGTAGTCTTCCACCTCTACGGTCGCCTTCTTCGGGGAGAACACCATCCAGAACACCACAGCATCCACGTTCACGGGCACCAAATCGGACGTGAGCGTCTCCTCGGCACCGAAGTAGGTGGCCGCCACGCGCTGATCGATGCGCACCGTGTAGAACTCGATGACCGGCCAGGTGAACACGATGCCCGGTCCGGCCACGCGGTTGAAGCGGCCGAAGCGCATGACCACGGCGCGCTCCCATTCCATGACGATGTGCACCGACGAGGCGGCCAGGGCGCCGACCACCACAGCAATCACGAGGGCCGCAAGGCCGATGCCGCCGGCAAGCAACTGGGCGCAGGCGAGCACGAGCGCGCAGGCGGCAGCGAACACGATGATGGTGAAAGCCGCGGCGCCGTTGCGGGAGGTGCGCCTACGCCCCGTTTCCAGCCGCGCGCCCGTCTGCGGCATCCTCCCCTGCGGGCTCGGGGAACTTGACGAGGCGTCCGCGCCGTGTTTCTTGCGAGTCATGAGCTGCTCCTTTGCTTGTGCCGTCCTTCTCGCGCTTGGCCTTGGCGGCCACGAGCGCCGCCGTGAACTGCGCGTCAATATCCTCCAGCGACATGCCGAGCTCCTGGCAGCGCTGCAGGTACTCGGCGGTGACGATCTCCGCCGTCACCTCGGCCGAGACGCCGGGCTTGTCGGACACATCGGCCACGAACGCCCCAAGCCGCCGTTTCGACACGATGTAGCCGTCCTCTTCCAGACTCTGGTACACCTTGCTCACGGTGTTGTAGTTCACCTCCACCTCGGCGGCCAGGCTCCGCACCGTGGGCAGCTGATCGCCCGGCAGGTAGAACCCCGAGGTGATGAGGTAGATGAAGCGGTTCTTCAACTGAAGCCAGACGGGAATGGAGCTGGCGGCGTCCAGCTGAAACAAATCCCCGGCAGGTATCGTCTTGCCTAGTTTGACCACAAGGTCACATCCTTTCTTTCCGTTGCGGCGCCTTCTCCCCCGCCGTCTTTTGCGGAAGGCGTGGAAAGCAAGCCCGCCGCCGCGTCGTCTTCGGAAGGGGCGGAAGCGGCAGCTTCCACTTCCTGCAACTCCAGCGGGCGCTGGGCGCCGGCCACCATCACCGCCGCCCGCAGACCCATAGCGCCGACGAGCACGAGGGCAGCCGCCAGAGCCATGGCCGTGGAGGAGAGCGCGCCACCTCTCGCGCCCGAGCGGAAGCGCCCCCGCCCGCGAGCGAGGCAGGCAGCCTCCACAACCAACGGCGCGATGAGGCCGCAGGCCACGAAGCCCACCCACCAGGGCAGCGCCGCCGGGCCGCGCAATAGACTCTCAGCCGAAAACCGCACGCCCGGATGATCGCTGCCCAGCACGAAGGCGAGAAGCCCCGCAGCCGCCGCTACCTCCGCGACGATGACGACCGCATCGATGCGGGCGGCGGCCTGCGCTACCTTCCGAACGCCCTCGTCGCCTTCCACGAACAGCGCCCCTGCCATGAGCAGGGCGCATCCGCAGGAAGCGGCCGACAGCACAAAGAGCACCGGCACCCACGGCGTCGACCACAGCCGCACGCCCGTAAGCGTCTGCAGAAGCAGCCCGGCGTAAACCGCCACAACGGCAGCCAGCCCGCAAGCAGCGATTTCCGCAACCGCCACGACGCCGCGCCGCAACCACGGCACGTACAGAAACCGCGCCAGGGCGAGGGCTGCTGCCAGCACTGTCAGCAGTGCCACGGCCCAGGCGCCCAGGTTCATGAGCGTTGCGGGCAGCGCCAAAAACAGCGACAGAACGCGGTCGGCACGCCCGAGATCGGCGGCGAGACAGCCGGCGCCCAGGGCCAGCGCCCCGCACGAGAGGGCCAGCACACCGGCAACCAGGCGCTCGCAGGGACGCTTCTCCGCAAAGTCAGGCACCACATCCGCGCCGAAGGGCTCGCGCACGAAGAGCAGGTCGGCCACAGACGCCGCGGCCACGCCGCCCGCGCCGACCCCGGCCAAGAACAGATAGGCTGTCACCAGCTCCCCGAACAACGCGCCCCCTTCGATTCCGTTTCCCGAAGTATGCCACAAAAATGGACCTATGTATATGACAACGTGGGGCAGAATGCCCCATCGCCGATTCTCGGCGCATGCCACGCGCAGCTCGGCTATAATTCGCTCTGAAAGACACGCATGGCTTGTCCGGGTAAACGGCAAGCCGCAACAGCAAAGGAGCATTCGCATGAAGATCGCCATCCCCAGCGAAACCGACGCCGGCCTCGAGAGCATCCGCAGCGGGCACTTCGGCCATGCCGCGTACATGACCGTCGTCGAATTCGATGACGACATGAACATCGTCGGCGTCGAGTCGGTGAAGAACGCCGATCACGATGCCGTGGGTTGCGGCGGCGTGATCGACTTCGTCTCTGGCATCGGCGTCGACGGCATTCTCACCGTGGGCATGGGCATGCCGCCGTTCACTCGCTTCACCAACGCCGGCATCAAGGTCTACTCCGACACCACCGAGCCCAACGTCGGTAACGTGGCCCGCCTGTTCGCGGAGGGCAAGGTCGCGCTCATGGACCCCGCCAACGCCTGCCGCCACTAGAGAAGGTCACGACCCGCAAAGGTCACGGAGCATTTGCCCCATCGCTCGCCCAGCCCGAAGAGTCGCTGAAAAGCCGACGGCTCTTCGGGCTTTTGTTTTGGGTTCGGCGCTCCGGGTCGCCGAGGGCAATCGGCAAACGCCCGAACCCTGACGCCCGGAACCGCTAGTACGGCACCTCCAAGTCGCCATGGGCCAAAGCGTCGGTGCTAAGCGGCGAGAACGCCCCGGCCCGATAGCGATCGAGCGCCACCTCGGCGATCATGCCGGCGTTGTCGCCGCAGGAGGCGAGCGGCGGCATCACGAGGCGCACGCCCTCCTCGGCGCACATCTGCTCGTAGGCGGCGCGCAAGGTCGGATTGGCCGCCACACCGCCGCCGAGGCAGAAGGTGGGTGCCCCCGTCTCGCGCAGGGCCGTGCGGGCCTTGGCCACCTGCACGTCCACGACGGCCGCCGTGAAGCTCGCGCAGATGTCGGGCACATTGAGCTCGCGCCCGGCGGCGCGCTCGTTGTTGATGTAGGTGACCACGGCAGTCTTCAGGCCCGAGAGCGAGAAGCGCAAATCGCCCGAATGCAGCATGGCCCGGGGGAACGGAATGGCATCCGGGTCGCCCTCGGCGGCGAACTTCGAGACGACCGGGCCGCCGGGATACCCGAGACCCAGCGCCTTGGCCACCTTGTCGAAGGCCTCGCCCACCGCATCGTCGATCGTCGCGCCGAGCACGCGATAGTCGCCCCAGTCGGCCATATGCACGAGCAGAGTGTTGCCCCCGGACACGAGCGAGACCACCGCCGGCGGCGCGAAGTCCTCCAGCCCGATCTTGTTGGCGTACAGGTGCCCTTCCAAATGGTTCACCACGATGAAGGGGATGTCGGCGCCCCAGGCCGCGCCCTTGGCGAAGGCTACGCCCACCACGAGCGCGCCCACGAGTCCCGGTGCATAGGTGACAGCCACCGCGTCCAGATCGCGCCAGCGGAGACGAGAGCGCCCCAGGCTCGCCGCGGCAACGTCCAGCGCCTCGTCGCAGACGCCGCAGATGGCCTCGATGTGCTTGCGGCTAGCAATTTCGGGAACGACGCCGCCAAAGCGGGCGTGGAAATCCACCTGGGTCGCCACCACATCCGAACGCAGCACTTCCCCGCCGTCGATGACGGCGGCAGCCGTCTCGTCGCAGGAAGACTCGATGGCCAGAATAAGAGGGCGACGCACCGTAACTCCGTCGTCCTCGCGGCCGAGGGCGGCGCAAGAGGCGCCACTACGGGGTTCGCCCGCAACGTCATCGTCGGACGCGTCCTCCCCGTAGGGGGCGACCTCGGTTGCCCCTGGGCCCGAAACATGGCCAGGCCGCGCGTCGGCCACCGCGCCGTTCGGAACCGCCGCTAGGGTGATGGTGGGCAGAGGCCCCTGCATGATGAGAGCATCCTCGCCGTCGGAGTAGTAGCGCGGGCGACGCCCCAACGCCTCGTAGCCGAGGGCCGCATACAGCGCCTGGGCCCCGGCGTTTCCGGCACGCACCTCCAACGAGCTCGTGCGCGCGCCCAGGTTGCGGGCGTCATCGGCCACGCGGGCGAGCAGAACCCGGGCGATGCCGTGGCGACGCCACGCGGGATCGACGCCCACCTTCAGAATCTGCAGGTCGCCATCGACCACCCAGCCGCCGGCGTAGCCCACCAGCGGGGCCTCGGCGGAAAGCGGCATCTTCGGGTCGGCAGCGTAGGCGGCCCACCACACGCGGTCGGCGCGCCCCAGCTCGTCGGCCACGAGCGCCTCGTTCCACGCATCAGTTCCCATCACCGCCGCTTCCAAGGCCGCCACCTCGGCCACATGGCGCGCATCCAGCGGCTTGTAGGCGATGCCCTCGCCGTTGGCCCGGGCGTTGGCGATGGCCGTATCGTTCATGGTCACGTGCCTCGAGCCGCGCTTGCCCGCCAGGCCATCGTCGATGCGGGCCAAGCGCACCCGCTCGTTCTCCTCGGCATCCGACAGGCGCGTGTACACGGGCAGCAGCAAACCCGGGTCATGACGCTCAGCGTCGAAGGGATCGCACTCCCCCGCGCGCCAGGCTGCCTGCAATGCCAGCAGAAGGCCAGCACCCGTCGGCGTCCACAGCTTCTCGGAAAGCACCGTGCCGACGCCGGAGAAAAGCTCCGCGTACTTGCGCAACCCGTCGCCCGCAATGAACCACTCGCTCGCAGCCGCGCTCCCATCCCCGGCCGAACCTCCCAGCTCCTCGGCAAATTCCGCCGCCTTCACAACGCGGTCGGCAGTCAAGCGCACCGCGCCCTCGTCATCCAGGCGGTATTCCACGGGATACACCTCGCGGCGCATGGCGTCGGCCACAACGAGCAGCTCCCCGCGCTCGGCCGCCTTCCACGCGCCCCAGGCCACTGCGTCCAGCGACGAGACGCCCACAAGCCCTACCTCGAGCGCGCTTGCGATGCCCTTCGCCGTCGCCAGGGCGATGCGCACGCCGGTGAACGACCCCGGGCCGCGCCCCACGCATACGCAAGCGATCTTCTCACGCGCCACACCGGTCCGGGCGCATAGCTCGTCGATGCGCGGCACAAGCTGGGTGTTCGACGCCCGCCGCGCCTCCACTTCCACGCTCGCCACGAGTTCAATCGACCGCGCAGCAGCATCCAACCGCCCCAAGCCGATGGCTATGACCTCGTTAGCCGTATCGAAGGCAAGTACGTAAGAACGCTCAGTATTCAAAGGGGAACCTTCCCAGAGACGACAAATCAGTGCGGCTTATTGTACCCCACCGCTCACCCGTCGCAACGATGGCGCGCCTCCTTCGGTCCCTTCATTGCGCAAAATCGCAATCTGCCAGAAATTACAGTCGGCACTTCCCCAGACGCGATTTGGAATCGTTGGCCCAGACGCACAGAAGCTGGCGCGAGCGGGAGCCGAAGGAGTGCGCGACGATGCGCCGTGCGCCGTCGCCGTCGGCCGTGATGGTGATCTCCAGGTAGTCGTAGGGCATATCCTCGGGGAACTTCTCGGCCCATTCCACAAAGGCCACCCCGTCGCCATCGCCGTCGATAGCGCTGTAGTAGTCGATGTCCTCCAACTGCCAGCGCTCGTCCAGTCGGTAGAGGTCGTAGTGATACAGCGGGAGGCGCCCGTCGTGGTACTCCAGAAGGATGTTGAAGGTGGGGCTCGTCACCGCCGCCCGAACACCGAGGGCCGCGGCCACTCCTTGCACGAACTGGGTCTTCCCCGCGCCAAGATCGCCATCGAGCACGATCACATCGCCCTCGTGCAGATAAGGGGCCAGCGTGGAGGCCAGCTGCTTGGTAGCTTCGGGAGTCGTGGTGGTGCGTTGATATGTCAGTCCGTTCGCCATGTCCTACGCCTTCTTCGTCCCGTGGCAGGCGTACATGACCAACCCCACGGCCACGCCGCCGACGATGTTGCCCAAGGTCACAGGGATGAGATTCGCGAAGATGAAGTCGCCGAAATTGAGCAGGGCCACATTGATGCCCGCCGCATCAATCATGCCCGTATAGGCCGGATTCATATAGGCGAAGATGCCCGCGGGCACGTAGTACATGTCGGCGACGCAGTGCTCGAAACCGGCCAGCACGAATCCCATGATGGGGAAGAAAATGGCGAGCAGCTTGCCGGCGGTGTCCTGGGCCGTATTCGCCAGGTACACCGCGACGCACACCATGAGGTTGCAGAAGATGCCCAGCACAAACGCGTTTATCCACGGAAGGCCGTTCTTCGCGGCCGCCACCTTCGCCGTGTACACCGCCAAGTCTCCCCCGCCGATGTTCAGCTGGCCGAAGAACGCCATGAGCGCCGCCAGGACTACCGCACCCGCCAGGTTGCCGAGAAAGACGATGCCCCAGTTGCGCAGCAGAAGCTTCCACGAAATTTTGCCGGACACGGCCGCCGTCACCATGAGCGCGTTGCCGGTGAAGAGCTCCGTACCCAAAAGGATGACCATCATAAGGCCGATGGGAAAGATGAGGCCCGACACGAGACGCACCATGCCGGCGTTTTCCAGAGCATGGGCGGCCGTCGAGGACGTGACCGCGCCCAGGCCGATGAAGACGCCGGCAGCCACAGCCAGAAGGAACAGCCGCCAGGCGGGCGATTCCGCCTTGGCGATGGAGGCCTTGGCATAGTTGTCGGTAATCTCGGTGGGGGTGAAAAGAGCCATGGAAGTTCCTCCTTACGTAAGCGATGCCTCTGCGGCCCGCACCACATGGGCCATGGTCACGCTCGTGGTCACCCCGCCGAGGCCCCGAGGCACCGGCGTGATGGCGCCCCCGTCGCCGAGCACGGGAACGACGGCGTCGAAGTCGACGTCGCCGCATAAGTTGCCCGCCTCGTCGAAGTTGATGCCGACATCGAGCACCGTCTGGCCCGGCGAGAAGTACTCGGCCCCATACGCCCGCGCACGCCCCGTGGCACACACGACGATATCGGCCTCGCGGGTATGGGCGGCCACATCCGCCGTGCGGGAATGGGCCAGCGTCACCGTGGCATGGCGCGCGAGCAGCATCATGGCCACCGGACGGCCGATCACGAGACTGCGCCCAAGTACCACCACGCGCTTGCCCGCAACGGGAATATCGTAGAAATCGAGCGTCTCCAGGCAGGCCTGGGCCGTGGCGGGCGGGAAGCCCTCGCCGGTGTCGGCGAACACGCCGGCCAGCGACGCCGACCCGATGCCGTCGATATCTTTGGCCGGGGACAGGCGATCGCACGCGGCGCGCTCGTCCATCTGCGGCGGAAGCGGGCGGAACATGAGGCAGCCGTGAATGCGCGGATCGGCGTTCACGGCATCGATGACCGCTTCCAGCTCGGCCTGCGTCGCCTCCGCCGGCAGCACGAAACAGCGCACGGCGATGCCGTGGAGGTCGGCTTGACGGGCGCAGGTGCGCTCATAGGACAAATCGTCGGGTCGCTCCCCCACGCGCACGATGGCGAGCGTGGGCGCCGCGCCGACCGCCCGCAAGCGATCGATGCGGGGCAGCAGCCGCTCCCACAGAGCCGTGGAAACCTCCTTGCCGTACAGAATCCGCGCCATCAGCTGAGCCTCTTCACGACATCGGCGTACACTTCGTCGGCCATGGCGCAGCCGGCGGCAAGAAGGTCTTCCATCTGGTCACGGTAGCGCTCGGCACGTTCGGCGTCGTCCATGGAGCCGATGTTGATGACCACATTCAGACTCGCGGCCTGAAGGGCGGCTTTGGCGAGCACCGCGGCCGCTCCGGCGTCCGAAAGGGCTAGAACCGAGCCGTGCCGGGCCATGAACACGCACGATTCGATGACCTGCACCGAGGTGGCCATGATCTCGAGGGGCACCTCGCAGGCATCCACGAGGGCCGCCTGAAGCGCCGCGCTCTGGGCCGCACGCTCCTCGTCGCTGCCCTTGGGCATGCCATAGGCGGCGGCCAGGGGCCCGAAGGCGCGGGCGTCCTCATCGATGAGCACGAGCAGGTGCTCGCGCGTGCCCTCAAGCTCGACAAGCTCCGCCTGCATGCGCTCCTCCACATCGGCGTACTTCTTCTTCCCCACCGTGAGGTTGCCCACCATGGAGGCCAACGCCGACGCGAGCGCCCCCGCATAGGCCGAAGCGCCACCTCCTCCCGGCGTCGGCGCCTTCGAAGCCAGCGCCTCAATGAACTCGGTATCGACCACGCAAACCCTTCTTTCCGAAAGAGCAGGGCTCGGACTCGGTGCGGTGGTGCCGCGCGCAGTTCATTGAAGTGCATAGAGCATGCCCGGAGCAGAACTCCGATGGCGCACTTCAATGCTGTTTGAGCACGGCACTTCCGCGCCGAGTCCGAGCCCGGACGACTACGTAAATGCTAGAACAGCCCCGTGATGGTGCCGTCTTCCAGGACATCGATCTTGTGCGCGGCCGGGGTCTTTCCCAGACCCGGCATGGTCATGATGGAGCCCGTGAGCGCCACCACGAAACCGGCGCCGGCAGACACTTTCACCTGGCGCACCGTAATGGTGAAGTCGCGGGGCGCGCCCAACTTGGTAGCATCGTCCGAGAACGAGTACTGGGTCTTGGCCATGCACACGGGCATGTTGCCGAAGCCCAAGGCCTCCAGTTGCGCGATCTCCTTCTGCGCGGCCGGCTCGAACACCACGCCGTCGGCATGGTAGACGCGCTTGGCGATGGCCTCGATCTTCTCAGCGATAGAGAGGTCGTCCTCGTAGGAGAACGTGAAGGTGTCGGCGGAGCGCCCGGCCTCATCTCCGTTCTCGCAGAGGGCCACCACCTCGTCGGCGAGCGCCAGGCCGCCCTCGCCGCCCTTCGCCCATACCTCGGACAGAGCCACGTTCACGCCCAGCTCGCGGCACTTGGCCTCCACCAGGTCCAGCTCGGCCTTGGTGTCGGTCGGGAAGGCGTTGATGGCCACCACGCAGGGCAGGTTGTACACGTTGGTGATGTTCTCCACGTGCTGCAGCAAATTCGGCAGACCCGCCTCCAGCGCCTCCAGGTTCTCCTCGGCGAGATCGGCCTTGGCCACGCCGCCGTGGTTCTTCAGCGCGCGCACCGTGGCGACGACCACCACCGCGTCGGGCTTAAGACCGGCGAGGCGGCACTTGATGTCGAGGAACTTCTCCGCGCCCAGATCGGCGCCGAAGCCGGCCTCGGTCACGCAGTAGTCGCCGAGCGCCATGGCCATGCGCGTGGCCATGATGGAGTTGCAGCCGTGGGCGATGTTGGCGAAGGGACCGCCGTGCACGAAAGCCGGGGTGCCCTCGAGCGTCTGCACGAGGTTCGGCTTCAGAGCGTCCTTCAGAAGCGCGGCCATGGCGCCCTCGGCTTTCAGATCGTGGGCCGTGACCGGCGCATCATCATAGGTGTAGCCCACCACGATGCGGCCCAGGCGCTCCTTCAGGTCGGTGATGGAGGTGGCCAGGCAGAAGATGGCCATGACTTCCGAGGCCACGGTGATGTCAAAGCCGTCCTCGCGGGGCACGCCGTGGGCTTTGCCGCCCAGGCCGTCCACGATGTGGCGCAGCTGGCGGTCGTTCATGTCGACCACGCGCTTCCACGTGATCTTGCGCACGTCGATGTTGAGCTCGTTGCCGTTCTGGATATGCGCATCGAGCAGTGCCGCGAGCAGGTTGTTGGCCGCGCCGATGGCGTGGAAGTCGCCGGTGAAGTGCAGGTTGATGTCCTCCATGGGAACCACCTGGGCGTAGCCGCCGCCAGCCGCGCCGCCCTTGATGCCGAACACCGGCCCCAGCGACGGCTCGCGCAGCGCCACGACCACGTTCTTGCCGCGCAGGGACAGCGCATCGGCCAGGCCCACCGTCGTGGTGGTCTTGCCCTCGCCGGCCGGCGTGGGGTTAATGGCGGTCACCAGGATGAGCTTGCCCGGGGCGTGCTCCTCCTCGCGCAGCAGGTTGTAATCGACCTTCGCCTTGTAGTTTCCGTACAGCTCAAGGTACTTCTCGTCGACGCCGGCAATGGCGGCGATCTCGCCAATGGGTTTCGGTTCGGTCGCCTGGGCAATTTCAATGTCGGTCAACACGTCGGGCCCTTCTTTCTCATGTCGCGGCGCGCAGGCGTACCTGGCAGCCTCATCGATAGATGGCGCAGCGCCGGCGGAAGGAATCGTCCTGCCGGCCAAACGCTGACGCTCCCATTCTAGCGATGCGGCCGCGCCCCGTCGCCCCTCTATCCCCAAAGGGCGCAACTTCCCCTCATTGCGGGGATTCCCGAAGGCATCCGCGTCCAACAGCCCCTATCGGTGGGCGCGATCGGCGATGAGGCGCAGGCCCTCCAGCGTCAGCTCGGTGTTCACCTCGTCGATGGTGCTCGAGTAGCGCTCGACCACCGGCGCCAGACCTCCCGTGGCGATGACCTTCGCCGGATATCCCAGCTGGTCGAAGATGCGGCGCACCAAACCGTCCACGCGGTCGGCCTCCCCCAACATGATGCCCGACTGAATGGCCTCCACCGTATTGGTGCCAATGACCGCCGGGGGCGCCACCAGCGCGATGTCCGGCAGTTGGGCGCCGTGAGTGAACAGCGCGTTGGCCGAGGTTTGCACGCCCGGCGCGATAACGCCGCCGCGGAAGCGCCCATCGCGATCGATGACCTCGATGTTCGTAGCCGTTCCGAAGTCGACCACCACCACCGGCGCCCCGTAAAGCGTCCGGGCCGCCACCGCGTCGGCCACTCGGTCGGCGCCAATCTCGCGGGGGTTGGGGTAATCGGCATCGAAGAGCCCGACGGCTGTCTCGGCGTTGCACACCAGCGAGAGCGCACCGGTGGCGTCCTTGATCGCCTGCATCCACGCCCGGGTCAGCTGGGGCACCACCGAGGCCACCGCCGACGCGCGCACTTGGCGCAGGTCGAGACCCTCAAGGGAGAAAAGCGTGGAGAAAACGATGCGCAGCTCGTCGGCCGCTGCCTTTCGGTTGGTGGCGATTCTCCACATCGCACGCAACGATTCCCCAGCGTACACCCCAATTACGGTATGGGTGTTACCGATATCAATAGCAAGTAACATAATTATGACAATCTTCCTCAGTTTTCCAGTAGAGCGCCCTTGTTTGCGTATAGTTAACGCGTGAGAGATTATAGCAATGTCTCAACGATATGCCCTCGACGGGCATTCGTCGATATGACGAGAGAAAGGCAAGACCATGATAGAGACACCGAGCCGCATCCTTGTCGTTGACGACGAGCCTTCCATCACCGAATTCGTCAGCTACGCGTTGAAGAAGGAGGGCTACGAGACCGACGTTGTCGACAACGGCGAGGAAGCCTTCGCGTTGGCAAGCGCCAACAACTATGATCTGTTCATCTTGGACATTATGCTACCGGGTATGGACGGCTACGAGCTGTGCCGCCGGCTGCGTTCGAAGACCACGGCCCCCGTGCTGTTCCTCTCCGCCCGCGACACCGAGCTGGACAAAGTCGTCGGCTTGGAAATCGGCGGCGACGACTATCTCGCCAAGCCCTTTGGCGTGCGCGAACTGATCGCCCGCGTCCGCGCGCTTCTGCGCCGCGGCCAGGGCGGCGAGTTCCCCGGCGCGAGCAATTCCATCACCGCCTCGGGCATCACGCTGGACGAGGACGCCCACACCGCCGCCGGCGACCACGGCGAGATCGACCTGACGCCCCGCGAGTTCGAGCTTCTGGCCTCGCTCATGAAGAACGCCGGCAAGGTGGTCTCCCGTGAGGATCTGCTCCGCGACGCCTGGGGCTGGGAGTACCTCACCGAGACCAAGACGGTGGACACCCACATCAAGCGCCTGCGCGACAAGATTCATGCCGCCGGCTACGACCCGGCCCTCGTGGAAACGGTACGCGGCTACGGCTACCGCTTCAAGGCGTAAGCAGCTCACAGCGAATTCACCCACAAAAAGGAAAGGCTCTCACACGGGGCCTTTTCTTTTTGTGGGATCTTTGGGGCCGTGTCCTGGCCAGAAAGATGTCGTCAGCTGAAGTCTTCGGGGTCTTAGGGCCTCACTCTGGTCAAAAACAGCGCGCCAGCTGCAATCTGCGAGATCGCAGGGCCACATTTTGGCCAAAAAGATACCGTTGACTGCAACGGCACCGCCTTGGACGCAAGAAAACTGGTGCTCGAAGCCTCTCTACCTGGGAAAACTCTGGACGCGCAAAGCGGACACACCCGCAGAGCGATACGCTGGCCAAAAAAGGGGCTCGCACTGCCAGCCAGTGCGCCTTTTTTGGCCAGAATTCCCCTCCCCCGCTGTTGAACCAGAATTGTCTACCGCACGGCGGCGCGGACGGCGTCGGCGCAGATGACAGCGGCCGCGATCTTGCAGAAGTCCACCATCATGAACGGCGCCACGGCCGTAAGGAACGCCGTGGCCAGATCCACGTGCCCCACCACCATGTACTGGGCGCACCCGCACACATAAGCGATGGCCGTGAAGATGATGCCGGCGACGATCTCCACGCCGAAGCCGCGCAAAAACGCGCCTGCGCGCTGCGTTTTCGTCATGGCCGCCTTTTCCGCGCGCGTGAGCCGCGGCGCGTTCTTGCCGCCGGCCATACCGAGCCTCGTGCGCACCGCGTGCAAAAACAGCGCGGCAGCCGCCACGCCGAAGAGGTATCCCCACAGAAAGCCGCCCGTCGGCCCGGCCAGAACACCGATTCCACCGCGCATGCCCGAGAACACGGGCACCCCCACCGCACCCAGCAGCAAGTAGCCCGTGATGGCCGCAATGGCCTCCTTGGGACTCAGCACCACTATGGCAAACGTGATGGCGAACATCTGCAGCGTGAAGGGAATGGGGCCCAAGGGCACGACCACCCAGGCCGATACCGCCATGATGGCGATGGTCAAGCCGACAAAGACCACCGACCGCGTTCGCTGGGTCGCCTCGCTGCGCGTCTTCGTTGATTCCATGCATCTCTCCTTCCACTCGAAGAATTTCATGGTAGGAGACGAGCGCGCCCCACAGCCCTCGCGAAGCGCCTCAAGCGGTTAACGGGCCGCCATGCCAATAAATTTGTGCAAGTGCTCAAAAACTAATCGTACATCGCGGCGAGCTTGCGGAGGCGAACCATTTCCCAGGCCACGAAGATGGCCGTGGTGAAGATGGAGAGGAAGTCAGCCACCGGTGCCGCGAAGTACAATGCGTCCAATCCGGTGAACTGCGGAAACAGCTGCGGCAGCACCACGGGCATCGCATAGAGCAAGGGCACGAGGAACAGAATCTGGCGCGTCAAGGTGAGGAACACCGACTTGGCCGGCTGGCCCGTGGCCTGGAAGTAGTTCGAGCTGACGATCTGGAAGCCCACGAAGGGCAGCATGAGGAACTGCACGCGGATGGCGAAAGCCGTGAAATCAACGAGGCCGTCGTGGGAGATGCCGAAGGCATGGGCGATGGGCACCGCGAATACCTCGACGATGATGAACATGAGCACTGAGATGGAGGATGCCGCCCCAATGCCGTACCACAGCGTCTTGCGAACGCGATTGACGTTGTGGGCGCCGTAGTTGAAGCCGAGCAGCGGCTGCAGGGCGATGGCGATGCCGATGAGCGGCATGACCGAGAACTGCCCGATGCGCTGCACCACACCAATGGCCGCCAGCGCGTCGTCGGCGCCGATGGGCGTCAGGGCCCCGTAGCGCACCAGCTGGAAGTTGATGACGAAGTTCACGATGGCCATACCCGCCTGCACGCAGAAGCTCGGCAGACCGAAGGCGAGGATGGTGCGATCCATGGAAAAGCTCAGGCGCATGGCGGGCAAGCGCAGCCGCATGGGAACGTCGCTGCGCAGGCAGAAGTACTGCAGCACCGCCAAACACGAGCAGGCCCAGCCGAGCACCGTGGCCAGGGCGCTGCCCATGACCCCCCAACCGAGCGCCAGCACGAACAGCGCATTGAAGGCCACCGAGCCCACCAGGCCGATGACCATGGTGCCGAGCGCCCGGTTGGGAGCGCCGCAGGTGCGGATGAAGTTGTTCACGCCAAGGCCGATGCACTGCAAGATGAAGCCGGCACAGAGAATCTGGATGAACGTCTGGGCGTAGGGGCGCACCTCCGGCGTGGCGCTCGCCAAATCGAGCACCCAGGAAACCAGCGCCGGGTTCCATCCGATGACGAGCACGATGACGGCAGCAACGAGACTCAAGGACACCACATTGCCCAGGGCGCGCTCGGCATCGTCGCGCTTGCCCTCGCCGAGGCGCAGGGCCGCCAGCGCGTTGCCGCCGTTGCCGATGAGCATGGCGATGGCCATGAACACGATCATGATGGGGTTGGCCACGGTCATGGCCGAAAGGCCGATCTCCCCTACCGCGTGCCCCAGAAACACCGAGTCGATGATGGCATAAGAGCCGTTGATGAGCATGCCCACCACCGACGGAATGGCGAACTCCGTAATGAGCCGCGGAATGGAGGCCGTCCCCATCCGCAGCACCTTGTCGTCGCCGGACGTGCCTTTCTCAAGCTTCTTCTCGTCACTCATACCCTCGCGCCTTTCTACCTTTCCGACGCTATTGTAGCCCTGGCGAACGCCCCGCGCAGACCCCGCACGACAAGACAGAGCATCGGCACCGCCAACGGCACCGCCCTAGCCGCGTTCGCAGGCGCAGCCTCATCGCCCCGCAATACGAAACGGCCGACCGACTGGGGAGTCGGCCGGCCGTCTAAGGGAGGGAGGGCTAGGGAACAGGACGCCGCATTACACGAGGTAGTACACCGAGGGGGACGTGCCGGCGTCCTCGGACAGGCGCATGGTGTCGCGGCTGGCAATGAGCTTGCTCACGTCGGATTCCGGGTCGTCCAGATCGCCCCAGAAGCGGGCGCGGCCGGGGCACAGCTGCATGCAGGCGGGCACTTCACCGCGGGAGGTGAGGTTGCGGCAGAACGTGCACTTCTCCACGGTGTTGCCCGGGTGCGCCGGGGCGTCGAACTCGCCGACGGCCACGTCCTGGAACCACTCGGGCTCGTCGCTCACCAGGGTGCGCACGCCCTCGTAGGGGCAGGCGGAGATGCAGGCCTTGCAGCCGATGCACAGCGTGTCGTCCACGTAGACCACGCCGGTTTCCTCATCCTTCATGGTGGCGCCGGTGGGGCACGCCTCCAAGCAGGACGGGTTCTCGCAATGCTGGCAGTTCACCGGCAGAAAGCTCAGGGAGCAGTTGGGGTAGGTGCCGCTGGCCGTGTCGTAGGCCACAGGCTCCGTCTCGCCGATGGCGCCCACGGTGTAGATCTTGTTGTAGGCCACATCGGCCGGGTTGTTGTTGGCCACCTTGCAGGCCACCTCGCAGGCGTGGCAGCCGAAGCAGCGGGTGAGATCGATGGCCATTCCGTAATGAGTCATGGTTCTTAAGCCTCCGTCTTCTCGAGAGTTACCACCACGTCGTTGACGGCGGTGTCGGGGGTCGCCTGGCCCATCTCGCTGTGGGAGAGGGCGCCGAAGTGGCCGTCCTTGAACTCGAAGCTGTTGAAGCTGCGGCCCGACACGAGCATCTTCTCCGGCACGCCGGGGTTGATCACGGCCTTCAGGGTCACGTCGCCGCTCTTGCTCGCCAGCTTCACGTAGTCGCCCTCGGCGATGCCCTCGGAGACAGCGTCGGCCGGATTGATCTGCACCGTCGGCTCGCCGTCGAGCTCGAGTGTGTAGCCCACGTTCCACCACTGGGAATGGGTGCGCACGCGCATGTGCTGGGAGAAGATGTGGTACGGGTACTCGCCCGAGGTGCGCTCCGCGGAATTCACGTCGGCGTAGCGGGCCGGCTCCCAGTAGGGCATGATCTCCTTGGTCGCGTCGAACTCGGCCGGGGCGTACCAGGGCATGGGCGCGTCATTGTACAGCTTGAACAGGCCCGTCGTGGTACCGAAGCCCTGCTCGAAGGAGACGAAGTTGTCCACTGTAAACTCGCGGGCCGTCTTTGAGGCGCGCAGCGACTCAGGCGTCACGCCCAGGGCCGCCAAAGCATCGCTCGTGAGCAGCTTGTCCAGGTACTCCGAGGCCGTCTCGGTGAAGAACTGGCCGTACCCCATGCCTTCGGCGATAAGCTTGCAGATATCGTAGTCGCACTTGCTCTCATACATGGGCTCGGTGCACTTTTCCTGAATCATGAACAGAGGCGTAGAGCCGCCGCCGCCTACAAAGTCCTCGTACTCGAACCAGTGGCACACAGGAAGGAGGATGTCGGCGTACAACGCAGTCTCGGTCATGTCCATGTCGGCCACCACCACGAAATCCAGCGCCTTCATCCAGCGCACCAGGCTCTCGTGATCGCCACCGGTGGCCATGAGGTTGCGCATGAAGATGGTCAGGGAATGCACCGGGCAGGACTGACCGGCATAAGTGCCCGACTCCAGTACCTCCTCCATAGAGAGCAGGGGCAAATCGATACCGGAAACGCCCTGGGCCGGGTTGCCCTCGGCATCCACAACTCCGGCTCCGCACAGCGGGTTCACAAAACCACTTCCCTGGGAATAGGTCCAGCCCACTCCGGCGCCCGACTTAGCCATATTGCCGGTGAAGGCAGCCAACACAAACACGGGCCAGTAGTTGAAGTGACCGTTGATGTAGCGGTCGGTACCAAACATGCAGTAGGTAGTCACCGGGCCATCCTGGGCGTACATGCGGGCGAGCTCGCGGATATCGTCCTCGGCGATGCCGGAAAGCTCGGCGGCGCGGGATACCGGATACTCGGCGATGCGCTGCTTGATGAGGTCGTAGACGAGGGTCACCGGGATGTCGTTCACCGTCTCGCGGCTGGTAAGCGACGGCTTTCCCGCCTCGCCCACGGCAGCCGGGGCGTCGGCGGCCTCGTCCCACACCACGAGCGGGTCGATGACGGCCGGCTGCCCGGTCATGGGATCGATCTGGTCGCTCGTCGTGGGTTCGACGCCCAAGTCGCTCATGCGCAGAAGGGCACCGTCGGCCTTCACGAACAGCGGGGCCTCGGTGCGGGCGCGGATGAACTCCTCGTCCTGCCAGCCCCGCTCCAGAAGGTAGTTCAGGGCGCCGAAGGCCAGAGCACCGTCAGTGGAGGGGTTCACGCCGAGGAACCAGTCGGCCTTGCCGGCGTTGGCGTTGAAGACCGGATCGATGACCACGTACTTCGCACCGGCCTCCTTGGCGTCCAAGATAAAGTGCATCGACTGCGGCGTAGAATTGCACGGGTCGGACATCCAGCAAACGAAAACCTTGGCGTTCGGCCAGTCGGCCTGCTCGTTCTGAGTACCGAAGCCACCGTAGCCGAGCGTGTTGCCCATGGCGAAGCTCGTCTCCAGGTCGGCACTCATGTTCGACGAGCTCATCCCCAGTACAGCCTTCAGCTGCTCGATGCTCTTGAGGGCCACGCTGCCGAAGTTGCCCGAGCCCACGTGCAGCACGTTGGAGGCGGGCCCGTCTTTCTCGGCGTACTCCTGGTACTTGGCGCAGATCTCGGCGATGGCCTCGTCCCAGGTGATGCGCTCGAACTCGCCGCTCCCGCGCTCGCCGGTGCGCCGCATGGGGTACTGCAGGCGCTTCGAGCTGTAGATGCGGCCCACATGCGAGAGGCCCTTGGAGCACACGCGGTTGTAGCGGTTGTCGGCCATCTCGCCGGCGGTGGTGCGCACCACTTGGCCGTCGCGCACGTGCACATCCAAGAAGCAGTGGCCCGCGCAGCCGCAGCGGCAGATGCCCGCGAAATGCTGCGTCTCGGGAATCTCCACGGAGGTGTCGGCCAAAGGCGCGTCCTCCTCGTCACCGCCGACCGTCTGCGGAGCGCATCCGGCTAGCGTGCCCAGGGCCGCCGTGGCCGCTGCTCCCTTGATGAAGCTGCGACGCGACAATCCGCGCGCCGGCACCATCGGCTCCTTCGTCTCTTCCATTTCCTCTCCTCTCTAGAAAGCCGCCGGGCACGCAGCCCGGCCTTTGAGGAAATTGTAGGAAGCAAGAAGAAGCCAGAACAGAAGGCATTCATTGACTCAAGAGCAACCCCGGGTTTTTACCTTAGAAGAGAATACTAGCGATATGGGAAATTGCTCAGAAAAACACTGCTACCCCGTCTTCTCTTTCCTCTCGTCGATTTCGCGGACAATGGCGGGCCAGTCGATCTCCTCGCCGGCGAAGTAGCGCATCATGTAGGAATCGCCGGCGCCCCGGCGCGCGACGACGCCGTACTTCCACGCGAGGGCTGGCTCCTCAAAGGGTACGCTCACCAGATTCGGATGCCGCGGATCGTCATCGAGCGGCAGGTAGGTGAGCGTGGCCGCCCGTCCGTCCTCGGCATCGGCCAGGCGCAAGGGCAGCTCGTTGTCGCTGCGCACCACGTCCAGCGCCACCCCTCGAGCCTGGGCCTCGCGCAGCATGAGATCGGCCACGCCGTTGCCCTCGCAGTGCATGGAGAGCGGCACACCACGCAGATCCTCGATGGTCACTGCGGAGCGAGCCGCCAGCGGATGGTCGGACCGCATCGTCAGAAAGATGCGTCCCTCCCGGGCGATGCGACATTCGAACCGCGTCTCGTCCAATTCCGTGAACACCACGTGGGCGTAGTCCAGCGATCCGTCCAGCAAGGCAGCCAGCAGCGTGGGCCGTGACCCGCGGACGTAGCGCAGCTTCACGTTTATGTCGTGCTCCTCGGTGGGGTACGACCGGAAAGCGCGCCATTCCGCCGTCGTGAAGACATCGTCGGAATCGTAGGTGCCCCCCAGGCGTACCTCCGTTTTCTGGGAGAGCTTCATGGCCGCAACGGCGTCCTCCAGCTCGCGGAAGCCCTCGACGAATGTGCGCGAGGCCTTGTAAAGACGATGGGCCGCCTCGGTGGGCTGCAGACGGTTCGCCACATTCACGAACAGCGGCTGACCTACCTCCCGCTCCAGGTTGCGCATCACCTTGCGCAACCCTTGACGCGACACACAGAGGCTTTCGGCCGCATGGGCGTAGTTCGTCGTCTCGTAGACCTTCGAGAAGTAGCTGATCTGAAGAATGTCCATGCGGCCCCTCCCCCTTCGCGTTGTCGAAATTATACCCGAGCGCCTTCAGCAGCGTTACCGAGAAAGGACAGCACGGACAGCACCAGAGCGCCCCATTGGGCCAGAAGGCCATAGGGGGAGGCGCCCTTGCGCAGGGGCGACTCCTGTTGCACCTGCTCCATAAACGCCGGCAGCCATTGGCCGGGGTGGTCGTTCCAGAATCGTCGCGCCTTCCCGAGCCAGTTTTGGGCAACCGGCTCCTCGCCGCCCTGAAGCGCCGCCGCGGCAGTTGCCAAAAGCGCCGAGAGAAACGCGAGCTCGTCGGCCACACTGTCGGGCGGTTCGGTGGCATCAACGGGCTTGAAGCCCACCTCGCTCATAGACGCGGCTACCTCCAGCGTCACCGGACTGCGGAAGAGAGACGGCACTCCCACGCGGCCTTTCGCGCGATAGCGAAAAGGGGCCTCGTAGGGCCAGACGGGCACCTTCGCGCCCGGTGCCAAGAACAGCAGCGAGTAGCCGCGGCGCAAATCGCGCTGCAGCGCCGCCGCGTTCAAGCCCCGAAAGGACGCGAGCAGCTCGTCGCTCGCTGCAAGAGCTTCCGCCGGCGCGCCGGCGTCGGAGAAGGCGCCCTGCGCATCGGCGGCGAAACGGCCATCTACCAGAGCCACGGCCAGGGCATCCTCTTCCGGAAAGCGAAACGCAACAGACAGCAACTCGCACACATCGGCCGCCCCTGCGAGACGGCGTGCCCCACTTTCCTGAACCGACGGCACCGACGTTTCGTCGCCTCCGGATTGCATGGCCTCTGCCTCATAGACATCATCCATAGCGCCCCCCTTCCACGTTCCATACTTGAAAAGAGTGTGCCACGAACCCGCTGGAAATAAGAGAAGACGCCCTTATACCCTAGAGGAGCCCAGGGTTGCCCCTTGAGCACCATTCTTTAAAGAGAACGCTCTTTTCGTTCTCTTGGATCCCGCGTACGCAACGTGCCCCCATAGCATCGGGCGCAACGGCTGCAAAGCCGTTGCGCCCGGCAAGGAAATTCGCGCCCCATCAGAGGGAGGGGGAAGAAGGGGCGCACCAGTAAAGCAAGTCTCGCGAAGAGCCTAGGCCAGCGCCGTCTCCTCAGCGATGCCGCGAGCGGCGATGCGGCCGAAGTTCGCACCAGAGCCGTTGCAGCCGCCGACGATATGGATCGCCGCATTACCGGAGGTGGGGAAAAACGCGATCTCGCCCGCCGCGTACAGATGAGTAATAACCTCGCCGTGGCGATCAAGCACCTGCGCCTGCGGATTCACCTTCGACCCACCCTTAGAGGTGCCGATGATGGCGTTTTCCTCGATGCCCCAGAACGGCGGCGTCTCGATTTTCTGCCCCTCGAAAGCCGTGCGCCCATAGGGGTCGGTCTCCCCCGTCTTGCCGATGTAGCTGTTGAACTCATCGACGCTCGCGCGCACCGCATCAGCGGGCAGTCCAAACATTTCGGCCAGCTCCTCGATGGTGTCGGCGGTCTTCACCGAGTCCATGCCGTTGGCCGTCGCTTCATCGATAATGGGCTGAGCATTCGTTTGACCATTCTGGCCCAGGCGCGCCGTCTCATCGAAGATGCATACGTGCCACATCTCGGGCTGCTTCAGCGGCGTTTTCAGGTCATAGAACACGTGGAAGCTGCTTTCGTCGTTGAAGCGCTTGCCGTCCTTGTTCACCTCGATGAGGCTGTCCTTCCAGTTGAAGGGAAGAAGGATGCCGCTTGCAGGTCCGTCGTTGCTCACCGCGACACCGCCAGGTCCGTAATTGGGAGGAGAGGGATAGCAGTAGCCGTTGATTTCCTCGAGCATTCGGTAACCATCGCCCTGCACATCGGCCGGAGCCGCGCCCACGATGCGCTTCGCCTCAGAAGAGAGCTCCTTCATGGTCAGGCAGTGCTTGTTCCACATATCCACATTGTTTCCCAAGCCGCCGACGGCCAGCAGAACACCCTTCGTTGCGCGAATATCAAGGGTCTCGCCGCTCTTGGCCTCGACATGGGCGCCCACGACAACACCATCGGCGTCGCGATAGAGCTTCTGCGCTCGCGTATCCGACAGAACCCCTATACCACGCTCCTCGATGGCCCCCTGCAGGCCCTCCATCCAGCCGAGCCCATTGCCGGGAGGATTGGTGTTATACGTGCGGGCGATAGTGTGGGAGGGCTCGTTCAAGGACACGTTCTGGATGACGTCGCAACCCAAATCTTCCAGCCAGTCTACCGTCTCGCCGGACAGCTCGCAGAAGGCACGAATGACCTCCGGGTCGCCCAAGTCGCCGCCGTCGTTGCGAACGTCCTGGATCATGACCTCCACATCGTCGATCACGTCGAAGTCCTCCTGAATGCGCGTTCCGCAACCGCACAAGGCGCCGCCGCTCTGCGTGCAGCAGCATTCCGTAATAGTGGGAGCGGCGTCAACTACCAGTACGTCAAGACCCAAATCGTAGCCTTCGACAGCACCGCAAGCACCAGCAATGCCGCAACCTAGAACTAGCATCTCCACTTCGCGGTCCCAGGCCTCCGGGACGGTGGCGTCCCAAGCCGGGGGCACCTTCGAGTTCTCATTCGCCTGGCTCTCCGCGGTACCGGTGGCGCTCAGATCTTGGCTGGAGCAACCGCTTAGTACTCCGGCGGCTCCGACCGCCGTTGCCGCGACCGCCGCCGCTCCTCCGCGGATAAACGATCGTCTCGATAGCTCTTCGCTCATGTCTCCTCCTTTTTTCGAACTCCCTCTCCTTCTGAAAGGGCAGTTTGTCTCCTAGTCGTGGCAGGTATAGCATTCGTACACGTTCTGATGGTGGCATCCAAGGCAATACTGGGAGGGATCCGAAGCCGTATGCATGCCGTGGCAGTCGGCGCATTCCGCCTGTTTCTTATGACCTTCGTTCTCGGGAATCGCGTGGGGATTCACCACCGTTCCCTTGCTGTCGGTCAGCACCGTACAATCGGCGGTGCGCTCAGCCAGAGCCTCTTTGCTCTCGTGGCATCCGAAGCAGGTCTCTTCGCTCACCGGGTAGTCGAGACGATTGATCTTGCCTGGCTTCGACTTCTTCGTCTCCTGGTGAACCGTGGCCAATCCCTCAACTTCTAAATGGCAGTCCGTGCAGGAGAGGTTGGCGTGATTAGAAGCCGTGCATGTCGAGTCGGATAGGGAAGCCTGTTCCGTATCGTGGCAAACCGAGCAATCCATGTCGGGGTTCCATTCGGCAAGGCTTGTGCCAACTTCGCCTTCCGATCCTGAACCCGTCCCGGTAGCTTGCGGGGCATTCTCTTCGCTTCCGCTATCCGGCAGATTGGCCGCCTGCGGCGCACAGCCACCCAAAACGCTGAAGCCCGCGACCACGGTGAGCGCCAACGCCACTTGAATCGTCAGCGCTGCCTTCTTGCGGGAAATTGCTTTGCTCATATTCACCCCCTTCCTCCAAGAGCTGTTGGAACCCATTGTGCTTGCGCAACAAGTCATAGCCGCAAAGGAAGTGGTAATACCACTCTCCCATTCCGGCATTCGCTTTTTACGTTTCGTAATTTGGCTATTCGACCATGGAATAGCCATTTCTCCCCCTGGAAAAAAACGTTATGCTTTAGTTGGGATGATTTCAAAGGGGAGGACTACATGAACACGGAATGGCTCCAGGAGTACATCGTATTCGCGCGACATCTGAACTTCAGTTCTGCGGCAAAGACACTCAATATGGCGCAACCGACACTTAGCAAGCATATGATTGCGCTAGAAAAATGGGTGGGGGTTCCTCTCATTGAGAGAGGCGGCAGCCCCCAGCTCACCTATTATGGACACCGCTTTCTTGAGTGCGCTCAATCAACTCTCACTACCTTAAATTCGGGAGTGAAGGCTTGCAGGGAACTCAGGCATTCCAATCGGCCCGTTCGAGTTCAATGGTTCGACCACGGCACTTATCTGTCTGACCGGTTGCCACACGTCAAGGGAATTCCATTTGAGCTCACAAACACTTCGACGGAAGGTCTCGACGATCCCTATTTCGCTGTCCTTGACAACGATTCGGTAGACATCGTCAGTTCACTAGACTTCTCGATCATGCCCGATTTCTCGAAAGCAGCCCAAGAACGTGGCATCAAAACGGCGGCAACGGTTGCGGCGCCGGCCGCATTGGCTATGAGCGCCGAGCATCCGTTGTCTCGCATCGGGAAACTCCAGCGCGCCGACCTCACCCAAGCGGAATTTCTCATTGTGGATCGCGCCTATTACGACCTCTGGCGCTCCTACATCGCCCACGTTCTCGGCGGCGACCTCAACCTTCACTTCACTTTGAAATCAGTGCACGGCGTCACTGCCAACATGGGTTCCATAGACCTGGGACGCGGCATCGTCTTTTACACCGCAGAGGAGCTTCGCCGCTTCTACAGTGGCAGGGATGACGTTGTCATCATTGAAGAACTTGACGGAGCACCGTTATCGATGCCCTTGGGGATCCTCTATCGAGAGGACAACGAGAACCCTCTTGTGCATCAGCTCGCACGGCATTTGACGAACAATAGCTGACAAACTCTACCCCCTTGCAGCTTCATCATCAACGGCGCCGCCCGAACCGCGTTCGCAAGCATCCCCAGCTGTGCCCGTGACACGAAAAGGCCCCTTGGTGCACGAAATCGGACTTATATAGCTTTCGATGGCAAGCCCGACGGCCCGAAAAGGCTATATAAGTTCGAAAGTGCGCAGATCAGCCTCTTCGAAGATTTCCAAAAGTCTATATAAGTCGAATTTCGTGCACCAGGAGGGTGCGTTTTGTCACCGACTGGCAACCAATGCTGCCTTTTACGGCATCACCATGACGTGGGCCTCGCCGGAGGCGACGGGGACGGTGTTGTCGGCGGTGCGGACGAGAAGGCGACCGCGCTCGTCGACGCCGGTGGCCGTGCCTTCCAAAGTAGCGGTGCCGGCGGCATCCTCGATGCGCACCGCGCGACCGGTAAGGAAGGAGGAGCCTTCGTAGCTGCCCAAAGTCGGCATGAAGCCGAGCTCGCGCCAACGACCGTAGTTCACGAGGATGCGGGCGATAACCTCGCGCTGGATGTCGGTGATGACCTCCTCGCGACGGGCGGCCTGCTCGCGCTCCGGCAATGCCGCAATGGCTTGGGCCAACGACACGAAGTGCCCCGGCTCAGAGTCGGGGGCCGGCATGAGCTCGGCCATGTACTCGGGGACGTTACGGCCCTGCACGGGGCGGTCGACCTCGGGACGGAACACGTTGATGCCGATGCCCACGCACACACCGCCCCCGCAGGCCTCCAGCGAGATGCCGCAGAGCTTGCGGTACTCGTCGCCGCGCTGGCAGTCGGCGGGCATGTAAATCACGTCGTTGGGCCATTTCACCTGGATGCCGTCCTCGAACTGCGGGGCGGCCACCTGGCCTAAGGCGCGCTGAACCGAAAGGCCCACCACCAGGCTCAAGGTAGCCAAGCCGCTGCCAGCCACATCGGGACGCAAGAGGATGGACATGTACAGGCCGCCCTCCGGGCTGTCCCATTCGCGACCCTGGCGGCCATAGCCGCTGGACTGGCGTCGGGCGCGAACAATGAGACCCTCGGCCTTGCCCTCGCGCAACGCGTTCTTCACGACCTCGTTGGTGGAGGCCACCTCATCGAGCACGGTCAGCTTCATGGCTAGATCCTCCTTGCCTTCCCAACGCGCTGCGCCTCGGGCACGCGCCCCACGGGGGTTCCGTCCGCCAACTCCCAGCCAGGCAGAATTTCCAGCAGGGGCTTCACAACGAAATCGCGCTCCGTCACACGCGGGTGCGGAAGCGTGAGCTCGTCGTCGGAAGCGACGTACATCTGATAGTCGAGAATATCGATATCGAGCGTGCGCGGGCCGTTCTCGATAGTGCGCACGCGACCGAGGGAGTTCTCGATGCCGTGCAAGTATCCGAGCAGCTCTTTCGGCGGAAGGCCGCTGCGCAGAAGCACCACGGCGTTCACGAAGGTATCCTGATCCTCGTAGTAGGCCGGCTCGCTCTCGTAGAACGACGACATGTCCATGATCTGGGTGTCGGGCAGGCTGCACAACTGACCCACGGCGAGGTTCAGCTGGGCGATTTTGGCCTCGGTCTCCTCGCCGGGCTCGGCCACCAGCGCCACGTTCGACCCCAGGCCCAGAAGCACCGCCGGCCTCAGATCCTTCAACGCCGCAGCCGTCATCTCCACGTTATGGGTACGCACCACGCTGGCGCCCAGCTCGCAGGCGAGCAATGCCTCAGCCGCCGAGGCCACATCGCGGTCGTGAAGCTCTTCCACATGGTAGGCCTCGCCCACGAAACGCTTGCGCGAGACCGCCACCATGACCGGATAGCCCAGGTGCACGATCTCGTGGAGATTGCGCATGAGCTCGATGGTTTGCTTGGGCGTCTTGCCGAAGCCGGGGCCCGGATCGACACAGATGCGGGAACGGTCGATGCCTGCCGCCTCCAAAGCGGCGGCCGCATCGCGCAGGTAATCGCGCACTTCGGCCACCACGTCCTGGTAAACGGGGTTGTCCTGCATGGTAGCGGGCTCGCCCTTCATGTGCATGACCACGCAGCCGCAGCCGCAGCGGCGCACCGCCTCGCGCATGGCGGGATCGCGAAAACCCGACACGTCGTTGACGATGGAAGCGCCGGCATGCAGGGCGCGGACGGCCACCTCGGCATGACGCGTGTCCACCGACACGCAGATGCCGGCCTCCACCAGGGCCGCCACGACCTCGCCGATGCGATCCCACTCCTCATCGGGCGTGACCGGCGTGGCGCCCGGACGCGTCGACTCGCCGCCCACATCCACAATGGCGGCACCGGCGCGCACCATGTCCAGACCGTGGGCCACAGCCGCCTTCGGATCGAGATAAGCGCCGCCGTCGGAGAAGGAATCGGGGGTCACGTTCAAAATGCCCATAACGATGGGCGTGCTGGTGTCGAAGTCGTACTGTCCGCAATGCCAAATCATCAATGCTGAAGCCTCGTCTTCCTCGGCGTTTCCTCCCTTAGATTCTTAACCGATAAGTGTAACGGCGCAAAAGGCCCGTGTACACTGGTTTTCAGATGAGTGTACCGTATTATCTCTTAGAGTGGGCTTCAAGATTGGACGCCCACACGAAAAAGGACGCCCGAAGGTACCCTCCGATTCCCGCAGGAGACGACCTTGGTCGCCCCTCCCCTCTTCCGTAGGGGGCGGCCTTGGTCGCCCCTTGTCGCAAACGTGGCCTCTTCCGTAGGGGGCGACCTTGGTCGCCCCTTGCTACAGGCATGGTTGCCGTTGCAGAAAGGGCTGACCAAGGTCAGCCCCTACGAAGGTTATGTATGTTGGCAATCGAGGATCGCGTCCAAGCGCAGCGTCCTCGCTCAATCCTTCTTGTTCGGATCAGGGGCGTCGGCGGAGGAATCCATGTCGTCCTCGCGGTCGATCTCGGCGTTCACCTCGGCTTGGGTGGGTGCATCGGCGCGGTCGGCGTGCTCGGCAGGCGTGCGGAAGGGGACGTTCGGATCCTGGTCGCCCGGCTCTACCGGCTCGTTTCGCCAGTTCGGGTCGGCCAGCGTCTCGCCGGCATCGGGATCAACCGGCGCAGCACCCGAACCACCCGGCGCACCCGGTGCGCCGTTCGCGCCATCGCCCTCGCCTTGGGCCGCCAGAAGCTCGGCGTCCTTGGCGCGGGCCGCGGCCTCTTCCGCCTCCTTGGCGGCGATGATGTCGTCCTCGCGCGCCAGGTACTCGTCCCACTTGTTGTCGAGCAGCGCCTCGCAGGCCTCGCCTTCCACGGTCTCGCGCTCGAGCAGCACGCTGGCCATGAGATCCATCTGGTCGGCGTGGGAGGACAGAATCGCGTGGGCCCTATCGTGGGCCTCCTTCATGATCTTGGCCACCTCTTCATCGATGCGGCGCGCCGTCTCCTCGGAGTAATCTTGGGTGTTGCCGTAGTCGCGGCCCAAGAACACCTCGTGGTTGGGCTGGCCGAACACCTGGGTGCCCAAAGGACTCATGCCGTACTGGGTGACGATGGCGCGGGCCATCTTGCTCGCGCGCTCAAGGTCGTTGGAGGCTCCGGTGGTGATGTCGTCGCAGAAGATCTCCTCGGCCACGCGGCCTCCCATGAACACCGCCAACTCGTCCTTCATCTCGGAAAGCGAGTTCAGCACCTTGTCCTCATCGGGAATGGAGAGGGTGTAGCCCAAAGCCCGGCCGCGGGAGATGATCGAGATCTTGTGCACCGGATCGGCATGGTCGAGCAAATGGCCCACGAGCGCGTGCCCGCTCTCGTGGTAGGCGATGGTGTGCTTGGTCTTCTCGTTCATCACGCGGCCCTTGCGCTCCGGGCCGGCGATAACGCGCTCCATCGACTCGCTCACCTCACGCATGGTGATGATCTTCTTGCCGCGCCGCGCCGTGAGCAGGGCCGACTCGTTCATGAGGTTCGCCAGATCGGCGCCGGTGAAGCCCGGGGTGATCTTCGCGATCTTCGCCAGATCGACATCCGACCCGATGGGCTTGTCCTTGGAATGCACCTCCAGGATGCGCTGGCGGCCCTTCACGTCGGGGGTGTCCACGACGATTTGGCGGTCGAAGCGGCCCGGGCGCAGAAGCGCCGGATCAAGCACGTCGGCGCGGTTCGTGGCCGCGATGAGCACCACGGAGTCGTTGGACTCGAAGCCGTCCATTTCCACGAGCAGCTGGTTCAAGGTCTGCTCGCGCTCGTCATGGCCGCCGCCGAGGCCCGTGCCGCGCTGGCGCCCCACCGCGTCGATCTCGTCGATGAAGATGATGGCGGGGGAAGCCTCTTTCGCGTCCTTGAACAGATCGCGCACGCGGCTCGCGCCCACGCCCACGAACATCTCGACGAAGTCCGAGCCCGAGATGCTGAAGAACGGCACGCCCGCCTCGCCGGCCACGGCGCGCGCGAGCAGGGTCTTACCGGTGCCCGGAGGGCCCACGAGCAAGCAGCCTCGCGGGATCTTCGCACCCATGGACTGGTACTTGGCGGGATTGGCCAGAAAGTCCTTGATCTCCTGCATCTCCTCCACGGCCTCATCGACGCCGGCCACATCGGCAAACGTCACGTCGGGGCGCTCCTCCAGAGTCTTCTTCGCCTTGTTCTTCCCAAAGCTCATCTGGGAATTGTTGGCCTGCTGCATCTTGTAGAAGAAGAACATCAGAAGGCCGCCGATGATGAGGATGGGCAGAAGCGTGGCCAAAACCTCCAGGAAGGGACTCGGCAACGTCACCTGATAGGAGATGTCGGGGTGGGCCGCCAAAAGCTCGCCGAGCGAATCGGAGCCCACGTAGGTAGAGGTGTAGTTGTGCTCTTTGCCCAGCGCGGCCGGGTCGAGCGTCGTGGTGGCCACGCCGCCGAGCGCTTTGCCGTCATCGCCGTGCTCGGTCGCCATGAGGGCGTTCAGGGAATCGAAGGCCCCATTGAAGGCGGCGGCGGCCTCGGAGCCGGCGGTGGCCGCCGGGAAGTAGGTGCCCGACACCGTATAGTCGCCGGCGGAGTAGGTGACCGACTTCACGCGACCCTGCTCCACCGCTTGGGTGAACTCGGAGGTGATGAGCTGATCGGTCACCGTGGTGCCCATGGCGCCAGTGCGCATGAACTGGCTGCCCACGAAAAACGCCACGGCCAGAAGAATAATGACCATGACCATCGTGGTGCGCTGAGTCGACGCCGGCGGGATTGGTTTCTTGGGATTGTTGTCTGCCATAG